>JBEVME010000032.1:0-34766 GCA_040508785.1 Sphingobium sp.
GCGTCGGACAGCATTCCCGCCATATCGACGGGTATCGGCGACGGCACCTTGGAAATCCGGGCGCTGGCGGCGGGCAACAATCCCTTTCGTGCCGGCGACCTGTTGGTAACATCAGGCATTGGCGGCATCTATCAGCCCAATATTCCCGTCGCCGTCGTCCTGCGCATAGAGGGCGAGATCGCGGTCGGGGTGCCGCTTGCCAATCCCGCGAAAGTCGACGCCGTGATCGTCGAGCGCGCCTTCGAACAGATCGTGATCCGCCCCAATCCGCAATCGGCAGTACCGGGCGAGACGGCCAAGGCAGCAAACGGAAGCGCGCCGTGATCGACCGGCATCTGCTGCACACCACCAGGCTGGGGCGGCAACCATCGCGGGTGCGGCTCGACGGGACGCCGGTGATATCGGTAATGCTGGGATCGGCGGTGACAATCCTGCCGGTGATCGCGCAATCGCCGATCATGCCGCCCTTCGGCCTGCTCATATTTCTGTCTTGGCGGCTGCTGCGGCCGGATATGTGGCGTGCATGGATCGCCCTGCCCCTCGGCCTTTTCGACGATGTGATGAGCGGGCAGCCCATCGGGTCCGCCGTATTTCTGTGGACCTTAACGCTGATCGCGATCGACGCCGTCGAACAGCGGCTGATGTGGCGTGACTATAAGCAGGACTGGGCGATCGCGGCGGCGGCCATCCTGTTCTGCCAGCTGGGCGGTTTGCTGTTGGCAGGGTATGTCGGCGGCGGCAGGGCGCAACTGATGCTGATAGCGCCCCAGATCTTGTGGTCGATCCTGCTGTTTCCCTTCGTCGCCCGGCAATGCGCCTTGATCGATCGCTGGCGGCTGATGGCATGAAGTTCGGCTTTTCGTTCCGGCGTTCGCCCCGCAAGCTCATTACCGAAGCCGCGCAATCCTATACGTTCCAGCGGCGCGCATTCATCGTCGGCGGGCTTCAGGTCGGCATGGGCGCCCTGCTGATCGGCCGCATGGCGTGGATCAGCGTTGCGGAAAACGAGAAATATCAGCTCCTCTCGGAAAGCAACCGCGTCAACCTGACGCTGATCCCGCCGCGCCGGGGCTGGCTCATCGATCGCAACGGCAAACCCTTGGCCAACAACCGCACCGACTTTCGCGTCGACCTGATCCCGCAGCGGGTGAAGGAGCCCGAAGCGACGATCGCCACCCTGGCAAAGCTGTTGCTGCTCGAGCCGGACGAAGTCGCCCGGATTCGCGAGGACCTGAATAAGGCGGCCGGCTTCCAGCCCGTGCCCGTCGCCGAAAACATAACCTACGACCAGTTCGCCGCGATCAGCGTGCGTCTGCCCGACCTGCCCGGCGTCGCCCCCAGCCAAGGCTTTTCCCGCCATTATCCTGCCGGTGCCACGGTAGGACATCTTCTGGGCTATGTCGGCACTGCATCAGCCAAGGATTATGAAAAGAACCCTGACCCGCTGTTGATCGTACCGGGCTTCAAGCTCGGCAAGGACGGGCTGGAAAAATCCTTCGACCGCCAGCTGACGGGCAAACCGGGGGCAAAGCGGGTCGAAGTCACCGCGCGCGGCAAGATCGTGCGCGAACTCACCACCCGGCCGGACACGCCGGGCAACAGCGTCCGCCTGACCATCGACGCCGGGTTGCAGGAATATGCCGGTCGTCGTCTCGCGACCCAGAGCGGCTCGGTCGTCGTTCTGGATTGCAGCAATGGCGACGTTCTCGCCATGGCATCCATGCCCAGTTACGATCCCAACAGCTTTTCAGACGGCATCAGCCACCTGGAATGGGAGATGCTGAGCCAGGACGATCATGTTCCGCTGCGCAACAAGACGCTCCAGGGTCTTTATCCTCCCGGCTCCACCGTAAAGCCCATGGTGGCGCTGGCGCTGCTGGAGGCGGGGATCAGCCCTAGCGACACGATCGGCTGCGGCGGCGCGATGCGCGTCGGCAACGGCCTGTTCCACTGCCACAAGCGGCGTGGCCACGGGTCGGTCAATATGCGCACCGCGATCGCGCAGAGCTGCGACATATATTTCTACCAGATGGCTCAGCGAATCGGCATGAACCGGATCGCCAGCATGGCCCGGCGCGTGGGCATGGGGCAGAAATTCGACATCCCTTTCCCCAGTCAATCCTATGGCACGGTGCCGGACCCTGCCTGGAAGCTCAGGAAATATGGTGAGGAATGGCAGGTCTACGACACCGTCAATGCCACCATCGGCCAAGGCTATATGCTCATCAATCCGCTCCAGATGGCGGTGATGGCGGCGCGGCTGGCTACAGGCAGGCAGCTGATACCCAATTTCATCCATGGCGCCCGCAGGCCCGATCCTGCCTCGGTGGGCGCATCGGAAGAGCATCTGGTCATCATCCGCGACGCCATGAACGCGGTTGTCAACGGAGGCGGCACGGGGGGCGCCGCGCGCAGCAGCATTCCCGGCATCCAGGTCGCCGGCAAGACCGGCACCGCCCAGGTGCGCCGCATCACCATGTCAGAACGCGCGGGCGGTGTGCGCGGCAGCAGTTCGCTGGCCTTCAAGCTGCGCGACCATGCCCTTTTCCAAGGGTTCGTTCCGTTCGACAATCCACGCTATGCGGTCGCCTGCATCATCGAACATGGCGGCCATATGATCCGCAATGAGGACGCGCCGATGATCGCCAGCGATACGCTGTCCTTCCTGTTCGATCCGACGAAGGCGATGGAGAAGCTGACGACGTTGGAGGAAGGCTGGGGAGGCACCCCGGCCGTCCGGATGGAAAAGCAGATGGCTGCGTTCAAGCTGGCCAAGGCTATCGAGGCCGGTGCCGTGCCGCCCTTGGCCGAGAACGCGGCGCAGGCGACCAATGCGGCCGAGCCGGCGCCCGCGCCGCCTGCCGAGGAAGATGACGCGCCACCGCCGCCAACGCCCGGGAACACGGCAGGCGCGCCATGAGCATCATACCCCCACCATTGTCGGACTTTCCCTGGCGCGTGCTCGCACTGCTCGCGGCCATCGCCCTGTTCGGCACGCTCGTACTCTACAGCGCCGCCGGGGGCAGCATCACGCCCTGGGCGATCAATCAGTGTGTACGCTTCTGTGTGTTCGCGGCGATGGCGCTGACGCTCAGCCGAGTGCGGGTGGAGCTGTTCGCAGCGCTCGCCTTCCCGGCCTATGCGGCCGTGCTGATCGCGCTGGTGGTGGTCGAGCTGATCGGCGGCGTCGCCGGCGGCAGCCAACGCTGGATCAACCTGGGGTTCATGCAGTTGCAGCCCTCCGAATTCATGAAACCGGTTATCGTCGTGACGGTCGCCCGCTTCTACGCCCTGCTGCCCGTGGGCGACATCCGCCGCTGGAACGCGATATGGCCGGCCCTGTTGTTGATCGGGGTGCCCGCAGCGCTGGTGCTGGTGCAGCCAGACCTCGGAACGGCGACGATGATCGTCGCGGGCGGGGTTACGGTGATGTTCCTGGCGGGATTGCCGCTGCGGCTGTTCATCGGATCGGGGCTTGCCGTGGCGGCACTGGTGCCGATCGCCTTCAGCTCGCTGCACGACTATCAGAAGAAGCGCGTCCTTATCTTCCTGGACCCGGAAAGCGACCCGCTGGGCGCCGGCTACCATATCAGCCAGTCAAAGATCGCGATCGGATCGGGTGGCCTCACCGGCAAGGGTTTCCTCAGGGGTACGCAGAGCCATCTCGACTATCTCCCGGAAGGCCATACCGACTTCGTCTTCGCGACCATGGCGGAAGAATGGGGGCTGCTCGGCGGCTGCCTGATGATCGGCGGATTCGTCCTGCTGTTTCGCTGGGGAATGCGGGTCGCCGAACGCGCACCCGACAAATTCTTGCGCC
This sequence comes from Sphingobium sp., assembly GCA_040508785.1. Classification (GTDB taxonomy): domain Bacteria; phylum Pseudomonadota; class Alphaproteobacteria; order Sphingomonadales; family Sphingomonadaceae; genus Sphingobium. The sequence goes on from JBEVME010000032.1 coordinate 3,821, forward strand.
TGGTCGCGGCAGGCCTGACCACGACGATCTTCTTTTATGTCGCGATCAACCTGATGATGGTGATGGGCATGGCCCCGGTGGTCGGCATCCCCCTGCCCTTCATGTCCTATGGCGGGTCCTCGATGCTGACGGTGATGCTGTGCGTGGGCATAATCATGGCCATCGACCGCACCGCAAAGCGAAGCGCGGGCAGCCGTAACTGGGGGTGATCGGCCCGCGGCCGCAAAATGCCGCTCCACGGTGGATTTTATGTTTGCATGTTTCCCCGATCATGCTAACCGCCCGGCCTCCACGGTGACCGGCAAGGCCAGTCACTGTCCCGGAAACGGGGACGCATAGCTCAGTTGGTAGAGCAGCTGACTCTTAATCAGCGGGTCCTTGGTTCGAGCCCAAGTGCGTCCACCAAATTTTCTACATTAGCAGCCATGCTGGCAGCGCTGCTCCCGCCAGCAATGTGCCAAAGGGGGCGCGGGTCGTCGGTGTCATCGGCTTGCCCCAAGCCAGTGCCCCCAGCACTGCGACCAGACCGCCGGTAGCCGCAATCAGCATGATGAAGGGGAGCGTCTGCCAGCCGAACCACGCGCCCAGCGCGCCCAGCAGCTTGGCATCGCCCATCCCCAGGCCGTCCCGCCCGCGCACCGCGCGGTAGCAAAGGCCGATCAGAAGCAGCGCGCCGTATCCGGTCGTCGCGCCGATCGCCCGATCCATCAGCGAGACGTCCGTCGCCCATTCCCCGATCGTGAGGCCTGCGAACGCCAGCGGCAGCGTCAGCGCATCAGGCAACCAGAAATGGCGCCAGTCCAGGATCGCCAGCGCCAGCAGCAGCCAGCCCAGCAAGGCCCAGGCCAGTCCGCCGACGTCTGGCGCCATGCCAAGGGCGAACCCGCCAAGCACCGCGCAGCCGAGTTCGACGCGGCAATGCAGGGGGTCGATCCGGGCTCCACAGGCGCGGCACTGCCCACGTTGTGCCAGTGCGCTCAGCAGCGGCACGAGATCGGTCAAGCCAAGCATACGGCCGCAGCCGTCGCATTGCGACCGGCCGCGCGCAACGCTTCGTCCTTCGGGCCAGCGCAGGATCAGCGTGGCGAGGAAACTCCCGGCGATCGCGCCCAGGACCGCGCCAAGCGGCGCCGCGACCAGCGGCGTCACAACGATCCTTCGACCTTCAGCAGCAACGCATCGCCGGCTCGGGTGAACCCGGCCTGTCCGAGCGCTCCCGCCAATGCGTCGTCAGCGGTCTGCACGCGCATTTCGGCAGCATAGCGGCCGGATCGCAGGATTCGCAGACTTATGCTTTCCATGCCGGACTGGCTGACCAGAGGCAGCACTATGGCATCGCGGTCGCAGGCGATGCTTCCCGACAAACCCTGGGACAGATTGAGACCGGGCAGGCCGCCGGACACCCTCGCCCGCACCCGCCCAGCCGCATGGCCACAACGCTCGCCGGCGAACCAGGCGGTCACGTCGTCCATCTGCAGCCTCGACAGCGGCAGGGGCGCGAGACTGCGTCCCAAGGGCACGGCGCCCGTCACGTCGTCGATGCCGATGCGGCCCAAGCCGATCGTCAATGCGCCCGCGATGTCATCTGCGGCACCGGTGCGCCGCTTAACATCGAGGCGAGCGCGCCCCATCAACAACTGGATCGGCGACAGGCCCCCATCGACCGAGCCGAGCGCGATATCGCCCAGCATGAACTGGTAGATCTGGCCACTCCATATAGTCCCGCGCACCTCGCGCGCACTCGCGCCCCAGCGCTCCAGCCCGGCGATGGAGAGCGCAGCCCGCATCGGCAGGAAAACGACCAGGGCCACCAGGAATATGACCGACAGGGCAATTCCGGTACGCCGGGACAGCCACCTCATCGCGCAGCCTCGCGCGTCAGAACGGCTTCCACCGCAACGCTACCCGCAGTCCCCGACGGTCGCGCGCTGATCGTCTCCACACGCACCCCCTGGGCTTCGAGCGACGCCAGCCACGACATCAGCGCGATGGGGCGGACAATGGCCACCGCGATATCGATCCTGTCGTTCCCCTGCGCCTGCGACCGGGCGAGCGTCAGCCCGGCCTCGCCCGCGCTCTGGCCGATCAACTGATCGATCGATCCCGGTTGTCCGGCAGCCGGTGCCGAGGGCAGCGCCTTCATCTGTTTTACCTGCGTACGGATAACAGCATGGCGATCCGTCGCCGCCTGCAGCGCCTCGCGCGCGGCCCCTTGAGCCATCGCGATCGGCCGGACGATCCCGAGCCACAGGATCACGACCGCCAGCAGCGCGAGCATGACGCCGATCAGCCAGCGTTCGCGCGGCGACCGATCGCCCCAGTAGGTGATGAAGCGCTCCGTCACGATCGCACCGTGACCTGGGCAAGTACGCGCCCTCCAGGGTCCTGCGCAGATGTGGCCGTGATCGTGTAGCCGGCGGCCTGCAGCGCCAGCAATACCAGGTTGATGTCCTCCGCCCGCGCGGAAGCCAACGTCGCACCGACCACGCCGGCAGGATCGCGGGTCAGGGTAGTAAGCGCAACACCCGGCACGTCCTGCATGGCGGTCAGCAGGGCGGCAGCTGGTGCCAAGAAGGCTTGGCCTCCGGCTCCGCGCGCCGCCAGCAGCCGTGCAAGTTCTGCCTGCGCCGCGACGGGATCATTCGCGGCAGGCAGCACCTGTCGTGCCAACGCCAGGCTTTTGGCATCCAGCCTGCTCGCCGCGAGATTCTGTTTCAATATGGCGGTGAGGGACACCAGCAGGCCAACCAACAAGATAAGGCCCGCCCATAGCAGGATGCGCATCAGCACAGCCCGGTCCAAAGCCCGCGCCCTCCGCTTGGCATAGTCGCCTTGGCGCAGGTTCAGCGGAGGGTCGGCGAGCGCCGCGAGCGCTCCCGACTCTATCTCGTCGGGCGTCGCATCTCGCACGGCGCCTTCGCCGACAAGGGCCGGCACAGCCAGATCGTCTGGAAGCGCGATCGCCTGTCCCCGCAACAGGCTTACGCCCGCTACTGTACCGCGGACGAAGCCTTCTGCCGGCGGAGGCAGCAGCAAGGGCGCGGGCAGGATGATATCTGGGTCCAGCCCATGATGCTGCGCCCATAGCAGCCAGTGGACCAGATCGGTCCGCGCCGTCACGCCGACCAGGTGGGACTCGGCCGGATCGTCATTGGCATCCGTCGCGACCTGTAACTGGCCGGCAGGGACCATGACGTCGCGCAGCGCATCGAGCCGGGCGACCGCCCTGCCTTGCCGCGCGGGAAGGTCCGGCCTGTCGATCCAGTGCAGCACGGTATGCGCGCCCGGCGTCACAAGCATCGTCACGATCCCATCGGGCAGCGCGGGCAGGCCGCAAGCGGACAGCCAGCCGGTACCGGTGCCGGACTGGACCACCGCCCCCCCCGCGACGCGCATCCATCGCGGTGGCTCGCTGCCGCTATCGGGCAGAGCAACGATCAGCCCGTCGCGCACGCTCATGGTGCGTCGGTCCAGCTGCGCCGCACCAGGATCGCCGGGCTCTGCCGTGCGTCGATCAATGCCTGTTCCCTCGCCTGCGCGCTGCCGACCTCGACCGTCAGATCGACATCGAAAAATCCAGTGGTTAGCCTGACCTGTTGCGCCACCTCGGCCTGCGGTGTCACACCGCCAAGCGCGGGCAGCGCCCAGAACTGAACGGTGCTGCCATAGCCATCGACTGGGCGTCGCGCCAGCAGTTCGCGCGCCTGATCGATGCCGATTTTGCCGGGCACCAACATCGCAATCAGCGGCGCCTGGCCGGGCAGGAGCGTGTTGACGTTGATCGGCGACAGGTCGGCTGTCGGCAGGGCACAGACCCACGGACGGACGATTGCGTAAAGGGCCGGCGTCATGCCATTCACCGCGCGAAGCTCGCTCCGGTCCACCATGAAGCGGTTGGCGGTGCGATAGGGCCGCGCCGCGCGTGCATATGTCTCGTCCTCCGCCCCGCCCGGCTGGGGCACCGCGTCGCTGTCTATCCAGTCGGTAGTAGATATTGCCACGGACCGGGCCGCGCGAGCGTCGATGCCCAGCAGGCGCAACAGGCCTTCGAACTGCGCGACGGCCGTGGGCCGCACGGTCAGCGCCGCTTCGCTGCTGCCCGACACCAGGCTGTTGAGGTTGAAGCAATTGCCCCCGTCGGTAACCCGCGCGGTCGCCATGCCGCCCGGCAGCGGGATGCCCTGGGGCGTGTTGAGCCAGTTGCCGCGCAGGCTGATCCTGCCGGGACTCGCCGCAACCAGATCGCCGATGCGCAGGCGCGCCACTTCGGCACCGGCATGGGCCAGGGCGCGCGCCTGATCGATCGCGCCGCCATTGCCGGTCATCCGCGTGGCCAGCGCCAGCCGCTCCAGCGCGGTAGACGCGACCACGGCCATCACCGCGACCAGCAGCAGCACGGTCAGCAGCGCCGCGCCTCGCTCGTTCGGGCTGCCCGGCTCAGGCATCGGGGTTTGCCCCATCCACCGCTGGCCGTTCCCGGGGCCCCGGTGCGACCAGGAAGCGCATCGTCACCGGCGCCTCGCTCGTGCGTGTGACGGTCAGCTCGACCGCGCGGGGCAACAGGTCGGGTTGGGCCGGCGTCCATCCGTCTCGCCATATTCCCGATGCATCCCGGAAGCGTAGCATGACGTCGTCAACATCATCCAGCAGCATCGCCGGGTTGCCACCCGCTGCGCCGTCCACCTGTGCATAGCTGCGCCGCTCGAGCCGACCCTGTCGCACCCAATATTCCACCTTTTGCAGTGACGGTCGGGCAATGTCAGCGGGGTTGTCCCACCCGCCGCGCACGAACTGCAGCACCGGCGCAGCCTCGCCATCGCTATGCGACCAGAAGGCGGGCGCCAATGTCCCTGCCTGCGTACGGCTGATGCGTGCCACCGCCTGCCCCAGGTCGGCCGCCAGCGCGCCGCCAGCGCGCTGGATCGTCGAGAGAGCATCGAGGCGAACCTTCACCTGCGCCTGTGCCGACACACTGTTGCCGAGCAGCAATACGCCGGCCGACGCAAGCATCGCGAAGATCATCAGCGCGACGAGCAGCTCGATCAGGGTGAAGCCCGCTTCACCCGATCGGTGAGAGGAGCCGGGCGTCATTCGACAACTCGCACGAAGCTCAGAACGCTGGGCGACCCACCGCCCTGCCCGGCCACGGTCAGGTCCACCTGCATCAGCCGCCTGTCATCGGTTGCCTTCACCGTCCGCATCCAGCGCCAGCGCCGCCCGCCATTGTCGATCTCCCCCTGCGCTTCGCCAATGGGCGGTGGCGCTGGATCGGTCTGTATCTCCACCATCAGATTGCGCGCGACGATCTGGCCCATCGCCTTGCCGTCCAGATCCGCCGCGCTGCGCAGGGTGAAGCCTTGGAGCCGGACGAGGGACAGCGCGGCCAGGCTGAACACCGCCAGGGCGACCAGCATTTCCAGCAGCGTGAAGCCGCGCTCCCGACGCGTTCCGGGATGGCTATCCACCTACCGCCACCTTTCCCGCGAGATCGACCGTCACCGACACCCGTTCGGCATCGCGAGCCAGCGTGATCGTCAATGGATCGGCAGGCAGGCCGGTGCCGTCGAAAGCGATCTGCTGCCGCCCTTCCGCGCCCACCAGCGCGCGTGTGCCCGGCTTCCAGTCGGCGGTCAGGAAGGGCTTTTCCTGCATTCCCACCCATTGGCCGTCCTGCCGGCGATCGAAACCATAGCCGGAGGCAGATACCCAGACGCTCATCGGTCGCGCGGTGACGATCGCCTCGTCGCGCGCGGCGGCGACGCGGGCGGCAAAGCGCTCCGCGTCGTCAACCACGCGCCCGCGCGGATCGGGAATGGCCAGGATGACGGCAGCCGACGTGAAGCCGATGATCGTCAGCACGACCATCAGTTCGATCAGGGTGAAGCCAGCCTCCCCCTTGCGAAGATCACATCTCGCTGGAGAGGATATCCGCATTGTCATTCTCTCCGCCGGGCTGGCCGTCGGCGCCCAGCGATGCGATATCGAACGCGCCTTTCTTCCCCGGCACGCTGTAGCTGTAGGGGCGACCCCAGGGATCGTCCGGCAGTTTCTTGATATAGCCGCCGCGGCGATAGCGCTGCGGCTGGACCAGCGAGGGCGGTGCGCTCAGCAGGGCCTGCAGCCCGTCGGCGGCAGATGGGTAGGCGAGGTTGTCGAGCCGATATTGTTCCAGCGCCTGCTCGATCGTCGCGATGTCCGCCTTCGCCTTCTCCACCCGCGCGGTGTCGGTCGCGGGGATGACGTTGATCGCCACGATCGTGGCGAGCAGGCCGATGATGACGATCACGACCATCAGTTCAACGAGCGTGAAGCCATGTTCGGCAGAGCGCCGTGGGACCTCTGCGCCCCAATCCTGCGTACAGGAGGGGCCGGACGAGGGCATGTCCAGGGGCGAGATCTTGACATCCCCTCCCCTGACCCTTCCCGCAAGCCGGACAAGGATTAACTCAGTCATTGCACGCAAAGGCATATTCACTCCTCAGGCCCCGCTCAGGCTCTGCAGCTGCAGGATCGGCAGCAGGATCGACAGGATGATGACCGCAACGATACCCCCCATCAATATGATGATGATCGGCTCCAGCATGGCCAGCGCGGCGGCGGTGAAGCTGTCGAACTCGCGCTCCATATAATCGGCCGCCCGTTCCAGCATGGTATCCAGCCGCCCCGCGCTCTCGCCGCTGGCCGCCAGATAGACGAGCAGCGGCGGGAATACGCCCGCCCGCCGCAGTGCCGCCGACAGGCTTCCGCCGCCCCGTATCGACTCGACTATCTCTTCCGACGCACGACGCAGCACCCGGTTGTGGACAGTCTGCGCGGTGAGCGACAGCCCCTCCATCAGCGGCAGCCGGCTCGCCACCATAGTGGCCAGTGTACGCGCCATCCGCGCCGCGTGCAGATCGCGGATCAGCCGCCCCAGAAAAGGGAGACGAAGCATCATCGCGTCGAAACGATAGCGAAAGCCGTCGCGCTTCATCGCCTGCCAGAAGGCGGTGGCGCCAAACCCCATCAGGATCAGGAGCAGCCACCAGTAGCCCGCCAGGAAGGCGGAGGTGCCCATGACGAGCCGCGTCAGCAGCGGGAGTTGCTGGCCCACCGTATCGAACTGCTCGACGACGCGTGGCACGACGAAGATCATCAGCGCGGCGACCACGCAGACCGCGAATGCGGCCAGTACGGTCGGATAGGCGATTGCCGTCAGCACCTTGGAGCGGATAACCGCCTGCCGCTCCATCAGGTCTGACAAACGCTCCATGATCGTCGGCAGGCTGCCGGAGCTTTCACCGGCGGACACCATCGCCCGGAACAGCGGAGGGAAGCTGCCAGGCTCGGCTCCCAGCGCATCGGCCAGCCGACGCCCTTCCAGCACACCGCCATGCACTTTTGCCACGATCGCGCGGACGTGATGGCTTTCGCTCTGGCGGCCGATGGTGCGCAGCGCTTCCTCAAGCGGACTTACCTGCACGAGTGTCGACAGCTGTCGGGTGAAGAGCGTCAGTTCCTTGCCCGACAGGCGCGGCCTGCGCAGCGTGAAACTGGAGCGTTTTCTGCCAACTTCGGCCGCGCCCGGCTCCAGGCGGACGATGAAAAGCCGGCGCGCGTCGAGACGCGCGCGGGCATCGTCGGCATTGCCTGCCTTGATGCTGCCTTTGCGCTCCCGGCCCGCCTCGTCGATCGCGATATATTCGAATTCAGCCATCGCCGATGGTCTCTGCGTCGACGGCATCGCGGCGCGACACCCGGATCGCTTCCTCCGCAGTCGTCTGCCCATCGCGAACCAGCGCCCGCGCCGCCGAGCCGAGATTGGGGGCGTTGAGGAAGGCGTGGCGCGCGATCAGCGATTCATCGCCGCCATCATTGATGAGGCGGCGGACGGTGTCGTCCACTCGGATTGCCTCGAAAACACCGATGCGCCCCTTATAGCCGCTGCCACTGCACGCCTCGCATCCGCGCGCGCGATAGAGGATGGTGCCCGGATCGAACCCAAGGAGCGCGCTCGCAGCCTTGTCCGCCTGCACCGGCTCGCGGCATTGCTGGCACAGCCTTCGCACCAGCCGCTGCGCGATGACGCCGCGCAGCGTGGAAGCGAGCAGGAACGGCTCCACCTTCATGTCGCGCATCCGCGTGATGGCGCCGACTGCATCGTTGGTATGCACGGTCGACAGTACGAGATGGCCGGTCAACGACGCCTGTACGGCGATGTCGGCCGTCTCCCGGTCGCGAATCTCGCCCACCATGACCACGTCGGGGTCCTGGCGCAGGATGGCGCGCAGGCCCGCTGCGAAGGTCAGCCCTACCTTGGCATTGACCTGCGTCTGGCCAACCCCGTCGATGGCATATTCGACCGGGTCCTCTACGGTGAGGATATTGCGGGTGCCATCGTTGAGCTGGCGGAGGCCGGCATAGAGGGTCGTCGTCTTGCCCGATCCGGTAGGCCCCGTGACCAGGATGATGCCATTGGGTTCCTGCAGCGATTCGCGGAAGATACGATCCGCCACGCCGGCAAGGCCGAGCAGATCGAGGCTCAAGCCGGCATTGTCCTTGTCCAGGATGCGCAGCACGACACGCTCCCCCGCCCGGCTGGGTAGGGTCGATACGCGGACGTCGAGCAGCTTCCCGCCCAGTGTCACGCCGATGCGCCCGTCCTGCGGCACACGCCGTTCGGCAATGTCCAGCCGCGCCATAACCTTGATCCGGCTGACGACCACAGGGGCGACATGAGGCGGCATCCGCAGCGTTTCGCGCAAGAGGCCGTCTATGCGCATCCGCACGACGAGGCTGGTATCATAGGGTTCGATATGAATGTCGCTGACGCCCTGTCGCGCCGCTTCCGCAATGATGCCGTTGATCAGCCGGATGGCGGGCGCGTCGTCGGCGCTGTCCAGCAGGTCATCGGCCGTTGGTATGTCGGCGGCCAGGATATCCAGCTCGTCCGCGCCGACCTCCATCGATCCCGCCATCGCCGCACTGCCGCCCTCCGCCGCATAATGTTCGGACAGGTGCCGGTCGAAGGTGGGCGCATCGACGAACACGACGTCGAAGCTGCGCGCAAGATGGCGGCGCACTTCCAACAGCACGCGCGGATCGCTGCCCTCCCGCACGGCAATGGTCATCAGGTCGCCAGAGCCGGGCAAGATGACGACGCCATGCCTGCGCGCGAAGGGATAGGGAATGTCCAGCGCGCGTGGCGGAATATGCGGGGAGATGTCGGGCGCGACGGGCTCCGGCGAAAGGCGGAGCCCAGGGCCGGCTTGCGCTTCGCTGCCCTCGACCCCGGCCTTCGGCGGAGAAACGTCGTCTCCGCTGCTCACTTCACCGCCTCGCTCGGCGGCACGTCGACGGGCCGCACCACGCCGCTCGACTGGCGCCCCACGGGCTCGACAACCTGCGCCGCCGGCGCCGCTACCGCATCGCCAGGCTGTGGCGCAGCTGCCGGCGGGCTCGCGCCCATATAATCGCGCACCAGTTCGTCGATTGTCGGCTCGAACTTCGGATCGCGCGCCAGCTGCATGTCGCGGACATAGCCATAGCGTTGCTGCGTGACCCTGCGCGCATCTTCCTTGGACCGCAGGATCGTCGGGCGGATGAAGACCATGAGGTTGGTCTTGGTCCGGCTCCTGCTGCGCGACTTGAACAATTCACCGATGCCCGGAATGTCGCTCAGCAGCGGAATGCGCTCGATGGTCTTGCGCTCATTGTCGTCCAGCAGCCCGCCCAGCGCCAATATCTCGCCGTCGTCGACCGTCACGGTCGTCTCGATCTCGCGCTTGTTGATGATGAGGTCGCTGCTCGAGTTGCTTACCGGGCCGGCAATGCTGCTGACCTCCTGGCGAAGGAACAGCTTGATCGCACCGCCCTCGTTGATCTGCGGCTTCACTTCCAGCTTGATGCCCACATCCTGCCGCTGGACGGTGCGGAACTGATTGTCGAAATTCTGGCTCAGCGCCTCCCCGGTGGTCACCGGCACCTGCTGACCGACCAGGATCGACGCCTTCTGATTGTCCATCGTCATGACCGACGGCGTGGACAGGAGATTGCTTTCCGTATCCGTCTTCACCGCATTGATGATCGCGCCAAAAATGCCGTTCTTGCCGATCTGCGTACCCAGGCCACCAATGATGCCGGTGGCGCTCGTCAGGCTGTTGATCGCCGATTGCTGGAGCGTGCTGGCAAGATCGCTGTTGGTTTGCGTCTCGGTGGTCGTGGTCGTCCCGTCCGCCGCCGTGACCGTCGTCTTGGTCGTGCCCAGCTGGGTCGCGCCATAGGCACCCGCCAATGTCAGCAGGTTGGGCGATGCGTTGGAATAGTTGGTCGCGGCAAAGCCGGTCGACGTGCTGCCGAGCAGAAACTGCACGCCCAGCTTTCGGGCGGCGGCATCGCTGATCTCGACGATGATCGCCTCGACCAGTACCTGTTCGCGCCGGGTATCGAGCTGGCGGACGGTCTCGCCCAGCATCCGCTGCACGTCGCTGCTGGCGGCGACGATGATAGCGTTGGCGCCGTCATAGCGCGTGACGATGGCGGGACCCCGCGTGGAAATGCCGCTGCCCGAAATGCTGGCGCTGCTCGCAACCTGAGCCTGTGCGGCGACGGGCGTTGCCGACGCGCCGGCGGGGGTAGCCGCGCTGACCGGCTGGCTGGTCGACTGGCCAACCAGTTGCTGGAGCACCGGCAGCAGCTTTTCGGCATCGGCATGTTCCAGCCAGTAGACCCGTATTTCCGTACCGCTCGCCGCCTGCCGATCGAGGTCGCGCGCCATCTGCGCCAGCCGCGCGACAGTGCCCGCGTCGCCACGGATGGCGATTGCATTGCTGCTGTCGATCGGTACCACCTGGGCTGATGCCGCCGCCGCCGCGCCCTCGCCACCGCCATTGGCCACCAACGCCTGGAGCGACTGGGCGATCTCCCGCGCGCCGGCGTTTTTCAGCATCACCATCTGCGTGGCCGACGTGTCCCGGTCGATGCGCGCGATCACTTGGCGGATGCGGGCGATATTGTCGGCATAGTCTGCGACGACCACGCTGTTTCCCGCGCGATTGGCAGTTACGGAGCCATCCTTGCTGACGAGAGGGCGCAGCGTTTCCAGCGCGCTGGCTGCGTCGATCGACCGCAGGCGGAAGACCTCCGTCACGAAGCTGTTGCGCGTGGCGGCGCGGCCGACCGAACCGGGCTGTCCTGCCGCACCGTCTGCGGGCTGGATGCGGTAGGAGCCGCCTGGCGCGGGCACCGCGACCAGTCCGTTGGCGCGCAGGGTCGACAGGAAAATCTCGAAATATTCGGACCGGCTAAGCGGCCGGTCGGTCACGACGGAGACCTTACCCTGAACCCGACTATCAATGATGAAGGTGCGTCCCGTAACGCGCGCGGCATCCTGTATGAAGGCGCGGATGTCCGCATCACGCACGTTCAGGGTCTGCTGCGCGGAGAGCGGCGCCAGAGGAGCGGCCAGAGCGATCGCCAGGGCGGCGCCAAGATGAAAACGGCGCATCATTGTCCTTGCGGCGTGAGGTTGACGGTCGCGACCGAAGCGCCGCGTTCGACCGAGAGCGAGAGCCTCGCCCCCGGCACGAGCTGGCGCTGAAGCGTCTGCAGGTCGCCGACTGAGCCCATCGGCCGGCCGTTGACCTGGGTAACGATGTCGCCGGGCTGGAAGCCGGCTGCGGCGAACGCCGGCCCGCGCGAGGAAAGCACGAGGCCTGTGACCCGCCCCTGATCGATGCGCGGGGCAAGACCGATATCGCGCCTGATGGCGTCGGCCGTGGGGGGGCGCGCGCTCGACGTCGGCGCGGCGACGGGCGGTTCAGTTGTCCCAGCCGGTGCGGGTGAGGGAACGGCTGCCGGCACGGGCGCCGACTGGTCCATGAACAATTGTTCTTCAGCGCCGCCGCGGTCGATGACGGCATGATCGAAGGCCACGGCCTTCAGCACCACGCCCGGCATTATCTCGTCGCCAACGGCGAAGCTGGTCTGCACCCCGTCCGGTCCGGAGATGATCGCCGATCCCTGACCAGACCCTTCGTTGAGGCGAATCCCGTAGAGCGTGAGGGCAAGCGACGTAACGACGCCGCTCCCCGGCCGTTCGGTGCCGGATCGGAAAAAGGGGTCGAAACTGGAGAACAGCGCCAGCCGTGCGCCGGCGGGCAAAAGCACGGGCTGCCGCCCATGCCATTCGCCGTAGCTGCCGACGGGAGTCACGATCGCCCACAACAACCGCGCGATCTGGACGGCCAGCACCGCCAGCAACAGCTTTTCCAGCACCCTGGGCCAGTCGATCCGCGATGAGCGGTCGGCCATGCCCCTTATTCTACCTGGAATATAGTCACGCATGAATGAAAGCGGCCCCGATAATGCGCATGTCTGCTAGACAGGCGATCTTACTGCTGGATGACATTAATATGACAGGTTTGTTACGCCAGACCGGAGGCGCAGGAGGGCTTGCATTAAATGCCGACGGTGAGAAAAGGCGGCCTGCCCGTCAAATCGGTGAGACGCCGTGTCCGACCTCCCATTCCCCTATGCCGGTGACGCCGATCCAGCCCGGATTGGCGCTCATAACGGCGTCCAGCGTGTTCCCAGCCGTGACCTGGCCCTGTTCATCCGGCGCGACTTTCTGTCGCCAGAGGAATGTGCCGGCCTGATCGAGCGGATCGAAGCGTACCGCCGTCCCTCCACCATAGCGGATGCCAACGGCGACGGCAGCTTCCGCACCAGCGAGACCTGCCACCTGGACGGTACCGACCCTGTCATCGCGGCGATCGACGCCAGGCTGGCCGATTTTGTCGGCATCGGCCGGCGTTTCGGCGAACCGATCCAGGGCCAGCGCTACGCCATAGGGCAGGAGTTCAAGGCGCATACCGACTATTTCGAGCCGGGCGGCGCCGACTTCGCTCGCTATTGCTCGGTCGCGGGCAACCGTAGCTGGACGCTGATGGTCTATCTCGACGAGCCGGCGGCCGGTGGCGCCACGCGCTTTCCGAAGATCGGCAAGACTGTCCATCCCGAGACCGGAAAGCTGCTCGCATGGAACAATCGGCTGCCCGGCGGCGGCGTCAATCCCGCAAGCCTCCACCACGGCATGAAGGTTCGCGCCGGGGTGAAGCATATCATCACCAAATGGTATCGCGAACGGCCATGGGGATGACGTGCGCCCATCCCGCAAGCGGAAGGGCTGGGTAAAGGACGCTGCGCGGGCGGGCCTAGAAGGTGGTGGCGATCGAGAAGTTGAACGTCCGTCCGGTGGCATAGCCGTTGTAGACTATGGTGTTCGTTCCGTTGGACTGGGTTTCCTTGTACTTCGTGCCCAGGAGATTGCGCGCCTCGAACTTCACGTCGAACTGGCGGTCGAGCAGTTTGACCCCCTGCCGAGCCACGAAGTCCAGGTTGAAACCGGGATATTCGTAGACATCGGGCTGGTTTTGGTTGGCAAGGCCCCGGCTCGTCACGCGCTTGCTGGCATAGGCCAGGATCAGCGTCTGCTGCGATAGCCCTTCCTGATCCTCGGCTCCCAGTTGCAGATTGACCAGGTGGTTCGACTGGCCGGTCAGCGACGCGCCGTCCGTGAAGAAGTCGCTCGCTTGGGTCGACGATGCGCCATAGACGGACACCGCATCGCCGGGCGCCACCTTCAGCTTGGATTTGGTGTAGGTGTAGTTGGCAACCACCACCAGCCGCCGCGTCGCGAAGAAGGGTGCATCGAACAGGTTGTTCAGTTCGACATATTTCTGGACGTCCACCTCCGCGCCGTAGAGGTTGGCCTTGGGCGCATTGGCGAAGCTGGTCGTAAAGTCCGATCCTGTGATGAAGGCCTCGATCGGCTTGTCGATCCGCTTGAAGAAGCCCGACAGCGAAAAGCGCTGCTCCCGCGCGAAATACCATTCGAACCGCGCTTCCGCGTTCAGCAGCTTGCTGTCGGAAAGATAGGGGTTGCCCTGATACCGGCGGTTAGTGTCGGGATCGAAATAGAATTGATAGATCAACTCGCGGAACTGAGGCCGGGCGATCGTCTGCGAAGCATTGACCCGGACCTGCATTTCCGGGGTCATCTGCCAGGTCAGCGTGGCGGCCGGCAGCCAATAGCTGTTCTTGAGGTTCGTGGCAGCGGTGCTGGCACCGGGCGTTGAAAAGACCTGGAGCGGCGAAACCACTTCCCGCGCGGTCTCATAGCGCACGCCCGCGTCGATCGAGATTTCCGGCGTGATCTGCCAGTTCGCCTTGCCATAGCCGGCATGGTTCTTGAGCGTCGCGCGGAAGGCTGGATTGCCCTCGTTCGTCTCGATCAGCGTGATGTTGAAGGTATCGATCAGATTGGGCCGCAGCAGGAGGTCCGGACGCAGCAGCGCGACGCCTTCGGGAAAGGTGCTGGGCGCGCTGAACTGGAAATCGCGGCGCGAACTGGTACGGTTGGTATCGACATAGGCATAGCCGGCGGAGAGGCCCAGGCTGTCGAACGGCTTGTAGCTTACGTCGACGCCGCCCGACCACAGATCTTCATTCAGGTCGGAAAAGCTGATCGTCGCATCGCCATTGTTCCCGTTGTTGAGGCGATTGACGAAATAGGCGCCGAAGGGGTCGGCCGCCGAATTTGTCCGGACATATTCAAGCCCGATCTCGTCCGGTGCCTCGCGCTGCGAATTGGCATAGCCGCCGCGCACGTCGATGCTGAGTTCGGGAGTCAGCTTGAACTCGCCAACCACCTGCGTATCGATCAGCTGCCGCTCGTACCAGGCGGTGTCCTGCTGCATGTAATCGACGCTGGTCCCGTTGCGCCGGCCCAGGCCAAGCCGCGTGTTCTTGAGCGTGTCGCGAATATAGAGATTGGTCCAGCGCACCTTGTTGTCGCCGAATTCGAGGCCGATACCGAGCAGGCCGTTCAGCACCACGCGGTTGCCCGTCGTCACCCGGCGGAAATCGGAATTGAGATCGGACAGGTCGGACGAGAGCGAATTCTGCTGCACGGCATCGCGCGTCGACCAGCGGTTGCTGTAGCCGGCGGTCGCGATCAGGCCCAGCGTCAGGTCGCCGCCCATGTCGAAGGACGTTCCCCCGGATACCGATCCGGAGAAATTGGGCATCACATCTTTCCACCCCTGCACCACACCGTTGCCGAAATTGACCAGCTCGCTGGCGATCGGCTTGGTGTCCACGGTGCCAGAGCTGATCCGCGCGCCGCTCTTGATGAAGGCGGCGAGCGCCGGCGGAATGTCGCGATTGCCGTTGTCGAAACCGGTCCAGTCGCTGGCGCTGCCATAATAGGTGTAGCCCGGCTGGAAGGTGGTTTCGGTATTGGCGCCCACACCCGCATTGACCGTAAGAAAGCTGTCGACCGGCACGGCGCGCGTGGTCAGGTTGATGACGCCGCCACCGAATTCGCCCGGATAGTTTACCGAATAGCTCTTCTGGACGAGCGAGGACGACACGATATTGGTGGGGAAAAGGTCAAGCGGGACGACGCGCTTGAGCGGCTCGGGGCTGGGCAAGGGCGATCCGTTGAGCAGGGCCAGCGAATAGCGGTCGCCAAGGCCGCGCACATAGACGAAGCCGCTGCCAACCACGCTGAGACCGGTCACCCGACCGAGCGCCCCGGCGATGTTGCCCTCGCCCGTGCGCGCGATGTCCTGCGAGGACAGGACGGAGACGACAGCCGGAGCGTTCTTCTCGATATTCGATCCCCGCCGGCCCGTCACGATGATGTCGGCGCCGGGAATGGAAATCTCGGGCGGCGTGTCCTGCGCCGCCTCCGGGGGCGTCGCCGCCTGATCGGCGGGGGCAGCCACGTCGGTCTGCGCAAGCGCGGCTGGCGAGACGATCGCGGTGGAAAGAAGCAGCAGGCCCGCGAATTTGAGCGGCGTCGCCATCAAGGATTCCCCTAAAATATGTCGGCTGAGGTGGCGGGGCGCGCCATTCGCACTCCGCCACCCGGCATGGTCAAGGGCGAGCGTCAGGTGATCGGCAGCGAGGTGCAGGCGCGATTGGCGTCGGTCGCCCCGTCAAAGGACACATAGCCTGCGTTGCAGGTCCAGCCCGCATACCAGGCGTCGGCGGAGTCTTTGACCGCGCCGATATAGGTCGTGGTGTCGAACCAGCTATCCAGCGTCTTGGCGTCAAAGGCCGTTACGCCCGTCTCGTTTGTCCCGTTGATGAAGGTCGCGGAGAGCGAGGCGGTAAACGCGTCGTTGTTGCCGTTCGTGCCCGACCCGAAGGCCGCCGCCACATCGGCCGCCGTGAAGGCGATGCCGCTGCTGCCGCTACCCAGATATTTGGTCGCGTTGCACTGGAGCACCACGGAGCGCGCGGTCAGCGTGGCGCGATTGGCTGTGCTGCCGCTGCCGTTCATGCGGATGCACTCATTGTTCGGCGTAGCGACGACGCCGTTCACCAGCGTCAGGTCCGCATTGCCGCGCACCAGGATCGGCGCCAGGTCGTTGGCCTCGTTATTGCTGGTGACCGAGCCCTGCAGCGCGGTGAAGTTGGCGACAATGGTCTTCTGACGCGGCGTATCGCTTTCGAAGCCGTTGCTATCGACCTCCATCAGCGCGTCGCCCTGCCCCGGACGCTGGACGAGCAGGACATATTGGAACCGTCCCTGCAGGCCGGTATCGATGTCGAGGCTGTCGTCGTCCGCGCCCGATGCGATGTAATGCTTGAGCCGAACGGTGCCACCGAAGAACTCCGCACCGTCGTCGGAGCTGTTGTGGCTCTGGATATAGTCCAGCGTGGTGCCGCTGCCGATGCCTTCGGTGGTCAGCGCCTGCAATTCCTTGTCGGCGCCCAGCACATAGCCCGAATAGCGGATCTGCACATATTTCATGGTGCCCGCATTATAGGCGTCGTCGGCGCCGCCGAAGACGGCCGGGTCGGCCGCGCCTTCGGTCTTGCGCTCGCACGTGCCGCCGGACACCGACCCGATGTCGCAATCGGTGATCCTGCCCCGGCCAAGCAGGACGACTCCGCCCCACTGGCCGATCGATGCGTCGGTGCTGATGCCCAGGATATTGTCGCGGCTGGTGAAGATGATCGGCTTGGCTGCGGTACCGGTGGCGTTGATCTTGTTGCCGCGGTTCACGGCCAGCCATGAGGTGCCGGTGCCACCGAACAGGATGACGCCCGGTTCGATCGTCAGCGTGACATTGCTGTCCGCCGCCAGCTGACCGCTCGACAGCGTGAAGCCGTTGGCTGCGGTGCAGCCGACCGTCGTGCTCGTCACCGGCGCGGCGGACGAGGGAGCCGAAAAGCCGCCGTCGCAGCCAACGTCGACGCGTCCCTTGATCTGGTAAAGCAGGCCGGCGATCTTTGGCAGGGTCACGCTCTTCGCGATGATCGACGGCAAGGTGCATACGCGCCAGCTGCCGGTCGGCCCGCTCAGCGTGCCGTCGTCGGTCAGCCCCTTGGGATCGGCGATCGTCGGGCAGCCCGTGGCGGCCGTCACCGTGGGCGTCGGAGTCGGGGTCGGCGTGGGCGTCGGCGTCGGGGTCGGATAGTTGATGGTGATGCTGCCGCCGCTGCCGGGCGATGCAATGTCGCTCGCCCCACACGCGCTCAGAGCCACGCAGGCGCAGCTCGCCAGCAGGGAGTTGTGAATCCGATTGATCTTGGCCATGTCGTCTCCGCTCCGGTCGCGCCGGCTTGGTGTCTGGAACGCGAGCCTAGGGATCGATTCGAACAACCGCCCCCCATGCCCTCCCCGCGGCCACTAGGGGGGGCAGATGACAGCCATGTTGTCTTTTCATGACAGTTCGGAGGCGCATATATGACACAATGATGACTGTCGTTCACGATTGCCCTGAAATGAAAAGGGCGCCCCGCAAGGCGCCCCCTCGTCATCGTTCATATCGGGTGGATAAGCCTCACCGCATCGCGAAGCTGACCTCAAGCCGGTCCATCGCCCGCCGCGCGATAGCCCGCGACGACCCTTCGCTTCCGTCAGCTGTCTGCAAAACGGCTTCGGGCGCGCGTTGCGCGGCGAGATAGGCCTGGCGCGCATCGGAAGTCTTGCCGAGGCCCGCATAGGCATTGCCCAGATTGATGAGCCGTGCCGCATCGTTCACGCCGCCGGTAGGTACCGCATTCAGTTGCCGCGCGGCTCTTTCGAAATGTCCCGTCGCCAGCGCGCCGGCGGATAGCTGCGCCTCGATCGGCATGTCCTCCGCCATGGCGGTTCCCGCTGTCATGGCGAGCGCGATGAGCGATCCGATCGCCCGACCCACATGCGTTTCCATCACTCCATCTCCCGGCAAAAAACTTTTCACTATAGCCAGGAATATTTCATCTGAATGACATCCCCGCAAGTCTCTATCTGACTTGACGAACCAAATTCTTTGATATTGTTTTCAAAGATTTACAAGATTTTCACACAGCCGTCATAATAGTGTAACAATGTGCGTTCGACGCGAGTGGTTTCGCGCCCGGTTTCCAGGAGTTATGAAGGGGAAGTGCCGGAGGTTCTGTTGCCCGGCCCTCCGGCGGCCGCTGTAACCCTTCTGTTGCCCGGTGGGTCCGACCGCGCTATTTTAGAATGAATTCGGGCCGCGAGGCCCTAGTTCACGCTGCAATGGCGAGTGCTTCGTTATCGTTGGCACTTGTGAGTTTTGCACAGTTTTACGGCTTACACGGGCCGGGTAAAAATATCGCCTTTGAACACACGTCGATCCTAGTTCGGCCCCGTCAGGAAACCCCGCCGCACTGAAGCGACCGGGGCCTTCTGGTGGAACCGCCGGGTACTGCCCCCGGGTCCGCTGCGTCTATTATGCGACACGATTTATCACCATAGCCGGGCGAACCCGGCACGACCCATATGGCCCGTGCCGGGTTAATTTTCAAGGCTAGGCCGATACCAGTCCGACAACGCGCGGTTCGGCAGGCGGTAACCCCTCGTTCTTGGCCTGCGCCGTCAGTTCCTGCTTGCGAGCGAGCATCGCGTCGCGCAGCGCGACGAGATCGACGTCGGTTTTGCGGCACTGGGCGAACATGCCTTCGGAGGGCATTTCCTCCTCCTTGACATGATGCTCGATCTCTTCCGACAGAACCTTGACCTTGGCGTCGTAGAAATCATCCTCTGCCGATCCGGCCATGATGTCGTTGATCAATATCTTGGCGCCGTCATGCTCGACATAGGCCTCGTCCAGCGTGTCGTCCTCGATCTTGCTGCGAAAGGCGGGATAGAAGATTTCCTCCTCGATCGAGGTATGGATCTTCAGCTCGTTGCAGATCTGCTGCGCAATCTTCTCCTTCTTCGCCGAAGCCTTCGTCGCCTCGAACTGCTCGAACAGTTCCTCGACCTTGCGATGATCGGCCTTGAGCAGCGCAATCGCGTCCGTAAATTCAGCTTGTGCCATGTTTATCCTCCTCAGGGAATTCCTGGCATCAAGCGGTGGCCGGGCAGGTAAGTTCCGAGGAAATGATGTTGCTTTCGATCAGTTGCAGATAAGGACATGGAATGTGCATCATGGCGATGGCCTGGCGCGCGCATCCGCGCTGGCAGCTGATCCTTGCGGGCAACCGTGACGAGTTCCATGCGCGCCCTGCGGCCCCGCTTGCGGATTGGACGGACAGGCCGGGGCTGATCGCGGGGCGAGACCTGCAATCGGGCGGAACCTGGCTCGGCGTGGCGCGCGCAGGGCGCGTCGCCATCGTCACCAACCTGCGGGGATTTGGCGATCCGCAACCCGACCGCGCCTCACGCGGCGCGCTGGTGACTGACCTGCTCGCGGCCGAAGGTCGCTACTCCGATCCGCCAGCGTCATCACTCGACGACTTCAACCCCTTCAATCTCATCCTGATCGAAGCGGAGTGTGCGCGCTTCCTGACGAACCGCCCCGCCCCGCTGGTCACGCCGCTGACGCCGGGTCTCTACGGCCTGTCGAACGGCAGCCTGGATGCGCCCTGGCCAAAGACCCTGGCGCTCAAGGCGGCGCTGCTGGCATGGCTGACGAAGGACACCGAGCGCCCCGAAGCCCTATTCGACGCATTGCGCCTCGAAACCCTGCCCGCAGCCGGCATTGCCCCCATCACACCGTCCGATATAGCCGACGAAGCCGCCGCTTCGCCTGTTTTCATCCGCAATCCGGTCTACGGCACACGATGCAGCACGGTTATAGCGATCGGGACGGACGGCGCGAGCTTCATCGCGGAACGACGCTTCGACGCGAACGCGATACAGACGGGCGAAACCCTCATACCATTTGCATGGCCAGACGAGATGATGGGGTGAGGCTCTGGAAACGTTCCAAGGATCGTGCCATCCAATGGGCAGGAAGGAAGGCCTCCACATGGTTGAAGTTGGCAGAATGCGAATTGCGTGGAACCGCCTGAGCATGTTGATGTGGGCGTCGTTCGCCTGCCTGCTGCTGGCGCCGCTGATGGCGATGCGGGTCTCGGCGGAAGTCCGCTGGGATGTGTCAGATTTCCTTGCCTTCGCCCTTATCCTGGGCGCCGTTGGCCTGGCCACCGAATGCGCAGTCCGGCTGACCAAGGCCGGGGCGCTCCGCTATGCGCTGGTCCTGGCGTCATTCATCGCGGGAGGGCTGGTCTGGGCGGATGGCGCAGTGGGCATTTTCTGAGCTGCTTGCCGATCGGCGAATTCCGACTGCCGCTCTCCCCGCTTCCCCCCGCTGCGCTCCCGCGCTAAGGCGCCACCCATGATCCTCGTCATCGACAATTATGACAGCTTCACCTGGAACCTGGTCCATTATCTGATGGAGCTGGGCGCGCGGGTCGAGGTGGTCCGCAACGACGCTATCTCGGCCGGGCAGGCGCTGTCGACAGGGGCGCAGGCTTTCCTGATCTCGCCGGGCCCCTGCACACCCAACGAAGCCGGCGTCAGCCTGGACCTTGTCGCCGCCTGTGCCGACGCGAAAGCGCCCCTGCTCGGCGTGTGCCTCGGCCATCAGGCGATCGGCCAGCATTTCGGCGGCAAGGTCGTGCGCGGCGGCCTGATGCACGGCAAGACGTCACCAGTGAACCATGACGGCACTGGCCTGTTCGCCGGCCTCCCCACGCCCTTCACCGCGACCCGCTATCATTCGCTGATCGTGGAGGACATCCCCCCTGGCCTGGTGGTCAATGCACATAGCGACGACGGCGCGGTGATGGCCTTTCGCCATGAGACGCTGCCGATCCATTCGGTCCAGTTCCATCCGGAGAGCATCGCAACCGAACATGGCCACGCGATGCTCGCCAATTTCCTGCGGATCGCCGGCATCCCTGTCCGGGCTCGCGAGCCCGCCTGAGCAAACCCGGATCGCGCGATGATCGCCCAATCCACGCTTTTCGGCGGCCTTCGAGCCAGATCGTTTCAGATATATTCGCTTCGTCGCTGCGACCTCATCAATTTCTGACGCACCCGACCTCGACTCGAGCCCCTGCTCTTGGCTAAGGCGCCTCGATGACCCGCCTGCCCGATCCCGCCGAACCGCTAGCGCGGGAGGCCGCCGAAGCAGCCTTCGCAGCGCTGTTCGACGCAGCGTTGCCCGAAGCGGAAATCGCGGATTTTCTCGTGGCGATGGCTAAGCGCGGCGAGACCGCGATCGAGATCGCCGCCGCCGCCCGCGCCATGCGTGCGCGCATGATCCCGATCGCCGCGCCGGATGGCGCCATCGACGTCTGCGGCACGGGCGGCGACGGGCATCATACGCTGAACGTCTCCACCGCGGTCAGTCTGGTGGTGGCAGCTGCCGGTGTTCCCGTAGCCAAACATGGCAACCGCGCGGCCTCTTCAAAAGCCGGTGCGGCCGACACGCTCGAAGCGCTCGGCCTGGACCTCGACCGCGCGGCCGATACGGCGGAGGCAACCCTGGCGGACCTCGGCATCTGCTTCCTGTTCGCGCAACGGCATCATCCGGCGCTCAGGCGCCTGGGCCCTATCCGCAAGGCGATCGGCCGGCGGACTATCTTCAACCTCATGGGGCCGCTCGCGAATCCGGCGGGCGTCCGGCGCCAGCTCATCGGCATCGCCCGTCCCGATTATGTGCCGATCTACGCGCAAGCCCTGGCCGAACTGGGGGTGGATCGCGCGTTGATCGTGTCGGGGGACGAAGGGCTCGACGAACTGTCGCTTGCCGGCGGCAATGATGTTGCCGAGGTGATTGGCACCGGCGTCGTCGCCACGCGCCGCATCGCAGCCATCGATGCCGGCCTGCCGACCCATCCTGTCGAGGCGATCCGGGGCGGCGACCCGCTGCACAATGCCGCTGCCCTGCGCGCACTGTTGCAAGGCGAGCCGGGTGCCTATCGCGACGCGGTGCTGCTCAACGCGGCCGCCGCCCTTGTCGTCGCCGACGAGGCGCCCAACCTGTTGTCGGGTGTGGAGCAAGCCGCCGAGACGATCGACGCCGGCCTTGCCAACGCTTTGCTCAATTGCTGGATTGCCTACCGATGATCAACAAGCTGACGGAAATCTGCGATACCAAGCGCGAGGAGGTTATCCGGCGCAAGGCGGAGACCACCGTCGCCACCCTGCATGCCCGCGCCGCCGAGCAGACGCCGCCGCGCGGCTTCCGTCTGGCGCTCGACCAGGCGGCACTGACCGGCTTCGGCCTGATCGCCGAAATTAAGAAGGCAAGCCCCTCCAAGGGCCTGATCCGCGCGGACTTCGATCCGCCGGCCCATGCCATGGCCTACGCCGCCGGCGGCGCGGCCTGCCTGTCCGTGCTTACCGACACCCCCTATTTTCAGGGGCATGACGATTATCTCATGGAGGCTCGCTCCGCTTGCGCCATTCCGGTGCTGCGCAAGGATTTCATCGTCGACCCCTGGCAGATACTGGAAAGCCGGGCGCTCGGAGCCGACGCCATCCTCATCATCGTCGCCGCGCTCGACGACGGGCAAATGGCGGAGATAGAGGACGCCGCCCTCGGCCTTGGCATGGACGCGCTGATCGAGGTGCATGACGAGGCCGAACTGGAACGCGCGCTTCGCCTCAAGTCGCGGCTGATCGGCGTGAACAATCGGGACCTACGCGACTTTACCGTGGACTTCGCCCGCACTTACGAACTTGTCGGCAAGGCGCCGGAAGGCTGCACGTTCGTCGCGGAAAGCGGCCTTGGCAGCCATGCTGACCTGGCCGCGATGGCGGACCATGGAGTGCGCTGCTTTCTGGTAGGCGAGGCGTTGATGCGGCAGAATGATCTGGAAGCGGCGACGCGGTCACTTCTGGAGCCTGCCTGAAAATACGACCAAGCGCCGGACGGTGGCAGTTCATAGGACATGAATGCGATGAGCCTGACCCATATCGACGAGACCGGCGCCGCACGCATGGTCGATATATCGGCCAAGGCAAGCACGGCCCGCCAAGCGGTAGCGACCGGCCGCATCACGATGTCGGCTCAAGCGGCTGCTGCGATCGCCCATGGGCTTGTCAAGAAGGGTGACGTGCTGGCTGTCGCGCGCGTCGCCGGCATCATGGCGGCGAAGAAAACCGCCGATCTCATCCCGCTCTGCCACCCGATCGCGCTCAGCGCCGTAACGGTCGAATTCGATATGTCGGACACCGGCATTGATGTTACCGCGACTGCACTTACGGCCGGCCAGACCGGTGTCGAGATGGAAGCACTGACCGCGACCTCCGTCGCGCTCCTCACCATATACGACATGGCCAAGGCCATGGATAAGGGGATGGTGATCGATGGCGTCAGGCTGCTGGCCAAGACCGGCGGCAAGTCAGGCGACTGGCTGGCGGGAGACGGGCGCGCGCCATGAGCCTGATTCCGGTCGCTGAGGCGCAGGCCCGCCTGCTCGCGCTCGCCAAGCCGCCGCCAACCGAGCGCATTTCCGTCGCTGCCTGTGCCGGACGCTGGCTGACGGAGGACATCGTCGCGCGCCGCGATCAGCCTTGGACCGCTCTTTCTGCCATGGACGGCTATGCCGTCCGCGCCGGCGAGTGGCCCGGCCCCTGGCGGCTGGTGGCAACCAGCGCAGCCGGCGATCCGGCGCCGCCGCAGCTTGCGCCGGGCGATGCCTTTCGCATCTTCACGGGCGCCCCGCTTCCGCGGGGCGCGGACGCGGTGCTGATACAGGAGGATGCCGCCGTCGAAGGCGATAGCGTCCGGAGCACGGACGCCGCCTTCGCCCCCGGCCGCCATGTGCGCCCCGCCGGGTCGGACTTCATCACGGGCCAGCATCTGCTGGCCGCAGGCTCCCGCCTGAACGCCGCCAGGATCGCGCTTGCCGTCCTGGCGGGCCATGGCGCCCTGCCTGTCGGTTGCCGCCCCAGGGTGGCGCTGCTCTCGACGGGTAACGAGCTAATGCCGCCCGGCGCACCGATCCCCCCCGGTGCCCTGCCCTCGTCCAACGCGCCGATGCTCGCTGCCATGCTGGCCAACCTGCCCTGCGATGTCGTCGACCTCGGCATCGTCGCCGACGATATGGAGGCCACCGTCGCAGCCTTGGAACGCGCGAGCGACGCCGATGTGATCGTAACGACCGGTGGTGCATCGGCAGGCGATTTCGATCTCGTCAGACCAGCGATCGCACAGGCAGGCGGCAGACTCGATTTCTGGAAGATACGGATGCGGCCCGGCAAGCCGCTGATGGCAGGGACGCTCGGGCAAAGCATTTTCCTTGGCCTTCCCGGCAACCCGGTGTCCGCCTTTGTCGGCGCGACACTGTTCCTGCTGCCGCTCGTTCGGCACATGGCGGGCGCATCCATGCCCCTGCCCCATAGCGAGGCAGGCACATTGGCCGGACCGCTCCCTGCTTCGGGCGAGCGGGACAATTACTTCCGCGCCTATCATGGCGACGGCGGACTGGTCTCGGTAACCTCGCAGGACAGCGCCGCCGTCCTGGCGCTGGCGAGCGCCGACTGCCTGATCCTTCGCCCGGCCGGGTCACCCGTGGCACAGGCGGGAGACCGCGTGACGATCATCCCGGTCTAGGGAACATGTCACCAGATCAGAGCGCCGGTTTCCGCGCTTGACTTGCCCCTTTTCGTTTCCTATGCGTTCTTCATACGTTCCCGTGGAGATTGCGCCATGTTGACTTCCAAGCAGCACGAATTGCTGATCTTCATCCAGAAGCGCCTCGAGGAAGGTGGCGTTTCGCCCTCCTTTGAGGAGATGAAGGATGCGCTCGATCTGCGATCCAAGTCAGGCATCCACAGACTCATTAATGCCCTGGAAGAGCGCGGCTTCATCCGCCGCCTGCCCAATCGCGCCCGCGCGCTCGAAGTGGTCAAGCTGCCCGACGCTCTGCAAAAGACCCCACGCCCGACGGCACCGAAGCCTGTGCCCTCCACCTTGCCGATCGCAGCGAACGACGTGATCGAGATCCCGCTCCACGGCCGCATCGCCGCCGGCGTACCGATCGAGGCGATGGAGGGGCAGGCGATGCTGTCGGTGCCAGCTGCACTGCTTGGATCGGGTGATCATTATGCGCTCGAAGTATCGGGCGACTCGATGGTGGAAGCTGGAATCCTGGACGGCGACTACGCCTTGATCCAGCGGACCGAGGTTGCGCGGGACGGGCAGATCGTCGTGGCGCTGATCGACGAGAATGAGGCGACGCTGAAATATTTTCGCAAGGACGGGCCCCGAGTCCGGCTTGATCCCGCCAATGCCGCATATGAGGCACAGATATATGACGCGCGCCAGGTTCGCATCCAGGGCAAACTCGCGGGCCTGCTGCGCCGTTACAATTGAGTGGGACGACTGGTCGGGCGCCTGATCCGGCGGTGCTCCGGCGCGGTGGCGACAATCCAGGGATGCGCGTCGGCGGGCGTGGCGGCGGCACGAACAGCGCCTCTGTCCAGGTCGATTGACAGCCCCCCGGTGCGCGCAAGCATCCCACGGTCGATCCGCAACCAGCGCGGCCTGCACCAGTGCGGTAGCCGGCGGTCGCTGACGACAATGTCGGCCTTCGCGCAATCGCGTTGCATGGTCGGGCGTTCGACGAGCATCGGCGTACGCGTGAGCAGCAGCGTCCGGCGCTGCGTGTCCTGCCCGATCGGCAACAAGCACAGGTCGGTCGAGCAGCGCGCTTCGGGCAGGTCGGCGATCACCGCCAGATCGCCGTCATATCCGGCGCTTCCCGATAGCATGTCCCGCACATAGTCGCCGGCCCGCGCCCGCAATATGGCGAGGCGGCCATCGGTCAGTCGTACCGCGACATGACGCCCGTCGGCGGTGACGAGCAGATCGGGTTCCCCCGCCATGCCGATGGCGATCATGGCGATCAGCACCGGCACCAGTCCAGCGGCGCGCGCCCGACCGCGCCATAACATGCACCATGTTCCGCCTGTGACGATCAGCGCGAAGGTCCATCCGGGCATGGCAGGGGTCAGCAGCACGGCCGCGGGATTGACGGCAACGGTGTGGGCCACGCCGAGCAGGAGCGAGAGCGCATGCCCGGCAAGCCACCAGAAAGGCGTGCCCAGCCCGACGAGATCGGCGGCGAGCGCGAGCGCCTCCAACGGCATGATGACGAAGGTAGTCAGCGGAATGGCGATCAGATTGGCGAAGGCGCCCAGCATTCCCGCCTTGTGGAAATGGAACAGCGCGATGGGCATCAACGCGATCTCGACCGCCAGCCCTGTGAGCAGCATCGCCGCGAATGCGCGTCCCCATCGCCGCCAGATCACCTCGTCGCGGGCCAGTGCGAACGCGCGGAACAGCGGCAGTTCCGTGAGGGCGACGATGGCGACGATCGCGGCAAAGCTCATCTGGAAGCTGGGCCCTACAAGCGCCTCCGGCCAGAGCAGGAGGACGATCATAGCGCCTGCCGCCACCAGCCGCAGCGTAATCGCGTCGCGCCCGAGCGCGAGGGCGCCGAGCACGAGGAGCGCCGCGACGCATGATCGGACGGTCGGGACTTCGGCACCGGTGAACATCGTATAGCCCAGCCCCGCCAACGCGCCCCCGCCTGCCGCGATCAGGACCAGCGGCAGCCCGAGCGCAGCGCGGCGGCTGAGCGCCATCGCTCGCAGCAGCAGGACCATCACCGCACCGATCAGCGCAGTGACATGCAGTCCGCTGATGGACAGCAGATGGGCGAGCCCGCTGCGCCGCATCGCTTCCGCGTCGGTCTCCGGAATCGCGCCCTGGTCGCCGGTGGCGAGCGCCACGGCAATGCCCCCTTCCCCGCCGGGCAATCGGCTCTGGATATGGCGAGCAAGACGAGCGCGCAGGGTTGGCGCCTGCATGGAGGGCTCGATCACCTCGATCGGCTTGAGTGCCTTTCCCGTGGCGCCGATGCCCTGAAAATACGCGCGGCGCGCGAAATCGAAGCCGCCTGGCAAGGCCGGTGGTGCCGGGGGCATCAGCCTGACACGGAACCGGATGACCGCGCCCGTGCCCGCTCCCACCGGCAGGTCCGCATCGGCGACATTGACGCGGATGGCGGCGGGCAAGTGCGGTGTCCCCAACGGACGCAGGGTCAGGCGCACGATCCCGCGAGCCGGCAGGGATTCGACGGAACGGACCTGCGCGGTCACCTGGGTGAAAAGGGGCCGTGCCAGCGGCGGCTGTCCGAGCAGCGACGCCTTGCCCCAAATAAGCAGGCATCCAATGCAGGCCAGCAGTCCGCCCGACACGACCATGCGCCGCAGCCGTCCGCCCGCGGGCAAGATCAGCGCGGCACAGGCGAGCGCCAGCATGAATGCGCAGAAGGCGAGCCAGTCGGTAAGTGCCGGGAGCATGAACCAGGCGGCGATTCCGCTGCCGAGCCCGATCGGAACCCAGAGGGCAATCTGTTCACGTTCCCCCTCCAGCCAGGTCTCGGCCCACCCCAGCCACACGCCCGCCGCCCCGCTCACCCTGTTGGCGACTGAGGTTTGTCGCGGCTGAAAAGCCATGCTAGGGGGCGTCGCGTCCATAGGGTCGCCTTGCAGATGGTCGGGGCAGAATGTCAGGATTTGAACGGTGAACGCAACCGGATTGAACAATGCGGTCGTCACCCGCTTCGCACCCTCGCCGACCGGATATCTGCACATAGGCGGCGCTCGCACGGCGCTGTTCAACTGGCTTTTCGCGCGGCATCATGGCGGCAAGTTCCTGCTGCGGATAGAGGATACCGATCGTGCCCGGTCTACCGACGCGGCCGTGGCGGCCATCTTCGACGGGCTGGATTGGCTGGGGCTTGGCGGTGACGAGCCGCCGGTTTTCCAGTTCGAGCGTTCCGCCCGCCATGCCGAGGTTGCGCGAGCAATGCTCGCATCGGGCCACGCCTACAAATGTTTCGCGACATCCGAGGAACTGGCGCAGCTGCGCGAGGAGCAGCGCGCCGCCAAGCAGCCGATGCGCTACGACGGCCGTTGGCGCGACCGCGATCCAGCGGAAGGTGGTGACAGGCCCTTCGTCATCCGGCTGAAGGCCCCGCGCGAGGGCGAAACCGTTATCGAGGATGCGGTGCAGGGCCGCGTCGTCGTCCAGAATGCAGAGCTGGACGACATGATCCTGCTGCGATCGGACGGCACGCCGACCTATATGCTTGCGGTCGTCGTGGACGATCACGACATGGGGGTGACCCATGTCATCAGGGGCGATGACCATCTCAATAACGCCTTCCGCCAGCTCGGCATCATTCACGCCATGGGGTGGCAAGAGCCGATCTACGCCCACATTCCGCTGATCCACGGCGCCGATGGCGCAAAACTGTCCAAGCGGCACGGCGCGCTCGGGGTAGACGCCTATCGCGACGAGATGGGCATGTTGCCCGAAGCGGTGATCAACTACCTGCTCCGCCTCGGCTGGGGCCATGGCGACGAGGAGATCATCAGTCGCGAGCGCGCTGTCGAGCTGTTCGACATTGCCGGCGTCGGGCGCTCACCATCGCGCTTCGATTTCAAGAAGCTGGAGAATGTGAACGCCCATTATCTGCGCGAGGCCGAGGATGCGCGGCTGGCCGGACTGGTGGCGCCGCTCGTGTCGGCACGGCTCGGGCTGTCGCAACTGCCGGATGGCGCCATCGCACTGCTGGCCCAGGCGATGCCGCCGCTCAAGCCGCGCGCGAAGACGCTTAAGGAAATTGCGGAGGGCGCCGAATTCCTGTTCAAAAATTGCCCATTGGATTTTGACGAGAAGGCATCGGCTCTGCTAGACGATGCTGCGCGTGCGCTGGTAGCAAAGACAGCCGACGCTCTCCACACCGTTCCGTCCTGGACGGTAGAAGCGATCGAGGAAGTCATCCGACACGTGGCGGAGGATGCCGGGCTGGGCCTGGGCAAGGTGGCGCAGCCCCTTCGGGCAGCGCTGACCGGCCGCACGGTCTCGCCGGGGATTTTCGACGTCCTGTTCCTGTTGGGCCGGGAAGAGAGCTTGGGGCGGCTGAACGACGTAGGGAATATGTCGGAACAGCCGAAGATTTGAGGAGAACATGATGTCGGACAAGAAGGCCACGGTAGCGGTCGAAGGCACCTCCCATGATTACGGTATACTGGCCGGCACGGTCGGGCCGGAAGTCGTCGATATCCGCAAACTGTATGCCAACACCGGCATGTTCACCTACGATCCGGGCTTCACCTCCACGGCGAGCTGCGAATCCGGCCTGACCTATATCGACGGCGACGAGGGCGTTCTGCTCCATCGCGGCTACCCCATCGGACAGCTGGCCGAGCAATCGAGCTTCATGGAAGTGTCCTACCTGCTCCTGAACGGCGAACTGCCGTCGAAGAAGGAGCTGGACGACTTCACCTATACCATCTCGCGCCACACCATGGTGCACGAGCAGTTGTCGACCTTCTATCGCGGGTTCCGCCGCGACGCGCACCCGATGGCAATCATGTGCGGCGTGGTGGGAGCGCTGTCGTCCTTCTACCATGATTCGACCGACATCAACGACCCCGCGCAGCGGCGCATCGCCAGCCATCGCCTGATCGCGAAGATGCCCACCATCGCGGCGATGGCGTATAAATATTCCGCTGGCCAGCCGTTCATCTATCCGCGCAATGACCTCAGCTACACCGGCAATTTCCTGCGCATGACCTTCGGCGTCCCTGCCGAGGAATATGTGGTCGATCCGATCATCGAAGACGCGATGGACAAGATTTTCATCCTCCACGCCGACCATGAGCAGAACGCTTCGACGTCGACCGTGCGGCTTGCCGGGTCGTCGGGGGCCAATCCCTTCGCCTGCATCGCCGCAGGCATCGCCTGCCTGTGGGGTCCGGCGCATGGCGGCGCGAACGAGGCGGCGCTCAACATGCTGCGCGAAATCGGCACTGTGGATCGCATTCCCGAATATATCGCCCGCGCCAAGAACAAGGACGATCCGTTCCGCCTGATGGGCTTTGGCCACCGCGTCTATAAAAATTACGATCCGCGCGCGACCGTGATGCAGAAGACCGCCAAGGACGTGCTCGAAGCCATGGGCGTCACCGACCCCATTTTCGACGTTGCCAAGGAATTGGAGCATATGGCTCTGAACGACAGCTATTTCATCGAGAAGAAGCTGTTCCCCAATGTCGACTTCTATTCCGGGGTCATCCTTTCGGCGATCGGCTTCCCGACCGAGATGTTCACCGTGCTGTTCGCTCTCGCCCGTACCGTCGGCTGGGTCGCGCAGTGGAACGAGATGATTTCGGACCCAGCGCAGAAGATCGGCCGTCCGCGCCAGCTATACACCGGGCCTGTTCAGCGCGACTATCTGCCGGTCGACAACCGCTGATCGAAGGGACGGCGTGTCAACGAGGGAGCGTCAGGATAAAACTGGCCCCCTCGCCGGGCTCGCTGTCCACCCGGATGTCGCCACCCATGGCTCGCGCCAGCCGGCGCGAAATATAAAGGCCAAGACCGCTACCTGCGGCGTCGTCGCGACCCAGCCGTTCGAATTTATCGAAGATCCGCTCCTGGCTGTCGGCCGCGATCCCGGTGCCCTGGTCCATGACGACGACCGACGGCGTGCCTTCGCTGTCGTCGACCAGCAGCCGCACTTCGGAATGCTCCGGAGCATAGCGCACCGCGTTGCCGACGAGATTGACCAGGATCTGCAGTACGCGGCGAAACTCGCCGGTCGCCATCATGCTCTC
>JBEVME010000044.1:0-2673 GCA_040508785.1 Sphingobium sp.
GTCGGAGCCGGTCAGGCATTGCGTCACCGCCGCCAGATCGTCCGCCAGGCGCGCGCCCTTCTGCATGGTCGCGCGTTCGTCGGCGAGGGCGGCTTCCTCGCCCGGTTCAGGCGCGAAGCCGGTGAGTTCGCCGACCGCGTGGGCCAGATAGTCCCGGTCGCGCGCGGCGGTCTCGACGGCCGATCGTGCATCGGTCAGCCGCGCGTCGGCGGCACGCCAGTGCGCGTAGGCGGCCGCGACCGCGCCGGTGTCGCAGCGACCATAGGCGTCGAGCAACGCGCGGTGGCCACGCGGGTTGAGCAGGCCGCGATCGTCATGCTGACCGTGGATTTCGACCAGCGCGCCGCCGACTTCGCGCAGCAGCGCGGCCGAGCAGGGCTGGTCATTCACGAAGGCGCGGCTACCGCCGTCGGCCTTGACCGTGCGCCGGATGATGAGCGGTTCGCCCGGCTCCGCCGGCAGGTCGTTATCGGCCAGCAGGCCAAGAGCGCGGTGCGCCGGATCGAGGTCGAAGCTGGCGGTGACGCTCGCTTGCGCCTCCCCATGGCGGACGAGTCCGCTATCCGCCCGCGCCCCAAGCGCCAGCCCGAGAGAGTCGAGCAGGATCGACTTGCCGGCGCCGGTTTCCCCGGTGAGGACGCCGAGGCCGGACCCGAATTCCAGGTCCAGCGCCTCGATCAGCACGACATTGCGGATGGACAGAGCGGTCAGCACAACGCGCTTCTATCCTCAAATGCACAAAAGGGGAACAATAGGCTGCGGCCTAGGCGGTTGTTCCATGTTTCTGCATGAGTTCGTAGGAGCGCTCATACCATTTGGTGCCGGGATAATTGGTGCCCAGCACGGCAGCAGCCTTCTTCGCTTCCTCCGGGATGCCCAGCGAGAGATAGGATTCGACCAGCCGCTCCAACGCCTCGGGCGTGTGGGTGGTGGTCTGATATTTGTCGATGACGGTGCGGAAGCGCAATGTGGCTGCGAGCCACTGGCCCCGCCGCTGGTAGAAGCGACCGACCTCCATTTCCTTGCCGGCGAGATGGTCGTTGACGAGGTCAAGCTTCAGCCGGGCATCGGCGGCGTAGCGGGTCTGGGGATAGCGGCGGATCAGTTCACCCAGCGCATCCAGGGCCTGCTGCGTGATCTTCTGGTCACGGGTGACGTCGGCGATCTGTTCATAATAGCAGAGCGCGATCAGATAATAGGCGTAGGGCGCGTCCTTGTTGCCGGTGTGGATCGACAGGAAGCGCTGCGAGGCGGAGATCGATTCGGTATAGTCGCGATTCATATAATAGCTGAACGCGGACATCATCTGCGCGCGGCGAGCCCAGGGCGAATAGGGATGCTGGCGCTCGACCTCGTCGAACAGGGCGGCGGCGAGCTTATATTGCCCCCGGTCGAGCCGGTTCTTGCCCGCGTTGTACAGGGTGGACACGTCGCGGGCGACATATTGGGTGTCGGCCTTGTTCTTCGACGTGGCGCAGCCGGCCAGAAAGACACTCAGCAGAAGCGGGGCGGCGAGCGCGCGCAAGCGCAGGGGGGCGTTTTTCAGCATGGGCGGGTCATAGCCGAGCATATGGCCCGCGCCAAGCGGCAGAATGCGAAGGCGTCAGTGCGGGGATGCAGGCACCTCCAGCCGCGCGGCGACGCCGCAGGTCGCGCCCGCCTCCAGCACGAAGGCGCCGCCCAGCTGCGTCGCGAGCGCATTGGCGATGCGCAACCCCAGGCTGCCGCCGCCGGCAAGGGGCGCCGCGTTCATGGCAAGGCCCGCGCCGTCATCCGCGACGCAGAGCGAGAGCGCCCCGCCCCGCCCCAGCTGGAGCGTCACGGCGATGGTGCCGCCGCAGTCCGCAAAGCCATGTTCGATGGCGTTGCTGACGCATTCGGCGACGATCAGCGAGAGCGGTACGACGGCCTCCGGCGTCAGCCCGCCCTCGTCCGGCGCATCGACTAGCAGCGCGATATCCTCGCGCCCGCTCGCGCTCATCACGTCATGCGCGAGCGTGGTGAGCAATGCCCGGATGGACTGGCCCGACCCGCCGGGATCGTAGAGTTCCCGGCTGATCTTGCCGATCAACGACAGGCGAGAGGATGCCTCGTCCAGTGCCCTGCGCGCGGACTCGTCCGTGACGTGGCGGCGGTGAAGTACCAGCAGGGCGGCGACCACCTGGAGGTTGTTGGACACGCGATGCTGCAGTTCGTGAAACAGGAGCTCGCGATTGTCCGCCAGCCCGCGATTGCGCTCGCGCTCGATCGCCAGATTGTAGTTTGCGCGCTGCAGCAAATGGATGAGCGCAATGTCGATCGCCACGACGCCGGCATAGAAGGTCAGCGCCAGCCCTACGCCGGGCGCGAATGCGAAGGTGTGGAACGGCGGAATGAAGAAATACCAGGAGGCCGACCCGCACAGCAGGCCCGCGAAGATGCCGGGACGTACACCGAACAGGAAAGAGGAAAGGATGACCGCCGGGAAGAAGGACAGGAAGGGATAACCGACCGGCATCGCGGCGGTCACGGATATGCGCAGGAGGAAAGCGACGAGACAGATGGCCGCCGTCAGCACATAGGCATACCACCAGCGCCCGAGCACGAGCGGCAGGCGTTCGACGAAGCGCTCGTTTCCTCTCTGCATGGTGATTCCCCCGTCCTGGCGGGAGCGTAGCACATGCGCGCGGCTGC
>JBEVME010000052.1:0-26872 GCA_040508785.1 Sphingobium sp.
GCGCGGGCGGAGCTGGCTCTTCCACCGGCGCCGGGCGGGCGATGCTGATTGGGCCGCGCGCGACGGCGATGCCCAGATCGGTCTCCGGCAAAGGCGCCGGGGCACTCGGCATCGCCAGGCCGGCGGCCGGGACCACCGGATCATGCTCCGGCTCGGGCTCGACCAGTATCTCGCGGCGTCCCGGCTCGGTGCGGGCGAAAATGTCCAGCCCGCCAAAATCGCGGCTGGCGAAGATGGGCGTACGCGCCGGCGCGTCGGGATGTGCATCGGCGCGGCGCAGGGACGGCGCGGCGCCCCGATCGGCGGAGCGGATGCTGCCGCGCGCGATGGCGGCCAGCTTTGACAGTGCGAAACCCATTTTACTTGCTCCCCGGGCGGTGTTGGATCGCCCTTTTTCGATTCCTGCGTCCGAACCGGACGATGCTTCGCGCCGCATGGCGGCCGCTGCCGCGCCCGCCATCAGCGCCACGAACAGCGCCAGCAGCAACCGTGCCTTCAGCCCCAGCGGCGGGGCCGCGGCTGGCAGGACCTCGGACAATCCCGCCGATGAGACGATCATTTCCAGCAGCCCGACGGGTGTCGACAGCAGCGCGAGCGCCGCACCCGCAGCCGCAAGTGCGACCACCGCCCGTCCTTTGTTGATGCCAGCCGATGCGGCCACGATCCTGTTCTCCGGTCAGGCGGCCGCGCGTGCCCGTACGGGACGCGTCAGCAGCCGTTGGTAAACAGGTTCGTAACGGGAAATGTTTGACGACCAGTTACGCTCTGCCTCGACAAAGCGCCGTGCCATCGTCCGGCGATCCTCCCAGAAAGACCTGTCGGCGAAGAGCCCGGCCAGTGCTCGGGCTATCGCCGTCGGGTCGTCGGGCGCGAACAGCGTACCGGTGACCCCGTCTTCTATCAGCTCCCGGTGACCGCCCACGGACGATGCCGCGACCAGCCGGCCCTGCGCCATCGCCTCCAGGGGCTTCAACGGCGTGACCAGATCGGTCAGGCGCATCGCCTTGCGCGGATAGGCCAATAGATCGACCTGCGCATAATAGGCCTCCACCTCGTCATGCGGCACCCGGCCGACGAAGCGGATATGATCGGCGAAGGGCGACGCGGTCGCCTGCGCGCGTAGCGCAGCTTCCATCGGCCCGCCGCCGACCAGCAGCAGCTTGGCGTTCGGGCGGGCGCGCACCAGCCGGGGCATCGCGGCGATCAGATCGTCCAGCCCCTCATAATCATAGAAGCTGCCGATGAAGCCGACCACGTCGGCCCCCTCGAGCCCCAGCCGCGCCGTGAGCGCCGGGTCGCGGGGCACCGGCGTACCGAACTGGTCCATGTCCACTCCGTTGGGCGATACCAATATCTTTTCCCCGTCCACGCCACGCGCGATCAGGTCGCCGCGCAGTCCTTCGCAGATCACCGCGACCGCGTCGGCCGTGCGAACCGCATGGGTTTCTAGCTGGCGGGTGAGCCAGTAACGCGGGCTGCCCTCCGTCCCCGTCCCGTTTCCGACCGCAGCGTCCTCCCAGAAGGCGCGGATCTCGTAAAGGAGCGGGATGCCATGCCGGGTCGCGATTCGCTGCGCCGCCATGGCGTTCAGCACTGGCGAATGGGCGTGGATGATGTCCGGCCGCCACCGGCGCAACAGTGCATCGATCGCGTCGGCATGGGCGGAAATATCGCGCCATTCGCGCAGCAGCGGATTTCCGGTGGCGGGATCGCCAGGCGTCCGATGGAAATGCAGGCCGTCGACCGTCTGCTCCTGCGGTCCGGACAGCATATGGCGACGTCCGGTAATGCCGCGCACGTCCCATCCCTTCGCCATCTGCGCGCGCAGGATCGCGCGCGTGCGGAACGTGTAGCCGCTGTGCATGGGCAGGCTGTGGTCGAGCACATGGAGGATGCGGGTCATGAGCCATGTCATTGCCGCAAAAGGTTTAACGGCCCGTCAACTCTGACCGGATATGACGCTCGCGTGGCCAAGAACGAACCTTTCGCACGATGATAGACGGCTTCACGCTGCTCCTCAGTCACGGGCTGATCATGCTCGCTGCCTGGCGGCTGATGCTGCGCGCAGATCTGGACCGCGATCCGCCTGTCGATGGGGGACGGCGCGATGCGTGACCTGTTCTTCATCGCCTTCCTGGCGGTGTTCTTCCTGATCGGCTTTCGCCGGCCGTTCCTTTTGATCGCCGCCTATTGCTATATCGACATCGTGACGCCGCAGCGGCTCTGCTATTATCTGCTGAACAGCGTGCCGATCTCCGCGATCGCCTTCCTGCTCGCGGTCGGCACCTGGGCGCTGTTGGACGACAAGAAGGACTGCCGCTTCTCGATCAGGCAATTGCTATTCGTCGTCCTGCTCGGATGGTGCGCTTGGACCACGGCGCACGCCGATTTCCCGCTCAACGCACCGACCAAATGGGCTTGGGTATGGAAGACGCTGGTCTGGGCCATATTCCTGCCGCTGGTGCTGCGCACCAAGTTGCGCCTGGAAGGGCTGGCGCTGATGCTGGTGCTGTGCGTCAGTTCCATCATCATCAACGGCGGCATGAAGACCGCCTTCGCTGGCGGCGGCTATGGCGTGCTCAACCTCATGGTGGACGACAATAGCGGCCTCTATGAAGGCAGCACCATCTCCACAGTCGCGATCGCGATCATCCCGCTGATCTGGTGGCTGGTGCGTCACGGCACCGTCTTTCCCGGCGACGACTGGAAGGTGAAGCTGTTCGCCGCCGGCCTCACATTCGCTTGCCTGCTGATCCCGATCGGCACGGAAACCCGCACCGGATTGCTGTGCATCCTGTTGCTGTGCGGCATGGTGCTGCTGCGGTCGAAGAAGAAATTTGTTTACGGCCCGCTGCTGCTGCTCGCCGGCCTCGTGTCGATCCCATTTCTGCCCGCCAGCTTTACCGACCGCATGTCCACTATCGAGAATCATGCCGGCGACGAAAGCGCATCCACGCGCGTCGCGGTCTGGAAGTGGACGATCGACTATGTGAAGGAGAATCCGGGCGGCGGCGGCTTCGACAATTATCTGGCCAACAGCTTCACCTATTTCGCGACCAGCACGGTCGGCGAGGGCGACGGCAAGCGGGTCGAGCGCCGGCTGGTGACCGACAAGGGCCGCGCCTATCACAGCGCCTATTTCGAGATGCTGGGCGAACAGGGCTTTTTCGGCTTCTTCGTCTGGGCACTGATCCACATCATCTCTCTGGTCCGCACTGACATGATCCGACGGCGCTATCGCAAGGATGCGGACCCGGCCAACGCGTGGATATCGCCGCTCGCGCTGGCGTTGCAGCAGGGCCATCTGGTCTATCTGCTCGGCGCCCTGTTCATCGGCATCGCCTATCAACCTTTCATCTTCATGCTGCTGGCACTCCAGATCGGGCTCGACACCTATCTGGCGCGGCTGCGGCAAACCGCTGCGCATCGGCCCATTTTGAGGGAGGCGATGGCATGAAGGGGGAATTGCGCAGCCTGACATCGGCGCGCGGGCTGGCTGCCTGGCTGGTCGTGCTCTACCATCTGCGCCTGTCCATGCCCTGGCTGCCGGAGCCGCTGCTTATGATGGCGGCGAAGGGCTATCTGGCGGTCGACTTCTTCTTCCTGCTGTCGGGCTTCGTCATCTACCTGTCGGCGCATCGCCCCCTGCTGCGTGAAGGGGCGAGCGCGGTGCCGGGCTTCCTCGGCCGGCGCTTCGCGCGGATCTATCCGCTTTACGCCTTCATCCTGGCCGGCACGATCGGCTTTGCCGCGCTGCTGGTCTTCACCGGCCGCGATCATGGCGGCTATCCGTGGGCCGAACTGCCGCTGCACATCGCAATGATGCAAAATTGGGGGCTGACGGGGGCGCTGAGCTGGAACCACCCGGCCTGGTCGATCAGCGCGGAATTCGCCGCCTATCTGCTGTTCCCTATCCTCGTGCTGTGCACGCCCATCAGCCGGACGCGCCGGCCGAACCTGCTGGCGGCGATGATAGTGCTGATAGCGATCCTGTTCTTCTGGCTGCGCCTGGACGGCCAGGTCACGCTGGGTCAGGACATATCACGCCACGGCCTCGTCCGCTGCCTGGTGGAATTTTCCTGCGGCGCCCTGCTCTGCGCCTTCTGGCTGCGCGGCCCCGATTGCGACCGGCGTTCGCTGCTGCTGTCGCTGGGCGGCGTCGCCCTGTTCTGGGGTCTGTGGGCCGGCGGCTGGGGCAGCGAGATATGGGCCTTCCCCGCAGGCGCCGCTTGCCTGATCCTGGCGCTCGCCCACGCATCGGGCATTGCGCATAATCCGCTGCACTGGCGTGGCTTGGTCTATCTGGGCGAAATCAGCTACGCGACCTATCTGGCGCATTTCATGCTCTGGATCGGCTTCAAGATCCTGTTCGTGGCCGACCCGGCCAATGTCGGGCCGCCAGCCGTCGCGGCTTTCCTGCTTCTGCTGTTCCTCCTGTCGGTGCTACTGCACCACGGCATCGAAAGGCCGGGCCGCGTCTGGCTCAGCCGGCCGCTGGCCGTGCGCCGCCGTTTCCCGCTGGAAGGCTGAGCGGAACGATGCGGCTTCGGAGGGGTTCCTGCCTGTAAGATCAAACCCTTGCGTGGCAGATGCCCAGAGCCAGACTTTATCATTGCAGCGACGGCACCCCCGGCATCACGCGGCAGGCGCTCAAGCGGGGCTGGGCCTATTTCGATGCCCATGGCGCGCGCATCACGGACCGGGACGAGATCGACCGGCTGAATGCAGTGGGGATGCCGCCGGCATATAAGGACTGCTGGTTCTGCCCCTCCCCCAACGGCCATATCCAGGCGACCGGCTATGACGATCGGGGACGCAAGCAATATCGCTACCACCCCGAATTCCGCGCGGCGCAGGATGCGGAGAAATATGCGGGCTGCGCCGCCTTCGGCCATGCGCTTCCCAAACTGCGTGCACGCATAGAAGCGGATTTGTCGACCCGGGGCCTGCGCAAGGAAAGGACACTCGCGGCTGTCGTGCGCCTGCTGGACCTGGCAAAGGTCCGGGTCGGCAACGAGCAATATGCCGCCGCGAACAGAAGTTTCGGCGCGACCACCCTGCGCCGCCGTCATGTCGATCTCAGCGGAAAGGCCCTGCGACTGCGCTTTCGGGCCAAGTCCGGCAAGGAACATGACCTGACCGTAACCGACGCACGCCTGCTGCGCTTCGTGCGTCAGGTTCAGGACCTGCCGGGCCAGCATCTGTTCCAATATGTCGATGAAGTTGGCGATCCGCAGCCGATCAACTCAAGCGACGTGAACGCCTATATCGCGCAGGCCATGGGCGGCAATTTCACCGCCAAGCATTTCCGCACCTGGGCCGCATCGACGATCGCGTTCGAGGCGCTGGCGCAGGGTCCAGTGTCGCTCAAGGAGATGATCGCGCCCGTGGCCGACGCGCTCGGCAACACGCCGACGATCAGCCGCAAAAGCTATGTCCATCCCCTCCTGATCGATCTGTGTAAAAATGGTCAGGACGAATGGCGCGCGGGGCTTCGCCTTCCGCGCCAGACGCGCTATCTGTCCCGTTACGAACGCGGTCTGATCGCGTTCCTGGAAAGTCAGGTGCCGGCGCTTCCGCTCGCGGCCTGACCCTGCCCCTCAAAAGGACCAGTAATGGCCGACAAGATCACGCCGCCCGCGACCGCTCGCGAACTGACTGTGCCCGACCTGCGCGCATTGACCGACATGACGGTGCAATGGCTTTCCGCCCACTGGCTCCAGATCACCATTTCGGTAGGCGCGGGCATACTCATCTACACGCTGCTGGCGGCGGTACGCCAATTCGGCAAGCGGCTGCGCGCCAGGCCGGCCGACACGCTGGGGATCGCCAATGTCGTGGGCCGCGCCGTCGCGCGCACCACCCATTTCTTCATGTTCATGGTCGCCGCCCGGCTGGTCGCTGGCTACGCCAACCCGCCCGAGGCCCTGCTCAAGACGATCGTGTTCCTCTTCACCATCGCTGCGGTTTTCCAGGTGGCGATCTGGCTGCGGGAGATCGTCCTCGGCCTGATCGAGCGGCGTACGGCCGAAGACGGCCATGGCGAGACGCTGGCCAATGCGATGTCGCTGATCCGCATCTTGGTGACGGTCGCCCTGTTCGCGATCGCGATCATCGTCGTGCTCGACAATCTGGGCGTCAATGTGTCCGGCCTGATCGCGGGCCTCGGCATCGGCGGCATCGCCATCGGCCTTGCCGCGCAGGGCATCTTCCAGGACCTGTTCGCCGCATTGTCGATCATCTTCGACAAGCCGTTCCGCCGGGGCGAGATCATCACCTACGACCAGACGACTGCGCGGGTCGAGCGAATCGGCCTTAAAAGTACGCGACTCATCGCGGCAAGCGGCGAAAAGAAGGTCATCTCCAACGCCAATCTGCTGCAGAAGGAGATCACCAGCCTGCAGACGCTGGAGAGGCGCCGGGTGAAGTTCACGCTGGGCATCATCTATCAGACGCCGCAGGACAAGGCGGAGGCGATCCCGGACACGCTGCGCGAAGTCGTGGAAGCGCAGGGGCTCATCTTCATCCATGCCGGGCTCGTGACCTTCGGCGCCAGTTCGCTGGACTTCGAACTCGAATTCGATGTGCCCGACCCGGATACCCATGATTATTTCATGACGCGGCATCAGGTCGGCCTCGCCATCTGGAAGCGGTTCAACGCGGAAGGGATCGAATTCGCCTATCCCACGCAGACCAGCTTCACCGCCGCGCCGGACGGCACAACGATCATGCCCTATCCGGCAAACTGGAACGAGGATCACGCCTGACGGGCCGCTCGTCGCGTTTCGGACTCGCCTCGTCCCCCGTCCCTTGCCTGTCCCCGCGCGCCCAACCTAGCCGTGCGGATCAAAGCCGAAGGGGAACCATCATGCGTATCGCAAAAATCCTGGGCGCCGTTTGCGCGCTCGGCCTGGCCGGGATCGCCACCGGCGCCCATGCGGAGGGCCTGGGCGCAGAGGCAGGCTATGGCAGGGCTGACGGCCGCTGGGGTACGGAACTCGGCGCAGGCTATGCGCTGGGGCTGGGCGGCTTTCGGCTGACGGGCGGCGGCGGCGTTTATCTGCGTGACGGGGACGAGCGCGTCTTTGGCCGGGTGGAAGGAACATTCGCCCTGCCGATGACCGCGCGCATCGGCGCTGGCGTTCGCGTCGGGCCGGACGATGCCGATCCCTATGCCACCATCGCCATGCCCATCCTTCCCAAGCTGGCGGTCAAGGGCAATGCCGGGCCGAAATATTATACCATCGGCCTGACGCTCGGCTACTGACCAAGGGGCGAGCCAGGCCGTTCGCCCGAACCCCACAGCGATCCCGGCTGCAGCAGCCCGTCACCCAAGGTCAGAGCGCCCAAGCGATCCTGTGCCAGCAGCAACGCGCCGTCCAGGTCGATCCAGTCCGCCCCCTGCGCGGCGAGCGCCGACGGCGCGATTCCGAGTGACGTGGACAGCATACAGCCGATCATGACACGAAAGCCGCGATCCCGCGCGGCTGCGGCGAGCGCGAGCGCCTCGGTCAGCCCGCCGGCCTTGTCGAGCTTGATATTGACCGCGTCGAATCCGCCCAGCCGGTCCAGGTCTGCGCGCGTATGGCAGCTTTCGTCGGCGCACAGCGGCAGGGGCGAGCGGACGCCAGCCAGCCGATTCTCCTCGCCATGGCGGACCGGCTGCTCGACCATCTCCACGCCGAGCGCGGCCAGCGCCGCCGCCTCCGCTGCGATGTCCAGATCGTGCCAGCTTTCGTTCGCATCGACGATCAGCCGCGCGTCGGGTGCGCCGGCACGGACGGCGGCGATGCGCGCACGATCGCCCTCCCCGGTCAGCTTGCATTTGATAAGCGCGAAGCCGCGTGCGGCCGCCGACCTTGCATCTGCCTCCATCGTCGCGGGATCGCCCAGGCTGACGGTGACCGCCGTAGCCATCGGCGCCGGCCTTGCCAAGCCCGCCAGTTCCCACACCGGCACGCCCGCCTGCCTCGCCTCCAGATCCCATAGCGCGCAGTCGAGCGCATTGCGCGCTGCCCCGCGCGGCATCGCCGTCAGCAGCATGTGCCGGTCGAGCGGCCCGCCATAGGCCTGGATCGCCGCCGCGCAGCCTTCCGCCGTCTCGCCCTCATAATAGATGGCGGTCCCTTCGCCCCACCCGACCAGGTCGCCATCGGTCACCGTGCACACCACGACATCGACCCAGGTCTTGGCGCCCCGGCTGATGACGAACGCCCCGGCGACCGGCCAGCGCTCGACGGTCGCGGACAATATGCGGATCATCGGCAATCCTTTGACGGGGTCGGACGAGCCAAGGCCTATGCGACAAAGCCGACGCGCCGCCTAGCCCTGCTTCGTTGCGCATTGAGGCGGACGATGGCGACTGCTAAGCGCAGCGCGATGACGGACAAGGAACAGCTCCCCCGGCCTGCCCTCGGCAGTCTCGCCATGATCGGCCGCTTCGCCGCGCGCTATCCGGGGCATATCGCAGCGGCCATGCTCGCACTGCTCATATCGTCAGGTGCGACGCTGGCCATTCCGGCCGGGTTCCGCCTCGTCATCGATCGGGGGTTCATGGGCGGCGGTGATATCGACCGCTGGTTTCGCTATCTGTTCCTGATCGTCGCGGTGCTCGCGCTGGCGTCGGCCGTCCGCTTCTATTTCGTCTCCTGGCTGGGCGAGCGGGTCGTGGCGGACATAAGATCGGCGGTGCAGACGAACCTGCTGCGCCAGGCGCCCCGCTTCTTCGAGGAGAATCGCCCCTCGGAAATCGCATCGCGCATGACCGCCGACACAGCCGTCATCGAACAGGTGGTCGGCTCGACGGTCTCGGTTGCGCTTCGTCATCTGGTCACGGGGATTGGCGGCCTCATCTACCTGTTCGCCCTTTCGGCCAAGCTGGCTGCGCTGCTGATCCTGGCAATTCCGTTCATCGTGCTCCTGCTTGTCGGGCTCGGCCGGAAACTGCGCGCCCTGTCCCGCGCCAGCCAGGATCGACTGGCCGATATCGGGTCCAACACGTCCGAAGTGCTGGGCGCGATGAAAGTGGTGCAAGCGTTCGGGCAGGAACAGCGCGAAGCGGCGCGGTTCGATGCCGGCGTCGCGCGCGGTTTCGCCACGGCGCGGCGGCGCATATTGCTGCGCGCGATCATGACCGCCCTCGTCATCCTGCTCGTGTTCGGCTCGATCACGGCTGTCATGTGGCAGGCCGCGGTCGATGTCGCCTCCGGTCAGTTGTCAGGCGGCAGCATCGCGGCCTTCGTTTTGACCGGCGGGCTGGTGGCCGGAGCGTTCGGGGCGCTGTCGGAAACATGGGGCGACCTGCTCCGTGGCGCCGGCGCCGCCGGGCGGCTGGACGAACTGCTCAACGCCTCGCCTCAGATCGCCTCGCCCGAGCGCCCCGTGGCGATTGCGCCGATGACGGGCGGCGCCCGGCTGACCTTCGAGGATGTGCATTTCCGCTATCCCACCCGGCCCGGCCAGGCCGCCCTGCACGGCATCACACTGGACATCGCGCCCGGCGAGACGGTCGCGCTGGTCGGCCCCTCGGGCGGGGGCAAGTCGACCCTCTTCCAGCTCGCGCTGCGCTTCTACGACCCCGCGGCCGGTCGCGTCAGCCTCAACGGGGTATCCCTGCCCCAGGCGGACCTCGCCGACGTCCGAGCAATGATGGCCATCGTGCCGCAGGAACCGGTGATCTTCGCCGCCTCCGCGCGGGACAATCTGCGCTACGGGAAATGGGACGCGACCGATGACGACATCTGGGCGGCCGCCCGCGCCGCCCATGCGGCCGATTTTCTGGAGGCCCTGCCCCGGGGGCTCGACAGTCAGCTCGGCGAAGCCGGTGCTCGCCTCTCGGGCGGGCAGCGCCAGCGTGTCGCGATCGCGCGCGCACTGCTGCGCGACGCGCCGATCCTGCTTCTGGACGAGGCAACCTCCGCGCTTGATGCCGAATCGGAGCGGATCGTGAAGGACGCGATCGATCGTCTCACGCGGGCCCGGACCACGCTGGTCATCGCCCATCGCCTGTCTACCGTGCGAGCCGCCGATCGCATCGTCGTGATCGATCAGGGGCGCATCGTGGAGATTGGCGACCATGCCGGACTGATGGCCGCCCACGGCCTCTATGCCCGGCTCGCGCGTTTACAGCTCCAGGACGAGCCGTCGGCGGCCTGACCGATCCGGCGCATCGACGCCGACTCCTTCAGGCCTCGGCGCGGCGCTCGCTCGATCGCACGATATGCTCGAAAATCGCGGGGTGAAGGGGCCGTTCGAAGGTGCAGCCCGCTTCGTGCCCCCGCGTCCATTGCACATGCGCGCGGCGGCCTTCGAATCCAGGCAGCATGATCCACAGATCGCTTCCTGGCTGCAATTTCATGAAGCTCTGCAGGCGGAAACCCGTC
This sequence comes from Sphingobium sp., assembly GCA_040508785.1. Taxonomy (GTDB): domain Bacteria; phylum Pseudomonadota; class Alphaproteobacteria; order Sphingomonadales; family Sphingomonadaceae; genus Sphingobium. The sequence continues at coordinate 10,383 of JBEVME010000052.1, forward strand.
ACCGACAGATCGGCGATCCGGCTCTTGTACCAGGACTCGCCGGGCCGTCGCACGCGCACGCTGATGACCACATGGCTTCGCTCGGCCATGCGTGTGCTGCGGTCATGCTGATAAAGTCGTTCGGCGCCCATAGCTCGCTGTCGCGTTCGTCGCGGCCAATTATGGCGAGCCAGGGTAATGAAAAAGTTAAATGCCGCGCAAAAGCCGCCACGCCGACGAGAAGCGGCCGACGGCCGCTGCCGTGTCCGTTCCGCTCCATCGGCTGGCCCGACATCATCAGCAAGCCCGGGTCGCCCCGCCGCAGAATCCCATCGGCGCATCCGTCCAGGCCGGCACGTCACCAATGGCAACGAACCCCAAACCGCTTCGGCGCCGTCTCCGCGTCGATCGTGGATCGATGCGGAGACGGCGCCGTGAGAGAAGGACCGTCAGTGGTCAGCCACCCTGCAGCGGCTTGCGCCTAGAACGAAGAATATTGCTCGTTGCCTACGAAGCCCAGCTTCGTCACGCCGGCCCGCTTGATCTCCGCCAACACCTGGTCGACGATGACGTAGCGCGTCTGCGCCATGGGCTGGAACTGAAGCTCCGGCTCCACCGGCAGGCGCAGCGACTGCTGCAGATACTGGCGCAGCGTCAGCAGGTCGATCGGCGACCCGTTCCAGGTGATGATGCCCGCCGCGTCGATCGCAACCTTGTTCTTGACCGGGTCGATCACGGTATCGGTCGGCGGCGCATTCTGCGGCAGGTCGATCTTAACCGCGTGGGTCTGGACCGGGATGGTGATGATGAACATGATGAGCAGAACGAGCATGACGTCGATCAACGGCGTCGTGTTCATTTCCATCATCGGTTCACCGTCGTCGGTCCCCGCGCTCATTGCCATGGTAATGCTACTCCTGAATTACAGACGCTGCGTGACGGTGCCGGGCTCGGGTTCGGAAATGAAACCAACCTTCGGGAAACCGGCGCGTTGCATCGTGTAGATGGTGCCGCCGATGCAGCGATAGGGGACGTTGATGTCGCCACGGATATGCACTTCAGGCAGATCCTCGGCGGTCATGTTCTCGACCCCGCCCGCCTTTTTGACGTCGGCCTCCAGCTTGGCCACGGCGCGGTTGAGCAGGTCCGTCGAATCCACCCTGGTCATGTTCCAGTAGACCGCACAGCTGCCGTCGGCGGCCGAGGTCACGGAAAGCGAGACATTTTCGGGCTTCGTCGTCGTCGGCTCGAAGGCGACCTTGGGAAGCTTGAGGTCGACCGTCTGGACGACGACCGGAACCGCGATGAGGAAGATGATGAGCAGCACCAGCATGACGTCGACGAGCGGCGTCGTGTTGATGTCGGACATCGGCTTTTCTTCACCGCCGGCGGAGCCAACACTCATTGCCATTGAACAAATCCTGTCATTGAAATCGATGACGCCTCAGAGGGGCGGATGGCCCCGTCGGGGAGGAGACCGGCGGTCGCAGCCGCCACCGGTCTCTCCGCCGACTTGCGGGCAATCAGGCCTTGGTCGGAGCGGCAGCCGGCTTGGCGGCGGGCGCGGCGACGACCGGCACGCTGGGCTTCACGGCACCGTTCGAGACCAGATAGGCAAGCAGATCAACGGTGAAGCCATTGAGCTGTTCCGCGATCGTCTTGTTGCGGCGCTGCAGGAAGTTGTACGCGAGCACGGCCGGAACCGCGACGGCAAGGCCGAGCGCGGTCATGATGAGCGCTTCACCGACCGGGCCGGCGACCGCGTCGATCGACGCCTGACCGGCGGCGCCGATCTTGATCAGCGCGCGGTAGATGCCGATAACCGTACCGAACAGACCGATGAACGGCGAGGTCGAACCCACCGTGGCAAGGAAGGCGAGACCGCCACCCAGGGTCGAGTTGATCGACGCTTCCGAACGAGCGAGCGAGCCATGCAGCCAGTCATGTGCTTCGACGGGGTCGGTCAGCTTGGTATGCTCTTCCTGCGCCTTGATACCGTCGTCGACGATCTGCTTGTAGGCGGAGTTCTTCTCCAGCTTGGCGGACGCTTCCTTCAGGCTGGGCGAGCGCCAGAAAGTGGCACGGACCTTCTTGCCCTGATTGATCACCTTCTGCTGCTCGATCAGCTTGGTGAACAGGACATAGAAGGTGCCGATCGACATGGCGACGAGGATCAGGAAGACGGCCCAGGCGATGGTACCGCCCTGCTCGAGCGCTTCCATGAGGCCGTAGGGGTTCGCCGCCTTCGGTGCGGCAGCAGCTGCGATAGAGATCAACATGTTCAAGACTTCCCTCTCAAATAGGTCAAAATAAGGGGAAGGCGGCGCCGATCGCCAGCCTTCCCGTCGTGATCAGTTTTCCGGCAGGCGCCAGGTGATGCGGCCGGCGTAGGAGTCAGCCATCGGCTGGCCGTCCGTACCGATCGCCGGCTTGAAGCGGGCACGGCGCGGGATCAGTTTGCAGGTCGCATCGTCGAGATCGGCATGGCCGGTCGAGGAGGTGATGGTGCAGCTGGTGACCCGGCCGTCCGCGCCGATCGACAGGCGGTAGCCAGCGCTCCCGGACCGTTCTTCACGTTGCGCGCGACTGGGATAGTCGGCATCGCTGAGCCATGTACCCGGCTGGCTGCGCGGCGTTGCGCGCGAAGCGGGCACCGCGGGTGGCGGGGGCGGCGGCGGCGGCGCTGCAACCGGCGTCGGGATGAACACCGGCGGCGGCGTACGCACCGTCTGGATGGGCGGCGCAGGCGCGGGCGTCTGCACGATCGGCGGCGGCGCGACGACCGGCGGAGGCTCGACCGGCTGGTCTGGCGGCGGCGGCGGCGGCTCCTCGTCGGGTGGCGGCGGCTCTTCCTTCACGTCGATGACGTTCAGCTGTTCAGCCGCCTTTTTGACATATTTCATGCCAAGGCCAGTCACGAAGGCATAGCCGAGAACAGCGTGAACCAGGGCGACGATGATGATCGAGACCGTGCGACTCGATCCTTGCGAGTGGTCTGCATAGGCCATTCGGCAACGACACTCCTTAATTCAGACAACATTGGTTATTATTAATTGGCCGAAAAGGACCGGCCCATCGGACGAACCCGATACAAGCTTTGGCCCTTGTCCGTCCCTTTGCTACCGTGCGAACTCCTATCGCGGCATATCGTGCCACGCAAACGCTTTATCGAACCCCGCTGTTGCGACTAGTGTTTCATAGCGGAATTGCTTGCCTGTGACATGTACGCCACGCGACACCAGCTTAGGACGAAGACGATCATGAAATCCACCACGATCCTTGCCGCGGCCGGGCTGCTTTGCCTCATTTCAGCCGCAAACCCTAAGGATTCCGTAACCGCCGCGACCAGCGCGCCGGCCATGCCGCAGCGTCCTCCGCTATCCTATGCCGATCTGGCCGACCTCGCGGACGCCGCTCCGCTGGTTGCGGTGGTGCGCATAGTCAACATCATAGCCCTTCGCCCCGAACAGGCGATCGACACGCCGCCCGGCTTCCGCAGGCTCTATGTGGAGGCGAGCGTCGCCAGCCTGATTCGCGGCGACGCGGGCCTGAGCCCCGTGGTCAGCTATCTCTACGACGCGCCCGTCGACGCGCGCGGCAGGACGGCCAAGCTCAAAAAGGCGCAGATGCTTGTCTTCGCGCGCCCTGGCCAGCGGCCCGGCCAGATCCAGCTCGTCGCCCGCGACGCCCAACTGCCGGCCGTCGAGCCGCTGGTCGGGCGGGTGAAGACGATCCTGTCCGCCATGCTGGCCAGCGACGCGCCGCCGCGCATCGCCGGCATGGGCGACGCCTTCCATGTCGATGGTACCGTCGCTGGGGAGAGCGAGACGCAGATATTCCTGCGGACGGAGACCGGCGATCCGGTGTCGCTGTCGATCATCCGCCGGCCGGGGCAGGAACCGCACTGGGCGGTCGCGCTTGGCGAAATCGTCGACGAGGCAGCCCGTCCGCCCGAACGGGACACGCTGCTCTGGTATCGCCTTGCCTGCGCCCTGCCCTCCAGTCTGCCGCCTCGCGCGGTCCGTACCCTGTCGGTCCAGGAAGGCGAAGCGGCCCGTGCCGACTATCGCTTCGTCATCGATTCGCTGGGCGCGTGCCAGCGGACCCGGACGCCGTCCTGACATTATAGCCCGGTGCCGCCCTTGGCGCGCGCCGCGCGCGCCGCTATCAGCGCGCCTGCCAGCAGCCGAAGGACGTCCGAGCATCATGACCAATCTCCACCGCCATGCCCCGTTGCGCGTCGCCCTGGTCGGCCTGGGCACCGTGGGCGGCGGCGTGATCGACCTGCTGCATACCAACGCCGCGCTGATCGCCCGCCGCGCCGGCTGCGCGATCCAGGTCGTCGCGATCTCGGCGCGGGACCGCAGCAAGGATCGCGGGATCGACCTCTCCGGCTATGAGTGGGTCGACGACATGACCACGCTGGCGGGGCGCGACGACATAGACGTGGTGGTGGAACTGATCGGCGGATCGGATGGCCCGGCGCTGACGCTGGCGCGCCAGTGCCTGGGCGCGGGCAAGCCCTTCGTCACCGCCAACAAGGCGATGCTGGCCCATCACGGACTGGACCTGGCGATGCTGGCGGAAAGGGCGGGGATCGCGCTCAAGTACGAAGCCGCCGTGGCAGGCGGCATTCCCGTCATCAAGGGGCTGCGCGAGGGCGCTGCCGCGAACGAGATCGCGCGGGTCTACGGTATATTGAACGGCACCTGCAATTATATCCTGACCACCATGGAAAAGGCCGGGCGCGGCTTTGCCGAGGTGCTGAAGGAGGCGCAGGATCTGGGCTATGCGGAAGCGGACCCCAGCTTTGACATCGACGGGGTGGACGCCGCGCACAAGCTGTCGATCCTCGCCAGCCTTGCGTTCGGCACGGAGATCGACTTCGCCAGGGTCGCCGTCACCGGCATCCGCCATGTCCTGGCCGCCGACATTGCCGAAGCGGCGGCGCTGGGCTTCCGCATCCGGCTGGTGGGCATGGCCGAATCGGGTACGGGCGGGCTGTTCCAGCGGGTTCACCCGATGCTGGTGCCCATGAGTCATCCCCTCGCCCATGTCGACGGATCGCTGAACGCCGTGGTGGCGGAGGGCAATTTCGTCGGCCGGCTGTTTTTCGAAGGGCGCGGCGCGGGCGCCGGGCCCACAGCGTCGGCCGTCGTCGCCGATCTTATCGACGTGGCCCGTGACGAATATGGCGACGCCTTCGCCATGCCGGTGGCGGCGCTCAGCCGCCAGGCGCCGGCCGATGCCGGACTGCGCGTCGGCCGCGCCTATCTGCGCTTTCAGGTGCAGGACAGGCCGGGCGTGCTGGCGGAGATCGCCGCGGCGATGCGCGACGCCGGCGTCTCGATCGAAAGCATGATCCAGCGGGGCACCAACCAGGCCGACGGCGTTCTCGTTGCGATCGTCACTCATGCGGGAGAGGAGCGCTGCGTCATCGACACGCTGTCCCGCCTGCAGGGATCGGACAGCCTGCTCCAGCCGCCGATGGTAATGCACATTCTCGACTGACGGCGCGGGGCGGAGTCGCGACAATGGCCGTCATCTGGTCATAGATGGCTCGACAAGGCGGGAGCGAATCCCTATCGCCCGACCGGGGATTCCAGCAGATAGGATGGTCATGGTGCAGGCAAGCTCGGTTCTCGATCGCGTATTGGTGCTCGAAATGGTCCGCGTGACCGAAGCCGCGGCAATCGCCGCATCCAAGCTGGTCGGGCGCGGGGACGAGAAGGCGGCCGATGCCGCCGCGGTCGAAGCGATGCGGCTGGCCTTCAACGACCTGTATATGGACGGCACCGTCGTCATCGGCGAGGGCGAGCGCGACGAGGCGCCGATGCTCTATATCGGCGAGAAGGTCGGCGGCGCGCCCGACAAGGGCCCCAAGATCGACATCGCGCTCGATCCGCTCGAAGGCACCACCATCACCGCCAAGGCCGGCCCCAACGCCCTGGCCGTGCTCGCGGCGGCGGAGGAAGGCGGCCTGCTGAACGCGCCCGACGTCTATATGGACAAGATCGCGGTCGGCCCCGGCTATCCCGATAATGTCATCGATCTCAACAAGTCCCCGACCGAGAATGTGAAGGCGGTCGCCGCCGCCAAGGGCGTGGAGCCGCACGAGATCATCGCCTGCGTGCTCGACCGGCCTCGCCATGAGGCCCTGATCGCCGAGCTGCGTACGATCGGCTGCGGCGTAATGCTGATCGGCGACGGCGACGTGGCGGGCGTGATCGCCACGACCAATCCGGAAACCACGATCGACATCTATATGGGTTCGGGCGGAGCGCCGGAGGGCGTGCTGGCCTGCGCGGCGCTGCGCTGCGTCGGCGGCCAGTTCAAGGGCCGGCTGCTGTTTCGCAACGAGGACGAGAAGGCGCGCGCCCGCAAATGGGGCATCACCGATCTCGACAAGGTCTATGACCTCAAGGAACTGGCCAAGGGCGACTGCATCTTCGCGGCGACCGGGGTGACCGACGGATCGCTGCTGGCTGGCGTCAAGCGCCTGCCCGGCGGCAAGCTGACAACCGAGAGCGTCGTCATGCGCGCCAGCACCGGCACCGTGCGCTGGGTGCGCGGCGAGCACCGGAAGGGCGACTGAGCGGCGGGGCCCGATGCCCCGCCAAGGGATTCGTCGCCCCCAGCCTGTCCACCCCTCCACTCCACGCGCTCGCCTGTAAGATACCGGCATACTCCCTTCGGGCGACAGTCATGGCCCTGGAAGTCGCAAGCTTTGCGGTCAACGGCGTCCCATTGCGCGAACAGCAGCGGTTCGCGCGAGTGGCTCAGTGGCTCACGCGACGGTTGAGATCGTGGCCCAGCGCCAATATGCCGACGCCCAGCAGCGTGTAGACGCTCTCCTGCAGACCATGGTCGAGCGTCAGCGCGCCGGCCATCACGCCAAGCCCGAGCGACCCGATCGCAGCGGGCATCATATAGCCGTGCATCACCGCGCCATGGCCAAGTGCCAGCGCGCCGAGCAGGATGGCGAGCACCAGCCCGGTTTCGTGAAACAGCGGATTGTCGAACACGCCGCCCGCCGAAGCGATCAGCCCCAGGATCATCGCGGTGCCGAAGCAATGCGCGACGCACAGGCCCGATAGCGCCATCGCGATCCGGTCGATCCGGCCAGAGGCGAGCGCGTTGCGGATGGTGGTCGTCATGGTGAGGCTACATAGGCGAACCCTGACAAAGATACAATATAACATGAACGAAATTTCGGGTGCGGCGGTCGACCCTGAAATGACGCATCACAGGGGTAACTGATCCCATTTCGGATGCGATCCGGTTTGTTGGCGCTCCCCGCGGCCCATAGCGTCAGCCTCTTGGCGGACAGGAGTGGCACGATGATTCGCGGCAAATGGCTTTCGATACTGGGAGCGGCAGCGATGGTTTCGGGCTGCGCCAACTGGGACTCGGTCTATCGCACCTCGACATTGGCGCGGAGCGGCAAGGACAAGGCTGTGTCGGTCGTTGTCACCGACGCCAAATCGCGCGCGATCCTGGTCTCGCTGAACGACGGCAAATTAAGGGCCTGCGCGGAAAATGCGCCGGACATCTTCACCGTCTTGAGCGCCGGGCTCGCCATGTCCGGCAATTATGGCCAGAAGGCCGACGGACTGACTGCCGAAGGGAAGCTGGCCGCCTCGATCAGCGCCAGCGGCGCATCGATCCAGCGCTCCCAGACGTTCAATTTGCTCGCCCTGTCGATGTACCGGACATGTGAGCGCTTCCTGAACGGAAATATCGACGGCGCCGAACTCGCCCTGCAGGCGCGGCGCGACTCCAACGCCATGCTGGCGATCCTGGCGATCGAGCAATTGACCACCTTGGGGCGCCCGCCGGCGCCGGTCATCCTGACGGGTGGCGGAACGTCCGCATCCCTGCCGGCCGTGGACGGCGCCACATTGGAAGAAGCGCGAAAGCGCAAGGAAAAGGCGGACAAGGACGCTGCCGCTTCGCGCAAGGCCTATGACGACATGGTCGCCGCCGCGAACGACGATCCCAAAAGTTGCGCAGGCGTTGCAGCCGCCGATCAGAATGGCTGCACGGCGAAGAAGACAGCGTCGGACAAGGACGCCGAAGCGGCCACGGATGCCGCCGCCAATCTTGCGGCACTGCGCAAGGCGGTCAGCCAGTCGACTGCCGGGTCCAGCACGGCAGCGGCCACCTCCATTACAATCCAGAATGATCCTGCCGATGCCCAGACGACGAAGGTGATCGCCGACACGGTCTGGCGGATCACGGAACGGGCATTGACCATGTCGGCATGTTTCGGGTCGCCTGACGAGAAAAGCTGCCTCGTATCGGCATTGCCGGGGAAGGACAGCGATGCCGCCCGCAAGGCGCTGGCCAATGTCGAACGGACCGAAAAGGGGGGCAAAGCCAGCGCTACGTCCCTTTCGGGCAAGCTCTATGTGCAGATCGCCCGCGAAGATCAGCGCCTGATCGCGGTGGAGGCTGGAGAACTCACCAAAGGCAAATTCCCGGCGCTGGCCGTCTATGGTGTGGAACTGGTCGCCGCATCGCCGGATCAGAGCGCTGTTCGTTACTTCAACCCTGCGGATAAGGAAAAGGCCGAATATCTGGCTGCATTCCTGACCGAGTTGTTGCACGATCCTGTTGCCGCAGTGAAGGTCGATACCTCTGGCCAGGCCGATCAGATGGAATTGTGGCTAGGGAAGGCGGCCAATCCGCATATCAGATAGGTCCGCTGGCGAGCAGGGCGCGCCACTTTGCCAGTCGAGGATCGCGATCGAGGGCAGCCATGGCCGGATCGAATCGCTGCGTCTGCGGACACATCGCCGTCGCCGCCTCCAGCGTCGGGAACAGCCCCGCCCCCACCGCTGCCAGCATCGCGGCGCCGCGGGCAGTGGTTTCCACGTCCGCAGGGCGCTCGACCGGAACATCCAGCATGTCCGCCAGATCCTGCGCGATCCAGTCGTTGGCGCTCATGCCGCCGTCGATGCGGAGCGAGCGCCACGGCGCACCGTCTGCGGCGAAGGCATCGGCCAGATCATGGCACTGGTGCGCGATCGATTCGAGCGCGGCGCGGACGATGTGCGCCCTGGTCGTGCCCTGGGTGATGCCCGCGATCATGCCTGTGGCGTCCGGGCGCCAGTGCGGCGCGCCCAGCCCCGCCAACGCCGGCAGCATGACGACGCCACCATTATCGGGGACCGACCGTGCAAGCGCCTCGGTCTCCGCAGAAGTGGCGATCAGGCCGAGCGTATCGCGCAGCCACTGGATCAGGCTGCCTGCGACGAAGATCGATCCTTCTAGCGCAAAGCTGCGCCGTCCCCCAATCCGGCAGAGCAGCGTCCCCAGCAGGCGATGCGCTGAGGCGGGCCGCGCTTCGCCCATATTGGCGAGGATGAAGGCGCCTGTGCCAAGCGTCGCCTTGACGTCGCCGGGCGACAGGCAGGCCTGGCCGATCGTCGCCGCCTGCTGGTCGCCGGCCAGGCCGCAAATCGGAATCGGCGCGCCGAACAGGTCCGGCAGTGTCTCGCCGAAGCGGCCGGCATTGTCGACGACCTCCGGCAGGGCGGCGCCGGGCACACCGAACAGGTCGCACAGGCCCGCGTCCCAGCTGTCGCCGTCCAGCGCGATCAGCTGCGTCCGGCTGGCGTTGCTGGCGTCACTGATGTGAAGGCCGCCGGTCAGTTTCCATACCAGCCAGCTTTCGATCGTGCCCAGCGCCAGATCGTCGCCCGCCGCCGCGACCTCGGGCACATGGTCGATCAACCAGCGCATCTTGGTCGCGGAGAAATAGGGGTCGATGACCAGGCCCGTGCGCCGTTGCAGCATCGGTTCGTGCCCGGCCGCGCGCAGCGCCGCACAGCTGTCCGCCGTGCGCCGATCCTGCCACACGATCGCGGGGCCGAGCGGCTCGCCCGTCCTGCGGCTCCAGGCCACCACTGTCTCGCGCTGGTTGGTGATGCCGATCGCGGCGATGCGGTCGGCACCCCCTGCCCGCGTCACCATCTGCCGGGCGCAGTCGAGCGTGCGGTTCCAGATCTCCGCCGCGTCATGTTCCACCCAGCCAGGCTGCGGATAATAGTGAGTAAGCGGCGCGTGAGCCGTGGCGAGGCGCGTACCGTCGAGAGAGTAGAGCATCGCGCGCGTGGAAGTGGTGCCTTCGTCGAGCACCAGCAGCAGCCGCTCGCTCACCGTGCCGTCTCCAGCCAGCTGTCGAGCCGGGCCACCTGCAAGGCGTCGAGCCGCAGGCCGAGCTTGGTACGGCGCCAGAGTATGTCCGTGCTGCCGATCGCCCATTCGCGATCGATCAGGTAGCGGCATTCCGCCTGCGTCAGGCCATGGCCGAAATCGATGCCGAGATCGCCCTGCGTCCGCGCGTCGCCGAGCCAATCCCGCGCGAGCGTGCCATAGGCGCGCGCGATGCGGTCCGCATGGACAGGATCGAGAAAGGGATAGTCGCGCGCGAGGCCGGCGGTCAGGTCGGCCAGGCCAGTCATCGGGAAATCGCCGCCGGGCAGCGGCGCGTCCGCCGTCCAGTCCCCACCGGTCATGGCGGGCAGAAGCGGTCGCAACATCGCCATCGCCGCTTCGCCCAGATGTCGATAGGTCGTGATCTTGCCGCCGAACACGCTCAGCAGAGGCGCGCCCTCCCCGCCCTCCAGCTCGAGCTGATAGCCGCGCGTCGCCGCCTCCGGCTTGTCCGATCCGTCGTCGACCAGCGGCCGGACGCCGGCATAGGCCCACACGACATCGGCCGGCGCGATAGCCTGCGCGAAATAGCGGTTCGCGCCTTCGCATAGATAGGCGATCTCCTCTGCGCTCGGGCGCACATCGTCCAGCGAGCCATGATGGTCGCTGTCGGTCGTGCCGATCAGCGTGAAATCGCCCTCATAGGGGATGGCGAAGAAGATGCGGCCGTCGGGCAGCTGGAAGAAATAGGCATGGTCGTGATCGAACAGGCGCGGCACGACGATATGCGATCCGCGCACCAGGCGCATGTGCCGGTCGGTGGGCTCGTGCGCGCGATGGAGCAGGTCGAGCACCGACGGGCCGGCGGCGTTGACCACGGCATGGGCGCGGAAGCTTTCGGCCGTGCCATCCCGCTTTTGCGTCATGATGGTCCAGCCGCCGGCGTCGCGCTCCAGCCGGACGACTTCGGTACGGGTGCGTATGTCCGCGCCACGATTCGCCGCGTCGCGGGCATTGAGAATGACCAGCCGGGCATCGTCGACCCAGGCGTCCGAATAGGCGAAGCCGGTCGTGAAGCCGGGTTTCAGCGGAGCGCCCGCCGGGTGCCGCCGCAGGTCGATCGTCCGCGCTTTGGGCAGGGCGCGGCGGCCACCGATATGGTCGTAGAGGAACAGGCCCAGTCGCAGCATCCAGCGCGGCCGCAGCCCCTTCACCCAGGGCAGCACGAAGCGCATCGGATGGATGATGTGGGGAGCGATGGCCCACAGCCGCTCCCGCTCGGCCAGCGCCTCGCGCACCAGCGCGAATTCATAATGTTCCAGATAGCGCAGGCCGCCATGGATCAGCTTGGTGGAGGCGGACGACGTCCCCTGTGCAAGGTCGCCGCGCTCCAGCAGCAGCACCCGCGCGCCCCGCCCGGCCGCGTCGCGCGCAATGCCGGCGCCGTTGATGCCGCCGCCGATGACGGCGATGTCGTAGGGATCGCGATCAGAGGGCGCCATGTTCATCCCGTCTGTCATGCTGAACCTGTTGCAGCATCCATTCCTCCCCACTCGCTGTGCGCGGAGCAGTGCGATGCGGGTCGCATATTATCCGGCCGGCCGTCGCATCAACGGCTGGAGCCGCGCCTGGGGCATGATGGATGCTGAAACAAGTTCAGCATGACAGGCTAAGCAGAAGCCCGAAAGCCTCAGGCCTTTTCCAGCGTGCACTGAAGGGGGTGCTGGTTCTGGCGGGCAAAGTCCATCACCTGGTTCACCTTGGTTTCTGCAACCTCATAGCTGAAGATGCCGCACACGCCGACGCCACGCTGGTGGACGTGGAGCATGACGCGGGTCGCTTCCTCCATGTCCATGCGGAAAAAACTCTGCAGGACATGCACGACGAATTCCATGGGCGTATAGTCGTCGTTCAGCATCAGCACCTTGTAGAGCGACGGCTTCTTCGTGCGCGTACGGGTGCGCGTGGCGATGCCGACGCTGGGGTCGTTGCCGCCGGGATCGTCCCGGTCGGGACCCGCCATGATGGCCGACGAGAAAGAGGCTGTGCCGATGCTGTGCATGATGGCGAAGGATATGGCGATTTGGGTCTATATGGCAAGGGTGCCGGACTGGCCTTAACCCTCTTCCCCGTTATCCGGGAGAAAACGCGGACGATGAAACAGGAAAAGGCGCCCCCCTGCGAGGACGCCCTTCCCTGTTTCGCGGTAGCGCGGCCGATCAGGCGGCGAGCGACTTGACCTTGTCGGTCATGATCGTGGCGCGCGCGGTCAGAGGAGCGGCAATGTCGCCGGCCAGCTTGACGAATGCTTCGCTGCTCTTGGCAGCTTCCTTGGTGAACTCGTCGAAGCTGCTGGAGAGCAGCGCGCTCTGCAACTGGAAGAATTCGGTGGGCGTCTTAACGCCGGAGAAGCTCTTGATCGTGGCCTGGGCCTTCTCGATATTCTTGCGGCTATAGTCGACGGCGTCCTGGCCGAGCGTCTCGAAGCCCTTGGCAGCGATCTTGCCCGATTCGACCAGCGCTTCCACATTGCCCTTGGCAAGGTCGCTGAATTCGCCGAGCGCCTTGGTCGACTTCTCGACGCTGTCCTTGGCCTTCTCGTTCAGGCCGGCATAGGCCGTCTCCAGCTTGGCCTTGGCGTCTTCGGCGAACTTCTTGGCGGTTTCGATCACGTCGGTCATCATCTTGTTTCCTTCTAGCAATGGCAAGGTCGCGGCTTCGACAGGCTCAGCCTTGGCGCCGGCGGGTTCGGTGGTGGGGATCAGTGTTTCGGCGATGGTTGGCGTCTCGCTGACACGGGCGGCCGGCTCGATCGGCTCGGGCGCGGCGTCCACCGCCGTGGAGGCGACCACGACGGCCGCAGGCGCCGGTGCAGCCTTGGGCGCCGGAGACGCCTTCGGCATGGTCGCGGCCTTGGCGACTGGCCTGGCTGGAGCATTGACCGGCGCCTTGACCGTTGGTGCAGCCTTGGGCTTCGCGGCCGGCTTGATCGCCTTGGCGACTGGCTTGGGATCGCCGATCGCGGCTTCTGCCGCCTTCAGCGCCTCGCTTGCCGACAGGGTGGACGATCTTTGCCCGCCGACCGTCTTGCTTGCCTTGGATGCCACGCACAACTCCTCTTGTTGCAGCGCACAATAATGCGCATCGAGCCTGAATGCAAGCTATTTTTGTGCACTGCAACAAAATTGCCGCAATGTCGCGGCTTTCGCGTCAACGCAGCCTGACGTAGCGTCCGGGCGCGTCCTCGATCGCCCGCAAACGGCCGCCTCCGGGCCGCCTCGCGCCTTTCACCGGCACTGCGGCATCGCCGATAGACCTGATCCACGCTGCCCAGTCGGGCCACCAGCTCCCCTTGGTTTCTCTGGCATTGGCCAGGAAATCGTCCAGCGTCGCCTGCGGCTCGTCGCACGTCCAGTGCTGATATTTGTTGGCGGCGGGCGGATTCACAACGCCGGCGATATGCCCCGACCCGGCGAGCAGGAAGCGCAGCGGACCCGCAAAATGCTCGGTAAGCTTCCACACGCTGGCGAGCGGAGCGATATGGTCTTCCCGACCCGCCTGGACATAGGACGGCGTCGTCACCCGCGTCAGGTCGATCGGCGTACCATCGATGCTAAGCGCGCCGGGCACGACCAGCAGATTGTCGCGATAGAGCTGGATTAGATAATCCCGGTGCCAGCGCGCCGGCAGGTTGGTGGTGTCCCCATTCCAGTGCAGCAGGTCGAACGGCGCATAATCCTGTCCAAGCAGGTAATTGTTGACGACATAGCTCCAGATGAGGTCGCGCCCGCGCAGCAGGTTGAAGGTCGCCGCCATGTAGCGCCCGTCCAGATAGCCCTTGGCGGAGAGCCGGTCGAGCACGGCCAGATGCTCGTCATTGACGAAGTGGAGCAGGTCCCCGGCCTGCGCGAAATCCACCTGTGCGACGAAAAAGGTGGCGCTCGCAACCTTGTCCGCCTCGCCACGCGCCGCCAGCAGCGCCAGTGTGGCCGCAAGCGTCGTGCCCGCGACGCAATAGCCGATCGTATGGACGCTCGGTACGCCCAGCAGATCGCGCACGGTGTCGATCGCGTCGACCTGACCCTTCAAGACATAATCGTCCCAGATCAGGTCCTTCATCGATTCGTCGGCCGATTTCCAAGACACCATGAACACTGTGATGCCTTGGTCCACGGCCCACTTCACAAAGCTCTTTTCCGGACTGAGGTCGAGGATGTAGAAGCGGTTGATCCACGCCGGAAATATTATCAGAGGCGTCTCCAGCACCGTCTTCGTCGTCGGCGTATATTGGATCAGCTGGTAAAGCGGGGTTTCCTTGACGACCTTGCCCGGCGTCGCCGCGATGTTACGCCCAAGTTCGAAGGCGGAACCGTCGGTCTGGGTGAGCTGACCCTTTTCCAGGTCGGCCAGCATGTGCCTGAGGCCCGTAACCAGATTTTCGCCACCGCTCTCGATCGTCTTGGCGACGACGGTGGGATTTGTCAGCGGAAAGTTGCCGGGAGACAGGGCGTCCACCATGCTCGCGGTGGCGAAGCGCAACTGCTCCTTCTGGCGAGGGTCCACCCCGTCCATCGTATCGGGCAGGCGCAGCATATAGTCTGACACCAGCAGGTAGCTCTGCCGGATGAAGTCGTAGAAAGGATTCTCGCTCCACGCCGGGTCGGCGAAACGGCGGTCCTTGCGCGCGGCCGGACTGTCTGGCGGGGGTGGCTCGGGCACGTCGCGGAACAGGCCGCCTGTGTCGAGGAAGCGCTGCCACAGGGCCAGCCCTTCGTTGGCCAGCCCCGTCTGTATGCGCGCCATCCCCGCGGGATCGAACGGAAGCGCAGCGCCGGACAAGCCTGCCATCTGCTCCATCATCAGCTGCTGGGCGCGGCCGAGCACCTGGGTCCATTGCTGCATCTGCTCCAGGCTGGGCAATGTGGGTTCCTGCGCCGTGCTGTCGCCCATGGCCATTTGCCCTCCTTCGGCATCCTTGCGTCCGGCGCCTTTCGCTGGCGCCGGTACCTCTGCCCGTATATAGCCCCCAAGGCGCCGCAGGGAAGCGTGATCCCGCTTTCCCGTGCAGCTTCAACCAGGAAAGTCCCCAGGAAGCGTATCAATGTCCGAAGAATTCTACCGCATGAAGCGACTGCCACCCTATGTCATCGCCGAAGTCAATGCGATGCGGGCCGCTGCGCGCGCCGGCGGAGAGGATATCATCGACCTTGGCATGGGCAATCCCGACCTGCCGCCGCCCGACCATGTCATCGAAAAGCTCATCGAAGTCGCGCGCAAGCCGAGCGCCCATGGCTATTCCCAATCGAAGGGCATTCCGGGTCTGCGCAAGGCACAGGCCAACTATTATGCCCGCCGTTTCGGCGTGGACATCGACCCTGAGACCGAAGTGGTCGTGACCATGGGGTCCAAGGAGGGGCTGGCCAGCCTCGCCACCGCGATCACCGCGCCGGGCGACGTCGTGCTGGCACCCAACCCCAGCTATCCGATCCATACCTTCGGCTTCATCATCGCGGGCGCCACCATCCGCTCGGTGCCCACGACGCCCGACGAAAGCTATTTCCGCTCGCTCGATCGCGCCATGGCCTTCACCGTGCCGCGCCCTTCGATCCTGGTGGTCAACTACCCGTCGAACCCGACGGCGGAGACGGTGGACCTCGCTTTCTACGAGCAGCTGGTCGCCTGGGCCAAGGCGAACAAGGTCTGGGTCATTTCCGACCTCGCTTATTCCGAGCTTTATTATGACGGCAATCCGACGCCCTCGATCCTGCAGGTACCCGGTGCCAAGGATATCGCGATCGAGTTCACGTCGCTCAGCAAGACCTATTCGATGGCCGGGTGGCGCATGGGCTTCGCGGTCGGCAACCGCAAGCTGATCGCGGCGATGACGCGGGTGAAGTCCTATCTGGATTATGGCGCCTTCACGCCGATCCAGGCGGCCGCCTGCGCCGCGCTCAACGGGCCGCAGGACATCGTCGCGAAGAACCGCGAACTCTATCACAAGCGTCGCGACGTGCTGGTGGAGAGTTTCGGCCGCGCCGGGTGGGACATTCCGCCCGCGCGCGCGTCGATGTTCTGCTGGGCGCCGCTGCCGCCTGCGCTCAAGGACATGGGCAGTCTGGAATTTTCCAAGCAGCTGCTCACCGAAGCCAAGGTCGCGGTCGCGCCGGGCGTTGGCTATGGCGAGGATGGCGAGGGCTTCGTGCGTATCGCCATGGTCGAGAATGAGCAACGGATCCGCCAGGCGGCGCGCAACGTGAAGCGCTACCTGCAGTCGATGGGGGTCAATGTCCCCACCCAGAAGGCGATCTGACAGCAAGCGAGGGAGGCACCGACGGCGCCTCCCTCGCCAA
>JBEVME010000057.1:0-16168 GCA_040508785.1 Sphingobium sp.
TCCAGGCCGGCAACGGCGCGGCGGTGGTCGAGTCGGTCAAGGCCGCCTCCGACGTCTACACGCCCGTCTCCGGCACCGTGCTGGAGGGCAATGCCGCGCTCGCCGACCAGCCCGACCTGGTCAATTCGGACGCCGATGGCGAAGGCTGGTTCTTCCGCATCACGCTGTCCGACGAGAACGAGCTGGAAGAGCTGATGGACGAGGCCGCCTACGAAGCGTTCGTCGCCAAGCTCTGATCCCGTTTCCGGTCCGGGCGGACAGCATCGCCCGGACCCGCCCCACCCCCTTCCCCCTCCCGGACCGGGAGGGGGGGAGTTGCACCGAATGCGCTACCTGCCGCTTACCCCCACCGACCGCGAGGCGATGCTCGCCGTCATCGGCGCGAATGCGATCGACGACCTGTTCGTCGACGTTCCCGCCGAGGCGCGGCTGACGGCCAAGATTGCCGGCCTGCCCGATCACGCCCCTGAACTGGCGGTGGAGCGTCACATGGCAAAACTGGCCCGACAGAATCTGTCGGCGGGGGAGGCGCCCTTCTTCCTCGGCGCGGGGGCGTACCGCCATCATGTGCCAGCGAGCGTCGACCATCTGATCCAGCGCGGCGAGTTCCTGACCGCCTATACGCCCTATCAGCCGGAAATCGCGCAGGGCACGCTGCAGGTCCTATTCGAATTCCAGACGCAGGTCGCGCGGCTGTTCGGTTGCGATGTCGCCAATGCCTCCATGTATGACGGATCGACCGCCTGCTGGGAGGCGATCGGCATGGCGCGGCGCATCACCAAGCGGGCCAGGGCCGTGCTGTCATCGGGCTTGCACCCCCATTATGTCTCCGTCGCGAAGACGATGGCGAAGTTCACCGGGGACCAGCTGGTGCACGAAGCGCCGCGTCTTGAGGCAGCGACCGATATCGATGCGCTGATCGCGGGGATCGACCGGGATACGAGCTGCGTCGTCGTGCAATATCCCGACATATTGGGCCGCATCGCCGACCTGACGCCGCTGGCTGACGCGGTCCATGCGGCGGGCGCGTTGCTGGTAGCGGTGGTGACCGAACCGGTGGCGCTGGGCGCGATCACCGCGCCGGGCGACATGGGCGCGGACATTGTCGTGGGCGAAGGCCAGTCGATCGGCGTCGGCCTCCAGTTCGGCGGGCCGTATCTGGGCCTGTTCGCGTGCAAGCATAAATATGTGCGCCAGATGCCGGGGCGCCTGTGCGGCGAGACGCAGGACGCGGCCGGCAAGCGCGGCTTCGTGCTGACGCTTTCGACCCGTGAGCAGCATATACGGCGCGAGAAGGCAACGTCGAACATCTGCACCCATTCGGGGCTGTGCGCGCTCGCCTTCACCATCCACATGACGTTGCTGGGCGAGAAGGGGCTGGGCCAGCTGGCGCAGCTCAACCATGCCTATGCTGTGCAGGCGGCGGATCGGCTCGCGCAGGTGCCGGGAGTAACCCTGGTCAACGACAGCTTCTTCAACGAATTCACGCTGATCCTGTCGAAGGACGCGCGCGACGTGGTGCGCAGCCTGGCCGACAGGGGCGTGCTGGGAGGTGTGTCGCTTGGCCGACTGTACCCGGACGCACCGGGGATCGGCAACGGTCTCATCGTCGCGGTGACGGAAACAGTGACGCCACAGGATGTGGAAGCCTTCGCCAAGGCGCTCGAGGAGGAACTGGCATGACCATGCTCAAGGAAGGCCGTCCCACCGCCCCGGCGCCGGTTGATGAAGCGCATATGGCGCCCGCCACAGCTACCGGCAACCGTGCCCTGATGCTGGAGGAGCCGCTGATCTTCGAGATCGCCGGCACCGGCACGACCGGTGTGGATTTCCCAGCGACGCCCGCCGTCGCCAGCCGACTGGGCGGCCTCGCGCGTCGGCGGCAGACGGGCCTGCCGGGCCTGTCGGAACAGGAAACGGTGCGCCACTATACGCGTCTCAGTCGCCAGAATTACGCCATCGACCTTGGCCTTTTTCCGCTCGGGTCCTGCACGATGAAGCATAACCCGCGCCTCAACGAAAAAGTCGCGCGGATGCCCGGCTTTGCCGACGTTCACCCGCTGCAGCCGCAATCGACGGTGCAGGGCGCGCTCGGCGTCATCAACGAACTCGCGGTCTGGCTGATCGAGCTGACCGGGATGCACGGTGTCGCCATGACGCCCAAGGCCGGCGCGCATGGCGAACTGTGCGGCCTGCTCTGCATCAAGGCGGCGCTGGAGGCGCGCGGCGACGCGCGGCAGGTCGTGCTGGTGCCCGAAAGCGCGCACGGCACCAATCCGGCGACGGCCGCCTTCTGTGGCTATCAGGTGGAGGATATCCCGGCGACCCCGGAAGGGCGTGTCGATCTGGAGGCACTGAAAGCGCGGCTGGGGCCTGACGTAGCCGCGGTGATGATCACCAACCCCAATACCTGCGGGCTGTTCGAACGCGACATGAAGGTGATTTCCGACGCGGTCCATGCGGTCGGCGCTTTCGTCTATTGCGACGGTGCGAACTTCAACGCCATCGTCGGCCGGGTCCGCCCCGGCGACCTCGGCGTCGATGCGATGCACATCAACCTGCACAAGACCTTCTCCACCCCCCATGGCGGCGGTGGACCCGGTGCCGGGCCGGTCGTGCTGTCCGAAGCGCTAGCGCCGTTCGGGCCGCTGCCCTACACCGCGCGCATGGCCGACGGCACGATCCACCTCATCGAGGAGGAGAATGTCGGCGAGGAAATGCCGCAGAGCTTCGGCCGCATGTGCGCGTTCCATGGCCAGATGGGCATGTTCACCCGCGCGCTCGCCTATATCCTCAGCCATGGTGCGGACGGGCTGCGGCAGGTCAGCGGCGATGCCGTGCTGAACGCAAACTACATCCTGCGTAGCCTGGACGACGTGCTCGACGCGCCGTTCGGCTTTAGCGGTCCCTGTATGCATGAGGCGCTGTTCAGCGATAAGGGCCTGGCCGAAGGCTTTACCACGCTCGATATCGCCAAGGGGCTGATCGATGAGGGCTTCCACCCGATGACCATGTATTTCCCGCTGGTCGTCCACGGCTCCATGCTGATCGAACCGACAGAGACGGAGAGCAAGGCGGCGCTCGACCAGTTCATCATGGCGCTGCGCAGCCTTGCCGACCGGGCGCGGACAGGGGACGAGGCGTTGAAAGGCGCCCCCTATTACGCGCCGCGCCGCCGCCTGGACGAGACGCTGGCGGCGCGCAAGCCGGTGCTGACATGGGAAGCGCCGGAGCAGGCGGAAGCGGCCGAGTGAGCGATACGCGCCGGCACGCGCCGGCCACGCTGCGCAACCGGGACGCGATCGTCGATGTCCTGCGCGCGGCGTTGCCGACGTCCGGCGTCGTGCTGGAGGTAGCCAGCGGATCGGGCGAACATGCCGCGCATTTTGCACGCAGCTTCCCCGCGCTGGACTGGCAGCCGAGCGATCCCGACCGGGCCGCGCTGGCCTCGATCGCGGCGTGGCGGAAGGAGGCGGGTCTGCCGAACCTGCGCCCGCCGATCCGCCTCGACGCGGCGGCGCCCGACTGGCCCGTCCCGCAGGCCGATGCCCTGCTCTGCATTAACATGGTGCATATCAGCCCATGGGAAGCAACGCTCGGTCTGCTGCGCGGCGCGGCCTGCATCCTGCCACCGCGCGGGCTGGCTTACCTCTACGGCCCCTATCTGCGCGCGGACGTGGATACGGCGCCGAGCAATGTCGCCTTCGACGCTTCGCTCAGGGCCCGCGATCCGCGCTGGGGATTGCGAACGGTTGAGAATGTCGTGGTGGCAGGCGTGGCGCATGGTCTCGCCTTCGATCGACTGGTCGAGATGCCCGCCAACAACCTGTCGTTGCTGTTCCGGCGATCGGCTTGAAACCCGGCGCTGCTCCTGCGAAAGCAGAAGTCCAGGGTGCAAGACTTCGCTGACCTACCCTGGGTTCCTGCGTTCGCGGGAATATGGCTTAGCGATTGGAAATGATGCCCCGCTCCCTGACAACCCTCGTCGCCGCTGAGCGCGCGCTGCCCGCCGATCCGATGGCGCAGGGCATCGCTGCGCTGTCGGGAGCTTCGGCGTTGGGTGCCGGGCTATGACTGTAACCGGGCGAGGATCGCCGGCGCTGGATGCGCTGCTCGCTTACTGCGAACAGCGATTAAGGTCGCACCGGTCGGCCCGGAACGACATTGGCAACCATAAGGCTGTTGCCGAACTAGCAGCCGCTTATGCGCTGTCCTCAACAGGTGACGTCTTCGAGCAGGCCCTAGGGCGACTTCCGGCCGAGGCCATGCAGTTAGAGCGGGTGCCGGGGGAAGGCGGCGAGATCATCTTCCGGATTGGGACGTTCGCTATCGAGCTTGTATCGGTCCGGATTCGTCAGCCAATGCCGGGCATCTGGACTATGGTCGATCGCTGGGGAGACGATCTTGTGATCGCACTGCATCCCAATGCCCCGTTCGACGATGTCACTTGGGACGATGATGAGTGGGACAGTCCGCCGCCGGACCCGAGCATCCGTGCCAAATGGTTGTAAATCGGCCGCGCTGTTGCGACATCGCACGCCAATGAGCCTGTCAACCCAGTCCCTCGTCGCCGCCGAGCTCGCGCTGTCCGCCGATCCGCGCGCGGTCGCGATGGCGCAAGCGATCGCTGCGCGCTATCCGCGGGCCGCGCGGGCGGTGCTGTTCTATGGGTCGTGCCTGCGGGAGGCCAATCTCGACGGGCTGATGCTAGATTTCTACCTGATCGTTTCCGACTATGACGCCGCCTATGGCGACAGCTGGCTGGCGCGGGCGAACCGGCTGGTGCCGCCCAATGTCTTTCCGTTCGAGCATGATGGCCTGATCGCCAAATATGCGGTGCTGTGCGAAGCGGATTTCGCGCGGTTGTGCAGTCCCAAGGCCGACAATGTCTCTGTCTGGGCGCGCTTTGCCCAACCGTCGCGGCTGGTGTGGGCAAGCAGCGAGGCTGCGCGGGCGCGGGCGGTTTCAGCTGTAGCGAATGCGGCCCCTACACTGCTGGAACTGACCATGCCGACAAGGGCGACAGACAATGGCCACAGCGTCCTCAATCTGTGGAGGGCGGGGTTCACTCTGACTTACAATGCCGAATTGCGCGCAGAGCGGAAGGAACGGTCAGTTTCGATCGTCGATGTTGATCCAGAACGTTACGAACGGTTCGGACTGGCGGCGCTGGGTGAAATTGCGCTGCGTCACGGCGTGGGTCCGAATGGCGAGGTGCCTAACATACTGTCCCCCGTCGATGCCGCCGCCCGCTGGCGCAGGCTCCAGCGGCGGGGCAAGTGGCTCTCCGTCTTGCGCTTGGCCAAGGCGAGCTTCACCTATGCCGGCGGCATCGATTATCTGGCGTGGAAGATCAACCGCCACGCCGGCACGAAGATCATCATCAAACCCTGGCAGCGCCGCTGGCCGCTGCTGGGGGCGATCACTCTGCTGCCGCGGCTGCTGCGGAGTGGGGCGGTCCGCTGATCGCGCTGGAGAGCGCCGTGCTCAGCGCGCCGATCGTATAGGGTTTGCGCAGCACCATATGCGCGCCGAACTCGTCGCCGCTCGTGTCGCCGGCATAGCCGGTCACGAACAGCACCGGAATATGGCGGAAGCTGGCGGGCAGTCGGTTGACCATTTCCGGCCCGGTCATGCCCGGCATCAGCACGTCGGACAGGATCAGGCCGATGTCGTGATGCCCGCGCAGCAGCTTTTCAGCCTTGGCCGGATGGTCGCAAGCTACCGGCAGATGGCCCAGCTCCGCCAGCGCCGACATGGTCTGGTTAAGCACGCGCGGGTCGTCCTCCACCACCAGGATGCGGGTTGGGGGATGCAGCGCCTCCACCCTGTCGTCGGCGACGCTGGTAACGGCTTCCCCGCCGCTCGTCCGGCGGGGCAGGTAGATGTGGACGCTCGTCCCTTCGCCGACGGTGGATTCGATGCGGATCTCGCCCTGGCTCTGGCGCACGAAGCCGAAGATCTGGCTGAGGCCAAGGCCCGTGCCCTGGCCCACCGGCTTGGTCGTGAAAAAGGGTTCGAATACGCGCGCCAGCACCTCCGGCGACATGCCGCACCCGCTGTCGGCAACCGTCAGGCGGACATAGTCCCCGGCGACGCACTCGCCAATTTCGCCCGCCGCGAGGCGCGCCTGGGCAGTGGCGATCATCAATGTTCCGCGCCCGTCCATGGCATCGCGCGCGTTGACGCACAGGTTCAGGATCGCATTCTCGATCTGATGCTGGTCGACGAAGATGCGCCAGTCCTCCGACTGCCGGTCGAGATGGACGGTGATCTGATCGCCGATGGTGCGATCGATCAGATCGACCATGCCGGTGATCAGCCCGCTCGCCTCGACGGCGCTCGGCAATAGCGGTTCGGATCGCGCGAAGGCGAGTAGCCTGCGGGTCAGCGCGGCGGCGCGATTGGCCCCCTCCATCGCATTGTCCAGATGCCGCGCCGCGTCGGCCGGCCGTTCGTGCAGCTTGCGCTTGGCCAGTTCAAGGCCGCCGACAACTACCGCCAGCATATTGTTGAAATCATGTGCGATCCCGCCTGTCAGCTGGCCCACGGCCTCCATCTTGTGCATTTGCCGCACATGGTCCTCGGCCGCTACCCGCTCGGCGGATTCCAGCTTCAACTGCTCATAGGCATCGCTCAATTCGCTCGTGCGCAGCGCGACCGCGGCTTCCAGCCGGTCGGCCCGTTCGCTCTCCTGATCGGCGGTCCGGCGCGCCCGGCGATGCGCGCCATAGGCATAGTTGGCGAAGCCGAGCGCGACGAGGATGCACACCAGCAGCGCCAGCCCGACCAGCCGCGACGTCCGCCCCGCCCATTCGGTGCGATCGCCCGCCAGCATCACGGCCATGCTGCGCTCCGCCAGCCGCGCGCGCTCGGCGCTGATGATCCTGTCGACCATGCGATTGATGCGGCTGAGGTCATCGGTCGTCCCGGCCCGGTGGAAGCGGGCGAGCGCCCCCATCTTCTGGTCATAGGTGGTCCGCAGCGCGATTTCGCTCAGCCGCTTGCTGCGTTCGTCGAAGGCGGCTTCCAGTCGGGGTACGCTGTCCTGCTGCCAGTCCGATCGCCTCGTGCTGCGCGCCAGCGAACGCAGCTGCCCGGCGGCCGTGCGCAACTGGTCCTGGAACAGGCGGCCGGTATCCCGATTCATGCTGATGACATAGCGCGCCAGCGTCACTTCGGCCCGGGCCATCGTCGCTTCAAACCGGCGGGTGAGCGCGATCACCTCGAAGCTGCGGCGCTGTTCGGCCAGAGCGCGGTCATAATCGCGCGATGCGTTGCTGGCGCTGTAGAGCAGTGCACCCAGCGCGCCGGCCAGCAGCAGCACGAACAGGATCGGCAGCGCGCGGGCAAGGACTGCCTGCCATCGACCCCGAAGGTCAGCTATGAAATATGTCCCCGCCATCGTTGTTACACTAGCCCAACAGCGACCGGGGTGAAATATCCCATGGGCATCTGTCGTCGCGCGCGCGAGCGCGTCGCGCGAAGCGTCCGTCGTTCAGACCCGCCCGAGGGCGGGTCAGGCGATCGCGCCCGTCGCCTTGCCGGCCGCCTTGAACATGCCGATAATCTGCTCCACCTGCTCGTCAGAATGTTCGGCGCACAGCGAACAGCGCAGCAGGAACGTACCCGCCGGGGTCGCGGGCGGACGCGCCATATTGACGTACAGACCAAGCTCCAGCAACGTCTGCCATATGGCGACGGCCTGCGCCTGGTCAGTCAGGATGACTGCGATGATCGCCGATTGCGGCGTTTTCGTGCCCAGGGTGAAGCCAAGGTCGGTCAGCCCCTTGTGCAGCCGCTTGCTGTTCTTCCAAAGATGGGCGCGCTTGTCGCCGGCGTGCATCAGCTTGCGGATGCTGGTGGCGGCCGTCGCCACCACGCTCGGCGGCAGCGATGCTGTGAAGACATAAGGGCGGCAAACCAGGCGCAATATCTCGAACTTGGGGTGATTGGACACGCAAAATCCGCCGACCGTGCCGACCGATTTGGAGAAGGTGCCGACGACGAAGTCGACGTCGTTCTCGACGCCCTGTTCCTCGTAGACGCCGCGCCCATGCTCGCCGAAAAAGCCCATGCCATGGGCTTCGTCGACCAGGATCATGCAATTGGGATGCTTGCGCACGGCGGCGACCATTTCGGGCAGCGGCGCGACGTCGCCCAGCATCGAATAGACGCCTTCCAGCACGACCAGCTTCAGCGCATCGGCGGGCAGGCGGGACAGGCGCTTGCCCAGATCCTCGACGCTGTTGTGACGAAAACGGACGATCTCGGCATCGCCCAGGAAACATCCGTCATAGATGGACGCATGGCTGTCCGCGTCCAGCACGACATAGTCGCCCCGCCCGGCCAGCGTGGAGATCATGCCCAGATTGGCCTGATAGCCGGTCGAGAAGACCATGGCGCCGGACGTGCCGTAAAAGTCCATGAGCGCCTGCTCGACCTCCTTGTGCCCCTGGTAGGTGCCGTTGAGGACGCGGCTGCCGGTGGTGCCGGCACCGAATTCGTCGAGTGCCTTCTTGCCCGCCGCGACGACGTCGGGATCGAAGGTCATGCCCATATAATTATAGGTGCCGAGCAGGATCGTCTCCTTGCCCTTGATGACCGCCAGCGTGGGCGATTTCACCTCGTCCATCACGATCGCGAAGGGATCGCGAACGCCTGTCGCCATCAGCGCTTCGCGCTCGGCGATCAGCGCGTCGAATTTGGAGAACAGGTCGCGCGCGCCGGGCGCTTCGGCCGGGGTGCGGGCATCGGTGGCAGTGTCGATCGCATCGGTCATATATGCTTCCCGGTTCAGCCCTTCAGCTTCGCTACCGCGTCCACCAACTGGCCGACGGTTTCGATTTCGGCCTGCATGTTCATGGTGATGATGATGTCGAACTCGTCCTCGATCGCGGCGACGAAATCCATCACCGTAAGGCTGTCCCACTCCAGGTCGCCCGCGAAGCTGGTCGCATCGTTCAGCGTCACGCCCTTCTTGTTGAAAGGCGCCACCTGCGCTGCGATGCTGTCGAAAATGTCCTGGCGATCCGTCATTATGATCTGGGTCCTGTAAAGCAGCCGCTGTCGCCGCCGTGTCCTGCACCTACTGCCAAGGGAATGCGGCGGCAATCGGGCAGCGCCAAATCCCGGCACTGCGCATGTGCGATTCCTCAGCCGTGCGGTCTGGTGAACAGCAGCGATGTATAATCGCACAATAAATCCTGCTCCGATGGGACCAGGCTCATGTCGATGAGGTGACGAAACTGTTCCAGCATGGGCGGAAAACGATCATGATAGATGGAATTGTCGGCGACCAACTGCATCCCGGCATCGTCGATATATTGAAGCAGTTGCCCGTGGGTCACCTTGTTGAGTTCGTAATAGCGCTGCTTGCCCCAGTCGCCCACGCCGGCTTCGACCATCCGCTGTTCGAAATCGGGATAGAGATGTACCCAAGGCATCGTTGCCTCGGGAAAATGATCCCAAAGATGATGCCCGACCGCGCCGTAATAAAGCGGTGAGGTCATGATGAGGCAAATGCCCCCAGGACGTAGCGCGTTGCCGCAAAACTTGATGAAGGCCGAAGGGTTGGGAACATGCTCGATCGCATCGTACATCATGACGACATCGAAGCCGGGGTCGAAGAAAGACAGGTTGAACACATCGGTCGCCAGCAGCGTGGTGGCCCGCACGTCAACGCCGAACTCTTCTGCCATCGCAGCAAAATGCGTGTCGCCGAACTCCTCTCCGTCGCGATCTATCCCAACGGCCGACACGGCCCCCAGCGTCAATGCGGCGATGACGCCGTTGCCGCTGCCGCACCCTACATCCAGAAAACGCGCGCCCTGCATATATTTCGTCGGAATATTCTTGCTGATGACGTCCTGCGCCCATTCGATGCGTTTTTTTGCCTGGTCGATGTCCACTTGGACGAACCCTTTCAACAGCGATATTATTCAGGTGACAATTCTACCGGAAATTGTCGGCATATGCTTGCAATTTCAGTGCCTTCGGTGCTGTCGCAATGATCGTGTAGGCGATGCCTTCCTTGTCCGCATAGGCCTGCGCCGCGGCCTGTGAAGGGAAGGTCAGGCGCAATTGCTGCCGGGTGTCGCCCGATCCGGCCCAGCCGGTCAGCGGATCAGCGGTCTTGGCCTCGGCCGGCGCATATTCCAGCACCCAGGTCTTGGTCAGCGCCTTGCCCGATTGCAGGGCGTTCTTCTGGATCTGGTATATGCGCGCGGCCATTGGGACGGAACTCCGTGAACAGAGCTTCCGCGTTGCACCAGCGGGGGGGAAATATCAAGATTTGCGGGGCCCGTTCGCTCGGGCATCGGCATTTTTCGTGCGCAACGTCGCTGCGGCAGCCGCCGGATCGTCGGGCCAGGGATGGCGGGGATAGCGGCCCCGCATTTCCTTGGCGACCTCGCGCCAGTTGCCCGCCCAGAAGCCCGGCAAGTCGCGCGTGGTCTGGATCGGGCGCCCGGCGGGCGATGTGAGCGACAGGACGAGCGGGATGCGCTGCGTTCCGACGGTCGGATGCTCGGCCAGGCCGTAGAGCGCCTGGACGCGCATTTCCACGCGCGGGCCACCGTCGGCCGCATAGTCTATGGCATGGGTGCTGCCGGCGGGCGAGCGGAACTCGGGCGGGGCGAGACGGTCGAGGCTTTGCTTGCCGTCCCATCCTATCAGGCCCTCCAGCATGGCCGACATTTGCGACCGGTCGATGTCGGAGAGGCGCCGCCTGCCCTGAAGCAGCGCCGGCAGCCATTGATCGAGCGTGGCGATCAGGCTTTCGTCGGACAGCGCGTCCATCCCGGCAAAGCTCGCGCGCGTCCGTAGCGACCGGGCCGCGTCGGACCAGGGGAGCAGTGCAACGCCCCCGCGCCGGACGCCGTCCAGCAGCGCGGCGGCGATCGCATCGGGATCGGGCCGGTCGTCCGAGCCCGACGACAGCCGCACCGCCCCCAGCCGGCGTTCGCGCAGCGCTTCGATGCCGCCGGTATCCGGCCGGAAGCGCACGGTTCGATGCTCGGCGACGCGCTCGCCGTAGAGCATCAGGATATCGGTTTCCCCGATCGGGGCGGCGGACAGGATGCGCGCGCCCGCCGCGCTCCCCTGCACCTCGCCGACCGCCAGCCACTCTTCGCGGGCGAGCGGGCTCAGGGGATCGAGCCGGAAGCCGCGTCCGCCCACACTGGCCCAGTCAGCGCCGTCGACCGACCGCCGTCTGGAAACGCGATCAGGGAAGGCGAGTGCGACAGCGATGCCGGTAGCGTCGATCGCAAGTGGGCGGGGGGCTCCGGGAAACGGCGGGGACGCCATGTGTGCCCAGCGCTTCGCCATGTTCCGCGCGGCATCCGCCCGCTTGCCGGACTCCCTTTGCCACCTCTGCCGCCTCATGGTGAGATCGGCATCCTGGCCGCCGATCCCGCGCTCGCCCAACAGCACCGCCACCTCCGCAGCAACGTCCGCCAGGCCCATCTCGCCGGCGCGGACGAGCATGTGGGCGAGACGCGGCGCCAGCGGCAGCTTCGCCAGCTGGCGGCCATGCGGCGTGATGCGCCCGTCATCGTCCAGCGCGTCCAGGCCTGTCAGGCGTTGCCGCGCCTCCGCGACGGCAGCCGCCGGCGGCGGGTCGAGCCAGGCGAGGCTCGTGGGATCGGTGGCGCCCCACAAGGCACAGTCCAGCAGCAGGCTTGAAAGGTCGCTTTCCAGGATTTCCGGCGGATCGAAAGGGGGCATTCCGGCGGTCGCCGCCGCTTCCCACAAGCGATAGGCGACGCCCGGCCGCTGCCGTGCGGCGCGGCCGGCGCGCTGGGTTGCGCTCGCCTGGCTCGCGCGTTCGGTGACCAGCCGGGTCACCCCCGCCGCGCGGTCGTAGCGCGGCCGCCGCGCCAGGCCCGAATCGATCACGATCCGTACGCCGTCGATGGTCAGGCTCGTCTCCGCGATGGACGTCGCCAGGATGATCTTGCGGCGGCCTTCGCGGTCGGGGCGGATCGCGGCCCGCTGGGCGGCGGGGTCGAGCGATCCGTGCAGCATGTGCACCTGTGTGCCCTGCCCGTCGATCCGCTCGGCCGTCCGCTCGATCTCGCGCACGCCGGGCAGGAAGGCGAGGATGTCGCCTTGCGCCTCCTCCGCCAGCGCCCGCCGGATCGCCGCCGCCATATCGTCCTCGATCCGCCTTTCGCTTGAGCGGCCGATATGGCGTATTTCCAGCGGCTGGATGCGGCCCTGGCTCTCGATCACCGGTGCATCGCCCAGTAACGCGGAAAAGCGCGCCCCGTCCAGTGTCGCCGACATCGGCAGGATGCGTAGGTCTGGCCGCAGCGCGGCCTGCGCGTCGAGCGCCAACGCCAGGCCGAAATCGCTGTCCAGGCTGCGCTCATGCACCTCGTCGAACAGCACGGCCGACACGCCCGCCAGTTCGGGATCGTCCTGGATGCGGCGCACGAATATGCCCTCGGTCAGCACGAGCAGGCGCGTCCGCGCGGAAACCCGGCTGTCCATCCGCGTCGCATAGCCCACGGTGCCGCCCGGCTGTTCATCCATCAACTCGGCGATGCGCTCGGCTGCGGCGCGCGCGGCGAGGCGGCGGGGCGAAAGCAGCAAGACCTGCCCCGCGCACCATGGCTCGCCGAGCAGCGCCGGTGCCACCGCCGTCGTCTTGCCCGCGCCCGGCGGCGCGACCAGCACCGCGCTGCTCCGGTCGCGCAGCACCGCCAGCAGCGCGGGCAGCACGGCATGGATGGGGAGCGGCGTCATTCTTTCCCTGTCGCGCTCTTCGACCAGTCGAGCAACGATGGTCGCATCGGGGCTGGGCGCCTAGCCGAACAGATAGACATGGATCGGATTTTTCGGGTCGATCAGCATCTTGGCCGTCAACGCCAGTGACATCAGGATGAGGATCGGCTTGATGAGCTTGGACCCGAAGCGCATCGCCAGATGCGAACCGATCTGGCCGCCCGCGATGCTGCCCACCGCCATCGCGAAGCCGGCAATCCAGATGACATGGCCGCCCGCGATCATGGTCAGCAGCCCTGCAATGTTGCTGGCGAAATTGGCGGCCTTGGTCTGGGCCGTCGCGCGGACGAGGCCGAGGCCGCCGAGCGCGAGGAAGATGGTGGTATAGAAGGCGCCGGCGCCCGGCCCGAAGAAGCCGTCATAAAAGCCGATGATGCCGATCAGCAGGCTGAGCGTCACGATGCCTACGCGCTGGCGCCGGTCCAGGTCGCCGGCCTTGGGCGAGAAGGTGAAATAGGCGGCGATCGCGATAAGCAGCGCCGGCATGAGGCCCGCCAGGATCGAGGGGCTGACCCGCTGTACCAGCCATGCGCCGCCCACCGAGCCCAGAAACGCTGCGATCACCGGCCAGCGGTAGGCGGAGAGGTTCATATGCCCCGCCCGCGCATAGGCGACGCAGGCGCCGAAAGTGCCGAAGCTTGACTGCAGCTTGTTCGTCGCCACCGCCGCCACCGGCGGCACCCCGACGGCCATCAACGCGGGCAGGGTGATGAGCCCGCCCCCGCCCGCCATTGCGTCGATGCAAGCCGCTATGAAGGCGGCGGCGATCAGGAAAGCGACGATTTCAGGGGTGAGGATCATGATAGGCCCAGATGATGTCGTCCGCGCCGCGCGTCCGGGGACTGGTCTTCGTCGCGCTGGCGACGGGAGAAACAGATTTCGTCAGCCTCGGCCCGAACCGTCGAGGACTGGAACGAGCCGCCCGTTCCATATCCTCAATAGGCGCGTGCGACGGCGAAGGCCACGGTCTCGGTCAGCGCCGCCTTGGCGCGCCCCGCATCGAACATGCCAAGCGCGTCGATCGCGCGCTGGCCGTAATGGCGGGCGCGGGCCAGCGTATCGGCGATGGCACCCGTCCGCCGCAGCAGCGTACGCGCATGGGCCAGGTCCTCGTCCGTTACCCGGTGCCCTGCGATCGCCGATTTCCAGAAGGCGCGCTCCTCTTCGGTGCCGCGCGCAAAGGCCAGGATCACGGGCAGCGTGACCTTGCCGTCGCGAAAATCGTCGCCGGCGTCCTTGCCCATGGTCTCGCCATCCGATTCATAATCGATCGCGTCGTCGATCAGCTGGAATGCGATGCCGAGGTTTCGGCCATAGACGTCCAGCGCCTGTTCCTCCGCCTCGTCGCGGCCGGCGACCACCGCCGACACGCGGCAGGCGGCGGCGAACAGCGCGGCGGTCTTGGCGCCGATGATGTCGAGATACTGCTCCTCGCTCGTCTCGATCCGGCGCTGCGCCGACAGCTGGTTGACCTCTCCCTCGGCGATCACCGCCGATGCGTTGGAGAGGATCTTGAGCGCCTTGAGCGACTCGGCCTCGACCATCAACTCGAACGATCGCGAGAAGAGGAAATCGCCGACCAAGACGCTGGCGCTGTTGCCCCAGATGATGTTCGCGGTCTTGCGCCCGCGCCGCAGACCCGATCCGTCCACGACATCGTCATGTAGCAGCGTCGCTGTGTGGATGAATTCAACGGCGGCCGCCAGCTTGTAGTGCCGGTTGCCCGCATAGCCGACGAGATCCGCGCAGGCGAGCGTCAGCATCGGCCGCATCCGCTTGCCGCCGCCGGCGATGAGATGGCCGGCAAGCTCCGGGATCAGGGGGATACGGGATTGCAATCGGTCCAGAATGGCGGCGTTCACATGGTTCATGCCGTCCGCGACCAGCGCCATGATGGGGGTCAGCGACGGTACGCTGGCACCTTTGCCCAACGTGCCGATGGGGTGGACATTGCCGGAAGCCGATGCTGTCATGGCCGCTCATGTGGCGACGCAAAATGCGGATGGCAAGCGGAATAGCTTGCCTCTGCGGGCGGTTGACGCAAAAAGCGGCCGGCCAGCGGGAGGACCAGAGTGGACGAGACATTGAAGGGCTATCGCCAGAGCATCGACAATATTGATGCGGCGCTCGTTTTCATGCTGGCGGAGCGGTTCAAGGTCACCAAGGCGGTCGGGCGGCACAAGGCGGGTCACGACCTGCCGGCATCCGATCCCGCCCGCGAGGAGCAACAGATCGCGCGCCTGCGCCAGCTGGCGCTAGAGGCGGATCTGGACCCGGATTTCACCGAAAAGTTCCTGCGCTTCATCATCACGGAGGTGATCCGCCATCATGAGCGGCTGCGCGAGGACTGATGGCGTCAGGCGGGTTCGACCAGCGCGTCGGCGGCCGGTAGCTTGCGCCGGGATCGCCCCAGCACGACCCCGCCCAGCGCCAGCGCGAAGCCGGCGAGCTGGACTGGCCCCAATAGCTCGCCGAAAAGCAGCCAGGCTTCGATCGCGGCGAGCGGCGGCACGAGCAGCAGCAGCATCGACATGCGCGTCGGCCCCTGGTGCCGCACCAGCCAGACCAGCAGGCTCAGGCCGGCCGCCGACAATATCAGTACCGACCAGGCAAGGCCGCCCCACAGCACCGGCGCATTGTCCCAACGCCAGTCGCCTGCGAGCAGCGTCGCGAGCACGGCCACCGCTGCACCGCCGGCAGTCTGAACCGCGCCCGAAGCAGCGATGCCATCACCCGCTATCGCCCCGCGCTGGATGAGCGTCCCTGCCGCCATGCCGAGCACGGCAAGGACCCCGGCAATGGCCGGGAACACCTCGATTCCACCCACGCCAGACCGCTCTATCGCCGGCAGAAGCACACAGCCGACCCCGGTGATGGCGATGACAAGGCCGGCCCAGCTAAGCGCCGGCAACCGCTCGCCCAGCAGAGCCACGCTGGCGGCCGCCACCACCAGCGGCTGCAACGATCCCAGCAGGGACATGATGCCGGCGGGCATCCCCTCGCTCACCGCCCACCAGCTGACGGTCAGATAGACGCCATGCAGCAGCGCCCCTGCGGCCAGATGCAGCCGCAGCCGCTCGCGCGGGACCGTCTGGCCTGCAACCAACGCGGCGCCGGCCAGCAGCAGGGCGGTCAGCGTCAGCCGGATCGCCAGGATCAGTTCGGGCGCGGCGTGGGGCACCATCGCCCGCGCGACGATGAAGCCGGTGGACCAGATCAGGACGAACAGCAGCGACGCGAGGGCAGCGAACATGATGCGTGCCATGGCGAAGCGGCAAGTGGATGTCGAGCGGATGCGGTTGCGCCTGGAACGGGCTATCTCCTCCGCCATTCAACCTGAGCCTGTCGAAGGGCTTCGACAGGCTCAGCCCGAACG
>JBEVME010000139.1:0-15307 GCA_040508785.1 Sphingobium sp.
GGCATTCCCGAAAAATGCAGGCGATGCGCATGTTTGAATTTAAGTTCGAGCCCGATATTTCTCTCCTGATGGCTGTCCGTCATGGCGATTGGACATTGGAAACCGTTGCATCTTATGAATCGGCACTACGACGAGAGCTAAAAGTTCTTGGCCGAAGTGGGCAATCGACCTCATTTATCATAGACATCCGCTCGACGGGGCCGCAGACGAACGAAGTCGCAGATGAACTGCGTGCAATGGTCGGACGGCTGGGTTCGCTCCATGCCCGTCGGACGGCGGTTGTCACGGCATCGGGCCTCGCCAAGTTACAGGCAATGCGCGTGGCCGATTCCAACGCCGAGGTATTCACTTCGCTGGTGCTTGCGCGCGACTGGGTGATGCGATGCAGGGAGGCCGATGCCGAGGCGAATGTGGTTCATGACAAGCCGAGCCAGGTCCAGGCGGAAGGACATGTAGTCCACATATTCGGCCCCGACAGCGTCGACGTCAACCTGACGCCGGAAGCGGCACTCGAAACGGCGAAGCGGATTGGCAATGCGGCGGCGGAGGCCGCGCGCTGATTGGCATCGCTCTTCGATCACATCCGTACGCCCTCAGTCCAGCTAACCCCTTCATCTCGCCCGCCGCTTCCTTTATGGCGTTGCCATCTGTCGCGCCGGGAGTAGCATTTTGATCCTCGACCTTGCCGCCGCCGCGTCCGGCGCGATCCGTTTCGACAGCCTGGGGCTGAGCCCGGTCGCGCTCGACCTCGGCTTCTTCACGATCAAATGGTACAGCCTTGCCTATCTCGCCGGCATCATGGTCGGCTACTGGTATCTGCTCAAGCTCGTTGCCCAGCCCGGATCGCCTATGGCGCGCCGCCATGCCGACGACATGATCTTCTACGCGACGCTCGGCATCATCATCGGCGGCCGGCTCGCTTATGTGATCTTCTACGATCCGGAAATCCTGAAGACCCCGCTGCGCATCTTCGAATTGTGGAAGGGTGGCATGTCCTTCCATGGCGGGGTCGTCGGCGTGTCGCTCGGCATCCTCTATCTCGCGCGGAGGGAAGGGCTGAGCTGGCTGCGCGTCCATGATTATGTCGCCTGTTGCGTCCCCTTCGGCCTGTTTTTCGGCCGCCTCGCCAATTTCGTGAACGGCGAGTTGTGGGGCAAGGAGACCGACGTTGCCTGGGCGATCATATTCCCCACCGGCGGACCCTTTGCGCGCCATCCGAGCCAGCTCTACGAGGCCGCGCTGGAAGGCATCATCCTGTTCGCCATCCTCGCCTTCGCCTTCTGGCGAACCAAGGCGCGCTACCAGCCGGGGATGCTCGTCGGCATTTTCCTGCTCGGCTATGGCGGCTTCCGCTTCGCCGTCGAATATGTGCGCGAGGCGGATTCGCAGCTGATGGAGTTCGCCGCGCGCAGCGGGCTTCACATGGGCCAGTGGCTGTGCCTGCCGATGATCCTGGGCGGCCTCTACCTCATCATGACCGCGAAGGGCCGCCGGGTGCGGATCGAGCCGGTCGCCGGCAGCGCGAGTGTCAGCTGACGCGCTGCCTTCGCTCGCTGCGCGCCTCGCGCGGCGGATAGCGGCCGACGGCCCGATCGGCGTCGCCGACTATATGGCGGCTGCCAATGCCCATTATTACGGCACCCGCGATCCGCTAGGTGCCGCCGGCGATTTCACGACCGCGCCGGAAATCAGCCAGATGTTCGGAGAGCTGATCGGGCTGTGGCTGGCCGATCTGTGGCTGCGGTCGGGAGGAGACGCCGGCGCCAGCTACGCCGAGCTCGGTCCGGGGCGCGGTACGCTGGCGGCCGACGCGCTGCGGGCGATGGCCCGTGCCGCACTCGTCCCGCCCGTGCATCTCGTGGAGACCAGCCCAACCTTGCGCGCGCGCCAGCTCTCGCTGCTGCCAAGCGCGGTTCATCATGACGATGTGGCAGGCCTGCCGGCCGATGGCCCGCTGCTGGTCGTCGCCAATGAATTTTTCGACGCGCTCCCCGTGGTGCAGGCGGTTCGCGTCGGCGACGAATGGCGCGAGCGGGTCGTGGTGACGCGCGCGGGCGACCAGCGCCGCTTCCTTGGCGTGCCGGGGATTCGCCGGATCGAAGGCGTACCCGCCGCCATCGCCGCCGATGCGCCGGAAGGGGCGATCCTGGAAGTGTCGCCGCTTGGCGTACATGTCGCCGGCACCCTCGCCCAGCGGATCGCCGCGCAGGGCGGCGCGGCGATCATCGTCGATTACGGCCATGCCGGGCCCGCGATAGGCGACACGCTGCAGGCGGTGAAGGCGCAAGGTTTTGCGGATCCCTTCGCCGATCCGGGCGAGCATGATCTGACCGCGCATGTCGATTTCACGCCGCTCGGCGAAGTCGCCCGCCGCGCCGGCCTACGGGTCTACCAACCGGTGGAGCAGGGCCCGTTCCTGCAGGCCCTCGGCATCGACGCCCGCGCCGCAGAGCTGATACGCGCCAACCCCGCCAGGGAGGAGGCCGTGGCCGCGGCCCGTCATCGTCTGGTCGACGAAGGCGAGATGGGATCGCTGTTCAAGGTGATGGCGTGGGTTCACCCAGACTGGCCGGACCCGGCGGGGTTCGCCGATCAATCTTCCTGATGATAAGTGCGCAGCTTGCGGATGAAGCCAATGAGGCCCGTCTGTCGGCTGCGCTTCATCCGCTCCGCATGGAGAATGGTCTGCACCTGGGCGAAGCAGGCCTCCGCATCGACATTGCACAGCACATAGTCATAGCCGTCCCAATGCGCGATCTCGCTGGCGGCGCGCGCCATCCGCCGGTCGATCACCTCGGCGCTGTCGGTGGCGCGCCCGCGCAGCCGCCGCTCCAGCTCTACCATCGAGGGGGGCAGGATGAATACGCGCACCACGTCGCCGCCGGCGATCTGGTGCAGTTGCTGCGCGCCCTGCCAGTCGATGTCGAACAGCACGTCCTGACCCGACTGGAGCATCGCGTCCACGGGCGCGCGCGGCGTACCGTAGCGCTGGCCGAAGACATGCGCCCACTCCAGGAATTCATGGGCGCCAACCATCGCGCGGAAGCGTTCCAGATCGACGAAATGATAGTCCTTTCCGTCAACTTCGCCGGGCCGGATCGGCCGCGTCGTCGCGGACACAGACATGGCAAGGTCGGGCTCGGCCGCCAGCAGCTTGCGCGCGATCGTCGATTTGCCCGCCCCCGAGGGAGAGGACAGGACGAAAAGAACGCCGCGCCGCTTGAAATCGGGCGCTTCGGTCGGGATAGTGTCGGCCATGGCCGCTAGTGGCGCCGTGCGCGGGCTTTGGCAAGGGGGTGCGATAGATGACCGGGAACCGCGTCGGCTATCTGGCGGCGGCACTGGTTGCGCTCGCGGGCTGCGTTATCCTGTACACCATGGGCCGTCCGCCGATCTGCACCTGCGGCACGATCGAGCTGTGGCACGGCGCGATCGACGCGGGCAACAGCCAGCATTTGTCCGACTGGTACAGCCCCAGCCACTTCATTCACGGCCTGCTCTTCTTCGGCGCAACCTGGTTGCTGCTGCGCCGTGCGCCGCAGGGCTGGCGGCTGGCGCTCGCTGTCGCGGTGGAGGCGGCGTGGGAGATCGCGGAAAACTCGCCGTTCATCATAGACCGTTACCGCACGGCGACGATCGCGCTCGGATATAGCGGTGACAGTATCGTCAATTCAGTGAGTGATATCATAATGATGACGCTGGGCTTCCTGTTCGCCGCGCGGGTCCCGCTCCGCGTGAGCATTGCCCTAGGCATCGCGCTCGAATTGCTGACGTTCGCCGTCATCCGCGACAATTTGATCCTCAACATAGTGATGCTCGTCTGGCCGATCGACGCGATCAAGGTCTGGCAGGGCGGGTAAGGCGCATATCAGCATGGCTCGGGTGGCGATCCTATGCTCGTTTCGCTCATCACGCCAGTGGCAGTACACCCGTCAGGATCAGGTGAACCAGTTCGGTCCTCCCGCCTACGCCGGTCTTCGCGTAGATTTTCTTCAAATAGTTGCGTGCGGTTTCCCGCGTGAGGCCCAGCGCGTCGCACGCCTGCGCCATCGACAGCCCCTGCGCGACCGCCCAGGCCAGCTTCGCTTCGCTGGGGAGCAAGCCATACAGCGCCGCGATCTGGCGGGAGTGGTCGGCGGGCGGGCGCGCATGGGTGTCGACGAACAGTATCGCGACGGGTGCGGCGCCCGGGCCGCGCGCCGGGGCGGGGCGTATCAGCAGACCAATCGGCGGCTGGCGGCTAAGGCTTATCGCTTCCGGGGCGGCCGCCGGCTCGAGCGCGGCGCGTCGCACCAGCGTGGTCAGCAGGCGGTCGATCGCGGGCGAAGCGGCGGTCAGGCGGTCGTGCCGGCCGCGTCGGAGATGCGCGCCATCCTGCAACATTGGCTCGACGTTCGATGCGCAGTCGATGATATGGCAGATTTCGTCGAGGATGATCCAGCCGGCGCCCAGCCGCCCGATTGCGTCCGTCGCTACTGTCGCGCGGACCCGTTCCCGCTCCAGGGCAATCAGGCTGTGCAGCGCGATGCGCAGATGCGGCGCGAGCGTGGCGAGCAGGGCGCTGACCGCCGAACTGCTGATCCTGCCTCCCAGGCAGGCAAGCAATGCCTGACCGCCGCCATCAACGGTCACGCGCACCATCCGGATGGACTCGGCTGTGCCCGGTCCAGTCAGCCTGACTGGCAGGGCGCCCCCCACCAGATCGGTTGGATCGACCAGTTCGTCCAGAGCATAAACCCTGTTGTCGCGCATCCGGCCATAATGCGGTACCGCGATGCCGGGCGCGGACCCGGGCAGCGGCAGCGACAGGGGATCGCCGGCGAAGATCTGGACCAGTGGCGCTTCTTGGGCCGTCCGGAACATCAATGTGACGCAGCGCGCACCCGTGCGGGAGCGTAGTTCGTTCAGGAAATTCGTCCAGGGCGCAGCTTCGAAAATGCCGGCGTGAACGGCCTGCAACAAATCGCCATCCTCTATCCGCATGGCTTGTCCTACATCCTCCCATATGGGAGGTCCAGCATCGCCGCCATGCGGAGCGTCGCGGATTGCACCTCTTGACGGTAGGGCTGTAGACAGGCAGCGTCGTCAGCAACGACATGCACGAGCATTCTCTCCCAGAACCCGATCGGACAGCATCGGCCACGCCGATATTGCGGGGCATCGTGCAAGCGTGAGGCTTCGCTCGCTCCTCTTCGTTCCGGGCGATCGGCCCGATCGGATGCGCAAGGCGCTAGGATCGGGCGCCGACGCGCTGATCCTCGACCTCGAGGATTCGGTCGCGCCCTCCGGCAAAGCGCGCGCCCGTGCGGAGGTGGCCCAGTTTCTGGAAGAGGCGGGCCGGCACATGGCCTTGTTCGTGCGGATCAATCCACTGGACAGCGGTCTTGCCGATGCTGACCTGGATGCCGTTCTGCCTGCGAGGCCCACCGGTCTGCTATTGCCCAAGGCCGAAGGGTCGGCGTCGATTGCCGATCTCGATCGTCGGATGGATGACCGGGGGGATGCCGAGGCTCTCATCCTGCCGATCGCTACCGAAACGCCCGCCGCGATCTTTCGGCTGGGCGAATATGCCGATGCGCGCGATCGCCTGTGCGGCCTGACATGGGGGGCGGAAGACTTGCCAGCCGCCGTCGGCGCGCTCAGCGCGCGCCACGAGGACGGCAGCTATACCGCGCCCTATGAGACCGCGCGCGCACTTACATTGTTCGCGGCCTGCGCCGCCGATGTCGCGCCGATCGAGACGGTCTATCCTGCCATCCGCGATCATGACGGGCTAAAGGCCTATGCCGGTCGCGGCGCGCGCGATGGTTTTCTGGGCATGATGGCCGTCCACCCTGACCAGGTCGCGATCATCAACGCTGCCTTCACGCCTTCCGAGGCGGCGGTCGCCCACGCGCGCGCGGTGCTGGACGCGTTCGCGGCCAGTCCCGACGCTGGCGTGTTGACGCTGGACGGCAGGATGATCGACCGGCCCCATTTCAAGAAAGCCCAGGCGCTGCTCGCCCGCCTGTGAACCGCTGCCCCTGCCGCCCGCAGGCTGCGGGAAAGCAAAGCGGATCATAAGGCTGTCAGTGACCCAAGCCGCTTCCGCCCTGTAGTTCCTTGGCGATGGCACCGACCATTTCCTTGGCGTCCCCGAACAACATCTGTGTGTTGGCGTTGAAGTAGATGGGATTGTCGACACCCGCGAACCCTGAAGCCATCGACCGCTTGATGACGAATACGGACCTTGCACGGTCCGCTTCTATGATCGGCATGCCGGCGATCCCGCTGCTGGGATCGTCGCGCGCCGAAGGGTTGATCGTATCGTTGGCGCCGATGATGAGCGCGACGTCGGTCTGGGGCATTTCGGGGTTTATGTCGTCCAGCTCGACCTGCTGTTCGTATGGGACATTCGCCTCGGCCAGCAGCACGTTCATATGGCCGGGCATACGGCCCGCTACCGGATGAATGGCGAAGCGCACATCTACGCCCTTTTTCGTGAGCGCCTGATAAAGTTCGGCGACCTTGTGCTGGGCCTGGCTGACCGCCATGCCATAGCCGGGTATGATAACGACGCTGGACGCGTTCTCCATCTGAAGCGCCGCTTCCTCCGCAGATGCTGAGCGCACGATGCGGTCGTCCTTGCCGCCAGCGGCGCCGGCTGCCACCGCGCCGAATCCGCCGAACATGACGTTGGCGAAGCTGCGATTCATCGCCTTGCACATGACGAGTGCCAGGATGAAGCCGGAAGCACCGTCGAGCGCGCCCGCCACGATCAGCAGCTTGTTGCCCAGCGCGAAGCCCATGGCCGAAGCCGCCAGCCCCGCATAGCTGTTGAGCAGCGCGATAACCGTGGGCATGTCCGCGCCGCCGATCGGGATCACCAGCAGGATGCCGAACAGCAGCGCCAGGGCGGCAAACAACGGGAAGAGCGCGGTCTGGGTCGGATCGAGCGCGATGCTGGTGCCGACGCCGACGCAGGCCAGGGCGACCAGCCCGTTGACGATGCGCTGGCCGGGAAAGACGATCGCCCGGCTCGGCAGGATTTCCTGAAGCTTGCCGAACGCGATCAGGCTGGCGGTGCAGGTGAGGAAGCCCAGCAGCATCTCGAACATCAGCGCCCAAAGCACGAAACCGCCGGCATATTCGGGATGGGCGTGCTTATAATATTCCGCCGCGCCAATCAGACCCACGGCCAGCGCGCCGAACGCGTGACTCATGGCGGTTCGCTGCGGGATGGCGGTCATCGGCATCAGCAGCGCCATCGGGATGCCGGCGGCCGCGCCCGCGATCATGGCGACCAGGATCAGCTGATAATCGACGACGTTATGCTGGACCAGCGCGCCGATGATGGCGACAGCCATACCGATCTCGCCGGCGCGTACGCCACGCCGGGCCGTGGTCGGATGGCTCATCCACATCAGCGACAGGATGAAGAGCGCCGAGGCGAGGATCGCCGCGAAAGGAACGAACAGGTCCATGGATCAGCCGTCCTTCCGCTTGAACATCTTGAGCATCCGGTCGGTGATCATGAAGCCCGAAACCAGGTTTACAGTCGCGCAGAATACGGCGATGGCGCCCAGCGTCTTGGCCAGTGGGGTCGCCCCCGCCTCGCCCGTGACGGCAATGGCGCCGACGATGACCACCGCCGCAATGGCGTTGGTCAGCGACATCAACGGCGAATGCAGCAGCGGCGACACTTTCTTGATCAGCTGAAAGCCCAAAAAGGCC
The DNA here is from genome assembly GCA_040508785.1 of Sphingobium sp. GTDB lineage: Bacteria > Pseudomonadota > Alphaproteobacteria > Sphingomonadales > Sphingomonadaceae > Sphingobium. The sequence continues at coordinate 7,714 of JBEVME010000139.1, forward strand.
GCCAGGATGAAGACGAACACATAGTCGGGATTGAAAGCGGTCACTTGGTTTGTCCCCCTGATTTAGCCGTCATGCTGCCTGCGCCGCGGCGAAGCGCGGATGCACCACGGCTCCGCCGCGCGTCAGCGTCACTGCCTCGACCAGCTGGTCGTCGGACGCCATGGTCAGCGTCTTTGCGCCCTTGTCCCAATAGGCTTCGATGAAATTATAGCAGTTGCGTGCGAACAGGTTCGACGCGTCCACCGCCAGGCGGGATGCGCCGTCGGTGAGGCCGAAGATCAGCACACCATGGCGTTCAACCGTCTCGCCCGCCACCACGCCTTCGACATTGCCGCCATTTTCCGCCGCGAGGTCGACGATGACGCTGCCCGGCTTCATCGCCGCGATCTGCGCGTCGCTGATGAGGCGCGGGGCGGGGCGGCCGGGGATGAGGGCGGTCGTGACGACGATATCCTGGGTCGCTATATGGCCCGAAACGAGCGCCGCTTGGCGCGCACGATAGGCCTCGCTCATCTCGCCGGCATAGCCGCCCGCCGCCTTGGTCACCTCGTCGCCCTCGCCGATTTCCTCGAAGATCGGCTTGGCGCCCAGCGACTGGATCTGTTCGCGGACTTCGGGGCGGACGTCCGTCGCGGACACGATCGCGCCCAGCCGGCGCGCTGTGGCGATCGCCTGGAGACCGGCTACGCCCACGCCCATGACGAAGGCCTTGGCGGCGGGGATGGAGCCGGCGGCCGTGGTCATCATCGGCAGGCATCGGTTGAGCTCGGTCGCGGCGCGGACGACCGCGTGATAGCCCGCCAAGTTCGCCTGGCTCGACAATATATCCATCGATTGCGCGCGAGTGATGCGCGGCAGCAGCTCGAGGGCCATCGCCTCCATCCCCAGCGTCGCATAGGCTTCCAGCCGCGCCGGATCGGCATAGGGCGAGAGGGCGCCGATCAACTTCATCCCCGAACGGGCGCCCGACAGGTCTCCAGGCAGCGGGGGACGCACGGCCAACAGAATATCGCCCTGCGCCAGCGCCTCGCTGCGCTGTACGATCGTCGCGCCCTGCGCGGCATAGGCTTCGTCCGCGAAGCCCGCCTTCCGGCCGGCACCGCTCTCGACGACGACCGACAGTCCAAGTTTCGCGAATCGCGTTACGGCGGACGGCGTCGTGGCGACGCGGTGCTCGCCGGCGGCCCGTTCGGCCAGAACGGCTATGGTAACCATCGAAATCCTCTCCACAGCGAAAGCGCCGCCGCTCTATTTATGTCTTGGCCTTTGCACAAGGCGAACGATCAGTACCGTTTCTATCCCCATGCAGGCAATAACTTGTCGCGAGGCCTGGCTCGATCGTCGACGCGGAGCGAATGGGTGGTCGTCCTGGCGCAGCGGCAAGGATTGTGCGGCCGCCCGATGAACGTGGAAAGCACCCGCAGGGAAAAATCGTGTGCGCGTCGGTGTCTGCCGGATTGGGCTAGGGCTTAGCCTTTTTCATCCGGCGCGATCATGTCGGAAGCCAGCTCCAGACCCGCCCGGCCTTGCGCGGCAGTATGTGCGGGCGCCCTGGGATGCGGCGCATCCGCGGGCTCCTCGACCTCCAGCATCCCTTCCCATTTGGTGATGACCGACGTGGCGATGGCGTTGCCCAGCACGTTGGTTGCCGTGCGGCCCATGTCCATGAAATGATCGACCGCAAGGATGAAGGCGATGCCCTCGACCGGCAGATCGAACTGGCCGAGCGTCGCGGCGACTACCACGAGCGAAGCGCGGGGGACGGCCGCAATGCCCTTGCTGGTCACCATCAGCACAAGCAGGATGGTGATCTGGGTCGCGATCGGCAGGTCGATGCCATAGGCCTGCGCGATGAAGATGGTTGCGAAGGTCGAATACATCATCGACCCGTCCAAGTTGAAGCTGTAGCCGAGCGGCAGTACAAAGCTGTAGATGCGGCGCGGGATGCCGAAGCGGTCGAGCTGTTCCAGCATCTTGGGGTATGCTGCCTCCGACGAGGCGGTGGAAAAGGCGATCAGGATCGGCTCGCGCACATATTTGATCAGCGTGAACATGCGCCTTCCAAGGAAGATGGCGCCCGCGCAGAAGAGGATCGCCCACAGCACGATCAGCGCGATGTAGAACTCGCCCACCAGTTCGCCATAGGTCTTGAGCACGCCCAGCCCCTGCTCGGTGACCGAAGACGCAAGCGCGCCAAACACCGCGAAGGGGGCCACGCGCATCACATAGCCGGTGACCTGCAGCATCAGCTCGACCATCGATTCGATCACCGTAACGATGGGTTTGCCCTTGTCGCCAATGGCGGTCAGCGCGACGCCGACGAACAGGGAGAAGACAACGATCTGGAGGATCGAATTGTCCGCCATCGCTCCGATCATGGAGGTGGGAAAAACGTGCAGGATGAAGTCGCGGAAGTTGAGCGCTTCGGTATTGACGCCGCTTTCCGCGCCGGAACGCACCAGGTTCAGGCCCTCGCCGGGTGCGAAGAAGTTGACGAAGACGAGGCCCAGCGTGAGCGAGATCAGGCTGGCGATGATGAACCAGGCGAGCGCCCGCCCGCCGATCCGCCCCAGCGCCGCGCTGTCGCCCATATGGGCGATGCCCGCTACCAGGGTGGAAAAGACCAACGGCGCGATGATCATCTTGATGAGGTGAAGGAAGATGTCCGCCAGCAGGTGGAAATAGCCCGCGACCTCCTTGGCCAGCGTCTCGTCGCCGCCCGCCCAAAGATTCGCGATGAAGCCGGCGATGACGCCCAGAACCATGCCGCCCAATATGTAGGCCGTCAGTCTGTTCCGCATTCTTGTCCCTTACCCGACCCGACAGGCCAACACACCTAACAGGCGCTCGACACCCCTGCAATCAGGCGCGCTGGTCCCGAGATGTCAGACGAACGAGCGGGGCGGTTTCCGCCCCCGCGCCTGTCACGGATAGAGCAATCCTTCGTTCCAACCGCTGTCCGTCCGTTCGAACAGCCGCCGCTCATGCAGGCGATGTTCTCGGTCCTGCCAATATTCGATCCGGTCGGGCACCAATCGAAAACCGCCCCAATGCGGCGGGCGCGGCACCGGGCCGCCGTCGAAGCGCTGCTGCATGTCTTCGTAGCGCGCCATGAACGTGTCGCGCGAGGGCAGGGGGCGCGACTGGTCCGAAGCCCAGGCGCCAAGCTGGCTATCCCGGCTTCGGCTTGCGAAATAGGCATCTGCGGTGGCGTCGTCCACGGGCCCGACGGGGCCTTCGATGCGGATCTGCCGACGCAGCGATTTCCAGTGGAACAGCAGGGCAGCATGAGGATTGGCCAGAAGGTCGCCCGCCTTGCGCCCTTCGAAATTGGTGTAGAACACAAAGCCGTCCGGCCCATGTCCCTTCAGCAGGACCATCCGCACCGAAGGACGCCCGCGCGCGTCGGCTGTAGCCAGGGCCATGGCGTTGCTGTCGTTGATCTCTGTTTCGCGCGCCTGCGCAAACCATCCGTCGAAGAGAGCGAAGGGGTCGGTCATGTGCTCGCCTTAGAGCGCGGGGACGGCGCTGTCGACAAGTGGGCGTGGGTAGCGCAGAGTTCTTGAATGGAGCGCGCCCTTTCGCCACATAGGCGGCCAGTGATGTTTTTTTGCAACAGGCAGATTAGATGGCGGACCCCTATTCCACACTTGGCGTTGCGCGCGGCGCGAGCGAGGCGGAGATCAAGTCGGCGTATCGCAAGCTCGCCAAGGAGCTGCATCCCGACAAGAACAAGGACAATCCCAAGGCGGCCGACAAGTTCGCCGCCGCGACCAACGCCTATGACCTGCTGCAGGACAAGGACAAGCGGGCGCGCTTCGACCGGGGCGAGATTGACGGAGACGGCAATCCGACCGCGCCGTTCGGGTTCGGCGGTGGTGGCGGTCGTGCCCGTCCCGGCGCCCAGGGGGGCGGCTTCGAGTTCAACGAGGGTGCTGATTTCGGCGACATATTCGAAGGGCTGTTCGGTGGCGGCGGACGTCGGGCCGGCGGCGGCTTTGGCGGTGGCGGGTTTGGCCGGCAGGCTCCCCCGCCCAGGGGCGCCAATGTCGCCTATCGGCTGGCGGTCCAGTTCGTCGATGCGGCAACGCTCGCGCCGCAGCGGATCACCTTGCAGGACGGCAAGACCATCGACCTCAAATTGTCCCCCGGGGTGGAGAGCGGCACCCAGCTTCGCCTGTCCGGCAAGGGGCAACAGGGACCGGGTGGCGCGGGCGATGCTATCGTGACGATCGAGATTGCGGCCCATCCCTTCTTCACGCGCGACAGCGACAATGTGCTGCTTGACCTGCCGATCACCCTCGACGAGGCGGTGAAGGGCGGCAAGGTCAAGGTGCCCACCGTCGACGGGCCGGTCATGCTGGGCATTCCCGCAGGGGTGAGTGCGGGCAAGACGCTGCGCCTGCGTGGCAAGGGCTTTGCGGGCAAGTCCGGCCAGCGCGGCGATCAGCTCGTCACATTGCAGATCGACGTGCCCGGCGACGACCCGGCGCTTGCCGGCTTCGTGGAGGGCTGGAGCGACAGCCGCCCCGTGCGCAGCCATCTCGGCGTCTGAGCGTTAGGGGTCGATGCCGCAACCGTCGCCCCTGACGCCCGAATCCCGCCGCCAGCGGCAGGCGCGCGATGGCTCCCACTGGCACCGCCGACTCGATCGTGTACGGCCCGGTGTTCACACCATGGAGGTCATCAAGCGGGTCGCGGTGGGGACCTACAGCGACGGCTTCATCCATGCCGGCAATCTAGCCTATCTGTCGCTGATGACGCTGTTCCCCTTTTTCATTGTGGCGGCTGCCGTCGGCAGTGTCTTTGGCCATACCCAGGACGGGATGCAGGCAGTCAACGGATTCTTGCAGACCGTGCCGCGCGGCGTCGGCGACGTGGTTCGTCAGCCGATCTACGACGTGCTCAACGCCCGCACCGGGCCGCTGCTATGGTTCGGCGGGTTGGTGGGACTGTGGACCGTGGGCAGCCTCATCGAGACGATCCGCGACATATTGCGCCGCGCCTATGGCACCAAGAGTACGCGGCCCTTCTGGCACTATCGGCTGACCGCGATCGGCATCACCCTGGTCAGCGTGTTCGCGGCGATGTTCGCCTTCTCGATGCAGGTCTTCATCACCGCCATCGACCAGTTCCTGCACCAAATCCTGCCATTCGCAGACGGCGCGATCGCGCTCGTCACCTCGCTCAAGCTGGTGCCTATGGCGATCGTGGGCCTTGCCCTCTGGTCGCTGTTCGTGTCGCTGACGCCCAGCGCCTACAAGGATTCGCGCTTTCCCAAATGGCCCGGCGCGGTGGCGACGGCACTGTGGTGGTATGCGGTCACGCTGCTGCTGCCGGGCGCGCTGTCGCTGCTGGGCGGATACGACCTGACTTATGGCAGCCTGGCGGGCGTGATGATCACGCTCATTTTTTTCTTCCTCGTTGGGCTTGGCGTGGTAATTGGCGCGGAGTTGAACGCGGCGCTGGCGGAGTTTCCCGAAGAGGAAGTGCAGCCGGTATTGGCCGATCAGGGTGACGGGACACGCACATGAACGGGTTGATGGCTGGAAAGCGCGGGCTCATCATGGGTCTGGCGAACGACAAGTCGCTGGCCTGGGGCATTTCCAAGGCATTGCACGCGCAGGGCGCGGAGCTGGCTTTCTCCTACCAGGGCGAAGCGCTGGCGAAGCGGGTGCGCCCGCTCGCCGCCGAGGTCGGATCGGACTTTCTCATCGATTGCGACGTGGCGGACATGGACAAGCTGGACGCGGCGTTCGACGAGGTCAGGGCGCGCTGGGGCGGGCTCGATTTCGTCGTCCACGCGATCGGCTTTTCCGACAAGAACGAGCTGCGCGGCAAATATGTCGATACGACGCTCGACAATTTCCTGCTGACCATGAACATTTCCGCCTACAGCTTCGTCGCCGTGGCAAAGCGGGCGCGGGCGCTGATGCCGAACGGCGGCAGCCTGCTGACGCTCAGCTATTATGGCGCGGAAAAGGTGATCCCGCATTACAACGTCATGGGCGTCGCCAAGGCGGCGCTGGAAACCAGCGTCAAATATCTGGCGATGGACCTGGGCCCGGAAAATATCCGCGTGAACGCCATCTCCGCAGGGCCGATCAAGACGCTTGCGGCGAGCGGCATAGGGGATTTTCGCTACATCATGAAATGGAACGAGCTGAACAGCCCGCTCCGCCGTAACGTGACGATCGAGGATGTCGGCGGCGCGGGACTCTACCTCCTCTCCGACCTGGCATCGGGCGTGACGGGAGAGGTCCATCATGTGGACGCTGGCTATAATGTCATCGGCATGAAGGCCGAAGACGCGCCGGACATCGCGCTAGAGAAATGAGCTACAATAGTTTCGGCCGTGTGCTCCGCTTCTCTACCTGGGGCGAGAGCCATGGACCCGCGATCGGCGCGGTCGTGGACGGCTGCCCGCCGGGCCTGGCGATCAGCGAGGACGTCATCCAGCCCTATCTCGACAAGCGCAAGCCCGGCACCTCCAAATTCACGACCCAGCGTCGCGAGGCGGATGCGGTGCGCATCCTGTCTGGCGTGTTCGAAGGGCGGACCACGGGCACCCCCATCAGCCTGATGATCGAGAACACCGACCAGCGGTCGAAGGATTATTCCGACGTGGCGCTCGCCTATCGCCCCGGCCATGCCGACTATGCCTATGATGCGAAATACGGTTTTCGCGATTATCGTGGCGGCGGGCGATCCTCCGCGCGGGAGACGGCGAGCCGGGTCGCGGCCGGCGCGGTCGCGCGGCTGGTCATCCCGGAGGTGACCATCACGGCCTGGGTCAGCGCGATCGGTGGCGATGCCATCGATCAGGCGCGGTTCGATGCGGCGGAGATCGGCAACAATCCCTTCTTCTGCCCCGACCCGCAAGCCGCAATGCGCTGGGAACGACTCGTCGATGGCGCCCGACTCGACGGATCGTCCCTCGGCGCGATCGTGGAGTGCGAGGCCGTGGGCGTGCCCGCAGGCTGGGGTGCCCCGCTCTATGCAAAGCTCGACAGCGAGCTGGCGTCCGCCATGATGAGCATCAACGCGGTCAAGGGCGTCGAGATCGGCGACGGCTTCGCCGCCGCTGCGCTGCGCGGCGAGCAGAATGCCGATCCGATGCGGCCGGGCAACGCCGATGGCCCGCGCTTCCTCGCCAACCATGCCGGCGGCATCGCGGGCGGGATTTCGACTGGCCAACCTGTGCGGGTGCGCATCGCTTTCAAGCCGACCAGCTCTATACTGATCCCGGTCGAGACCGTGACCAGGGACGGCGACGCATCGGAGATCATCACCAAAGGCCGCCACGACCCGTGCGTCGGCATACGCGGCGTGCCGGTGGTCGAAGCGATGATGGCGCTGGTGCTGGCGGACCAGAAGCTGCTCCATCGCGCCCAATGCGGCGGATAAGCGCGCCGAGCCGCCCCGAATAGTCGATCGACGCCCGCCGGCGAGAGAGACAGCCAGCGTGATTTAGGCTAGCTTGCCTTCACTGTCCTGGATGCAGGATGAGCGGCAACGCGAAAGCACGGGGAACGTCACCGTCCACTGCGACGGCCTGACGATCAAAATGTCCCCATCAGCCGCGACACGGGCC
>JBEVME010000051.1:0-33987 GCA_040508785.1 Sphingobium sp.
GTGGCGCCTGTACGGGTCTAGCACCTCCCCATTTAACCCTGCGCTTGCCCAGGGGGTCCCCCCGGCTAGGTTGCCACGGAGGTGAACCCAATATCTCGCGAACCGGCCTATTCCCGTCCGGCCCGGATCGCCGCGCCGCCGGCAAAGGGCGTGATCGCAACCAGCAGCAGCGAGGACGCGGCGAGCAGCTTGAGCGCGCTGCCGCTGCCGTCACCCAACGAGCCCGCGCCGAAGATCAGCAGCGGCACCGCGAGCGGCAGGGCGAGCAGCCCGGCCAGAGCGCCGCTCGATCGCAGCCCGGCCGTCAGCGACGCGACCAGCACACCGAGCGCGGCCAGCGCGGGCGTCCCGGCGAGCAGCCCGATCTCCAGCCGGCCGATCGTGCCGCCATCCAGCTTCAGCAGTGCCGCGGCGGGCAGGGCGGCCAGCATCAGCGGCGGCCCGAAGCTCAGCCAGTGCGACAGCAGGCGCGCCGCGACAACCACTTCCTCGCCGATGCCGCGCAGCGCCAGCTGGTCGAGCACTCCTGCGTCGCGGTCGGGCGCGAGCAGGCTGTCGACCGGCAGCAGGCTGGCGAGCAGCGCTGCGATCCACAACATGCCCCCGCCGGTGCGGGCGAGCAGCGCGGCATCGGGGCCGACCGCGAAGGGGTAGAGGCTGGCGACCAGCAGCAGGAAGGCGACCGGCAACCAGAGCCCGGCGCGCCGCCCGGTCTGCGACAGGTCGCGCAGGATCAGTGTCGCCAGTACGCTCATGCCGCCAGGGCCCTGTGCGCGCCCAGATCGATCGTCGTGGCCCCGATGAGCGGCAGCGGCTGGTGCGAGGCCGCGAGCAGCAAGCCACCGCCGGCAATATGCCCGGCCATCGCCATGCCCAGCAGGCGAAGGGCATGGTCGTCAAGGCCGTTGGCCGGCTCGTCGAGCAGCCAGATCGGCGCGCCGGACAGGATCGTGCGCGCCAGCGTCGCCCGCTTGCGCTGGCCGGTGGATAGCATCCGCACCGGTACATCGGCCAACAGCTCCAGCGCCATCGCCTCCAGCGCCTGCGCGAGCCTGTGCCGGGGTGCACGGTCAATCCGGCCCCAGAAGGCCAGCGCATCGCGCAGCGGCAGGGCGGGGTCCAGTGCCAGCCGATCTTCGGCCAGCGCCACGCCGCCGCGCCGTTCCACCAGCCCGGCAAATGCTGGCAGCAACCCCGCGCAGAGACGCAGCAGGCTCGATTTGCCGATGCCGTTGGGTCCCGCCAGCACCATGGCATCCCCCGGCGCCAGGTCTAGATCGACACCGCGCAGCAGCAGCCGCCCGCCGCGTGCGCAAGCGACCCCCGACAGGCGCAGCAGCGCGTCGCTCATGGCGCCGCCTGTTCCTCCAGCGCGTGCATGTCCGCGTCGGACAGGCCGAAATGATGGCCGATCTCATGTACGACGACATGGGTGATGAGCGCATCCAGCGCCACGCCCGTTTCCACCCATTCGTCGAGCAGGGGACGGCGGAAGAGATGGACGGTCGGCGGCAGGTCGCCCGTTAACGCTTCCTGCCCGATCGACCGGCCCGTATAGAGGCCGGTAAGCTCGAAAGGGTTATCGATTTCCATCTCCGCCAGGATCGCGTCGTCGGCGAAATCCTCGACGAGCAGAATGATCCCGGCCAGATGGGCGCGGAAAGGATCGGGCAGTCGATCGAGCGCTTCGAGCGCCAGCGTTTCGATCTCCCGGTGTGTCGGCGCGAGGCGGTGGGCGGGCTCCATCGCCGCGCAATAGGCGAAACGACGGGAAGTGGATAGGGTGATGGTGGCCAGGCTCAGCGACGAAGAACGGGCGCAAGCCCTCGACAAGGTCCCGCTCTGGGAACTGACCGCCACGCCCGAGGGGATAAGGCGCCGCTTCAGCTTCGCCGATTTCGCGGAGGCCTTCGGTTTTATGGCCCGCGTCGCGCTGGCGGCGGAGAAGGCGGACCATCATCCCGAATGGTCGAACATCTACAGCCGCGTTGACATCCTGCTCACCACCCATGATTGCGGCGGTCTCAGCCAGCGCGACATCGCGCTGGCAAAGGCGATCGACGCGATGGCCGGCTAGCATCAGAACAGCTCGTCGTCCTCGTCCTCGTCCGGCCCGCGCCGCTTCGCCGCCGGGGTCTCGATCCGGTCCTCATAGCCGCTGAGCGCCGCCATAACCGTCGCGTCCCCTGCATAGCGCCGCCGCAGCAGCGCCAGCCGCGCGTCGCTGCCAGTGCACAGCGCGGCGATGCTTTCCTCCAGATAGACGCGGCGCTCGGCGTCATAGGGCTCCTCGCCCCGGAAATGGTCGCACCCGTCGCGGTCGACCATGAATGCGGTCACCTCGCCGGGAAAGCGCTCGTCCGCCTCGGTTTCGTTCGACGCCGGCAGGTCCAGCGATCGTGTCGCGCTGGCCGCCCGTCCGGGCGGAAGCGCAGCAGCCTGCCCAGCGCCGTTATCGATCGCAGCGCCATTGTCCGCGCCACTATCAGGCGCGTCCGTCCCGTCTGATCCGGCCGGGGCCGCATTGCTTACAGCGCGATCATCGGACGCGGCCGCCTCCTGCGGCGCGTCGCGGCAACCGGCGCCGAGCGCCAGCATCAGTACAGGCAGCAACCGCAGGCCAAGCGTCACCCGATCTCCCCTTCCAGTTCCGCGATCAGCCCGGCCACATGAGGCAGCCGGTCCGCTTCTTCCGCCAGGATCGCCCGGAACGCCGCCCTCCTATAATCGGCCACGGCCTCGGCGGAAAGCCGGTTGGCGGACGGCAGGGTCGAATTGACGATATCGATCAGCCGCTCGACCCCATGCAGCCGCCCCCACAGATAGTCGTTCTCGCGATAGGTTCGGCTGAAGAATGCGCCGAAGCTGTTGAACTCGATGCCCTTGAGCGTCGCGTCCGCTCCGCCCGAGCGGATCGCGTCGCAATCCTCGGGCGAAATGCGATCGACCTTGATCGGATCATATTCGTCGCCGGCGTTGCCCTGCAGCAGCGGCAGGGTGGCAATGTCGTAGAAAGGGAAGCCGAGATAGGCGAGCAGCATGACCCGTCGCTCGGCCTTGGGCAGCGCCGCCAGCGCCTCGGCCAGCATCAACTCCCCGGCTTCGTCGCGCTCCCGCAAACCCCGCGCCCGCGCGATCGCCGCCAGCGCCGCCGCAGCATCGTTGGGCACCTGCGCGGCGGCGGCGCGCACCGTCTCGTCGTAAAGATCGCGCTCCTCGCACTCGGAATAATGGGCGAGCGCCCGATAGATGGCGTCGCGGGTCGCCTGCAGCGCAGCCTCGTCGACCTCCGCGCTCGCCTCCAGCGTGTCGGACAGGCGCCGCGCCAGGAATCGCAGCCGACGGATGCGGAAGCCAAGGTCATGGGTGCGGAAGAACAGCACCGGCGCCGAGTTGGGCGCCAGGCTTTCGGTCAGCCGGTCCGCGCCGGTCTCGCGTATCTCCGCCCACACAGCCTGGCGGTAGGTTTCGCGCATCATGTCGCCCTGCTCGCCCGACAGGCCGAACAGGATTTCGGCCAGTTCCTCGGCGATGCCCGACAGTTTGAGATGCGCATAGGCGGGAAAGGAGAAGCCGGCGGACGTGGCCGCGCGCTGCTGCGCCTTGGCGCGCCAGCTGGAAAGCCGGGCCGGAGTCGGCCGGTCGAGGAACATCATGCCGCCGACGGCGCCCTCCACTTCGGCCTCGATGCCCGGACGCAGCGCATCGAGGATGCGGCGGACGCGGCGGACGCCGATCGAATGACGCTCTATCGCCTCCAGATTGTCGCGGATCGGCTGTTCGCGCGGAATGTCGGACAGCGCGCCGAAGATGGTGCGGAAAAAGCCGGGCGCGGAGGATTCCGCCCCTTCGTCGATCTCGCCCTGCCGGTTGAGGCGGATGGAGCGGTGGTCCGGCTTGGGATCGATATAGACGAAACGCCGGTCGACCTCGCGCCGCGACGGTCGCCCCCTCAGAGCGCCGATCGCCTGGGCAAAGGGTGCGTTGGCCAGCACCGATCCGTCGATCAGAACGGCGTCCTCTGCCTCGCCGCGCGCCGCCCGGCGCGGCAGCACGCGTGCCAGGAAGGCGTCGCGGGTCGGCCAGGCGCGGTGCCGGCGCTTCAGCACCTTGTCCAGCTCGCGCACGGTGAAGGGCGGGAAGGCGCCGGGAAAGCTGGCGGTCGCGCGCGCGGCGAAGGCCAGCTCGGCTGTGTCGGCGAACCGTCGCGCCTCTCCGGCCACGCCCCGGCCTCGCGCGCGAAAGCCGATCGACAGCCGATGCTCGGTCTCCAGCACCAGCGCCGGGCTGTTGAGCGTCAGGCTCTGGCTGTGCCCGTCGAAATCCGTGACTGTCACGAACAGGTCGAGCGGATGCCCCTCGGGCAGGAGCGGCGGGCCCAGATCGGCCGCGACCATCGCGTCGAAGGCGTCGAGGATCAGACCGGAAAATATCTCCCCGCCGAACGGCGGCTCGAACCAGCGGGACCGGATGAAGTTGGACAGCTTGCGCCGCACCTCCTCGCGCGTGCCCGGCGCGACCGTGCGCTCCACCGTGTCGCCCGGCTTGCGCAGCGCCGCCCATACCAGCGGCGCAGCCCAGAATTTGCTGATCCGGCGCGCGGGCCTGGCATCCGGATCGAGCAGCCTGTCGACATCGGCATAGTCCAGCCACAGGTTCGTTAGCGGATCGAGCGACTGGCCGGTCTCGATCGCCTGCGCCAGGAAGATGCCGTTGATCCCGCCCGCGCTCGCCCCGGCGATGATATCCGGCATGATGCGCAGCCGAACCCCGCTCGCTTCCTCCATCGCCTGCAACAGCTGCCGATAGACCGCCTCTGTGCCGCCACGATCCGGCGTGCCATCATGAAAGGCGCGGCTGGCGCGCGCCAGATGCCACACTTCCTTGGTGATGCCGTGCATGTAGACCGCCAGGCTGATCCCGCCATAGCAGACCAGCGCGAGACGAAGCTCCTTCTCCCTCATGATCGCGGAATCGCAGAGCGCGGCCAAGTTGTCGAGCGCGTCGTGCGCTTCGATCCTCCTGTGTCCGCACATGCGCACTCCTGGACATGACGCGCGTGGAGCGTGCGATTGTCCACGACCTCACCCAAGCCGGAGCTCTGCCCAGATCGGCAGATGGTCGGACGCGCGCCGGGCCGCCGCGCTCGCATGAACGCCGCAATCGACCAGCGTCATCCGGCCGCAATGCATGATCCGGTCGAGCCGCGCGATCGGCCGCCGCGCATGGAAGCTGCGGCCGCACGGCGCGAAGCTGTAGTGCCGGCCGAAATCCGCCAGACAGCCGCGGTCGGCGCTCCATTCGTTGAGGTCGCCCATCAGCACGGTCGGCATCGTGTCGCGCTGCCCGGCCGCGTGGATAACCGCCGCCGCCTGCCGCCGCCGCCACAGCCCCGACAGGTCGAGATGCATCCCGAACACGCGCACCGCCGTCTTGCCCAGCACGATCTCCGCCATCGTCGCGCCGCGCGGTTCCAGGCAGGGCAAGTGGAGCACGTCATGCTGGCCGATGGCCGCATCCTTGCGGACCAGAATCGCATTGCCATGCCACCCCATCGAATCCGCCTGCACGTTGAGCGGCACGGGCTTCAGGCCACTCAGCGTGTCCAGCAGCAGCGGCGGCAACGCCGCCGATCGCACGCCGAAGCGCCGGTCGGCCTCCTGCAACGCGACTATATCGACGTTGAGTTCGTTCAGGACCTCGATCACCCGCTCGGGCACCCTGCGGCGGTCGGTGCCTATGGCCTTGCGGATATTGTAGCTGGCAACGCGGATGATGGTCATCGCTGCTCAATGCCCGAGCAAGCACGCTGTTTCCATAGCGCCGCGTGCGCCGACCGGCGCGGCAGGGCTTTCACGCGGCGGTGTCGGCGGCTAGTGCTGGGGATCGGGAGAGATCGATGCTTGAATCCCTGCTCATCGCCAACCGTGGCGAGATTGCCTGCCGGGTTATACGCACCGCGCGCCGCCTCGGCATCCGCACGGTCGCGGTCTATTCCGACGCCGACGCGAAGGCCTTGCATGTCCGTCAGGCGGATGAAGCGGTCCATATCGGCCCGTCTCCGGCGCGCGAATCCTATCTGGCGGGCGACAAGATCATCGCCGCCGCGCTGTCCACGGGCGCGCAGGCGATCCATCCAGGCTACGGCTTCCTCTCCGAGAATGCCGATTTCGCTCAGGCGGTGATCGACGCCGGCCTGATCTGGGTCGGCCCGCGCCCGGACAGCATTCGCGCCATGGGCCTGAAGGACGCCGCCAAGCAGCGCATGATCGCCGCCGGTGTTCCGGTGACGCCGGGCTATCTGGGCGAAGACCAGTCGCCCGATAGGCTGCAACTGGAGGCCGACGCGATCGGCTATCCCGTCCTCATCAAGGCAGTCGCGGGCGGCGGCGGCAAGGGAATGCGCCGCGTTGATACGGCCAAGGATTTCGTCGACGCGCTGCGCTCCTGCAAGCGGGAGGCCGCATCCAGCTTTGGCGACGATCGGGTGCTGATCGAAAAATATATCCTCTCGCCCCGCCATATCGAGGTGCAGGTGTTCGGCGACACCCATGGCAATATCGTCCACCTGTTCGAACGTGACTGCTCCCTCCAGCGCCGCCACCAGAAGGTGATCGAGGAAGCGCCGGCGCCGGGCGTCACCGAATTCACGCGCGCCGCAATCTGCGACATGGCGGTGCGTGCGGCGAAGGCGGTCGACTATGTGGGCGCCGGCACGATCGAATTCATCGCCGACGGCTCCGCCGGGCATATCCATCCCGACCGCGTGTGGTTCATGGAAATGAACACCCGCCTCCAGGTCGAGCATCCCGTGACCGAGGAGATCACCGGCCAGGACTTGGTCGAATGGCAGTTGCGTGTCGCGTCCGGCGAGCCCTTGCCCAAGCGGCAGGACGAACTGTCGATCAACGGCTGGGCGATGGAAGCGCGGCTCTATGCGGAGGACCCCGCGAAGGGGTTTCTGCCGTCGATCGGCATATTGCAGCAGTTCGAGCTCGATGCCGATGTGCGTATCGACAAGGGCGTCGAGCAGGGCGCGACCATCTCCCCTTATTATGATCCCATGATCGCCAAGATGATCGCCCATGGTCTCGACCGTGAAGAAGCGCGTGAAACCCTCGCTCATGCGCTCCACGCGAGCACGATCTGGCCGGTGCGGACCAATGCCGCCTTCCTCATCAAGGCGCTGGATCATTCCGATTTCGTCGACGGCAAGATGGACACTGGCTTGATCGAGCGCGCAGGAGACGCGTTGATCCCGCCGGTCATGCCGTCCGATGCAGCATTGAGCGACGCTGCGCAGTCCTATTCACGGCAGGCGCTGGCCGGGTTTCGCGTCAACGCCGGGTGCCAATATGATATCGTTCTCGCCGTGAACGGTCAGTCCGTTCCAGTCCACATGCCGATCCTCGACCATGTCGATCCACTGCCGCTCGCGGGCGTTCAGCAGCAGCCTTCATCGACCTGGCTGTCCGACGCCGGCCAGACCTGGCGCATCGAACCGATCAGAGCCATGCAGGTCACGTCCGGCGCCGCATCCGATGGCGCCATCCTCTCCCCCATGCCCGGCCGCCTGATCGCGGTCGAGGTCGCTCCGGGCGATCGCGTGACCAGGGGCCAGAAGCTCGTCACCCTCGAAGCCATGAAGATGGAGCACAGCCTGGTCGCGCCGTTCGACGGCATCGTGGCGGAACTGAGTGCTGTCGAGGGCGGGCAGGTGAGCGAGGGCGCGCTGCTGGCGAAGATCGAGAAGGAAGGCGAGGCCTGATGGCTGGCAGATATTTCGACCAGTGGCAGGTTGGCGACCGGATCGAGCATGAGATCCGGCGGACCGTGACGGAGACCGACAATCTCCTCTTCTCGGTCATGACCCACAACCCCCAGCCGCTCCATATCGACGCGGAGGCGGCGAAGGCGTCCGAATATGGGCGTATCCTCGTCAACGGCACTTTTACCTTCGCGCTGATGATCGGCCTGTCGGTCGGCGACACGACGCTCGGCACACTGGTTGCGAACCTTGGCTATGACAAGGTGATCCACCCCTCTCCGGTGTTCATCGGCGACACGCTGCGCGCGCAGAGCGAGGTGGTGGAATTGCGAGAGAGCCGGTCGCGCCCGGAGGCCGGCATCATTACCTTCCGCCATCGCGCCCTCAACCAGCGCGACCAGATCGTCGTCGAATGCCTGCGCACGGCGCTGATACAGCGCAGCGTATAAGCGCCTTTAAGCGAAAGGGGGAGGGTGCGATGCACCCTCCCCCAAGCCCTCCGTGACGGCAGGGCAGCTAGGTCAGCGGTTGCCGCTGGTCTGCTGATAGTCGGACCGGCTTTGTGATCCCCAGCGCTCGTCGCGATCGTCGCCGCGCCCGAACAGCGCCTGGTTGTCGCGCTCGGCCTTCCAGGCGGCATGGGCCTGATCAGCGGTCTTTTCCAGCGTGACCTTGCTGGCATCGACCGACTTGATCCAGCTCGACGGGATCGAATGATGGACGCCGCCCGCATCCTGATCGCTCTTGGTCAGGATGATGCGGTCGCCGCGCACCTTATCGACCTTGCCGACATGGCTTCCGTCGCTCCCGACCACCTCATGATGCTCGCGCACCTGGGCGACCGCCTGGCGTTGTTCGCCCCGGCGATTGCGCCAGCTACCGAACTCGCTGTTGAAACGCTCGCGATGCTCTGTCTGATATTCCGCATAATCGCGGTCCAGCTCGTCGATCCGCTGCTGGCGCCAGGCATGATAATTGGCGTCATGATGCTGCTGCGGACCGTAGCCGCGAATGCGGCTGCCATGGTCTTCGCTGCCATAGCCGCTGCGCTCGCCGGTATAGGGCGCATAGCCCCGGTTCGGCAGATAGTCGCTGCGCGCTGCCGAAGCATAGCCGAGCCTGCTCGACTGGTCGCGCGAGTCGCCATAAGGGCGGTTGTAATATTCGTCATATTCGCGCCGCCGCTCGGCTTCCTCGTCGCCGAACCAGCTGCGAACCTCGTCGCCTGCCCGATCGAAAAAGCCGCGCTCCTCGGGATCGTAGCCCTGGGGATTGCGGCGCTGCTCAGGGCCGCCGAACTGGCCGCGCGTGCCATATCGATAGGCCTGTTCGTCGCGCCAGCCACGCTGACCGCGATGGTCGTCGCGATCCCAATTACCCTGGTCCCCACCATAACGGCGTCCGCCTTGGTAACCCATGTTCCGTCTCCTTATCGGTCATTACGCGCGACGATCGCCGCCGCGCCGACATGCCACCAATGACGGGAGGGCCGCATCGTTCCGGGCGTTACGCCTGGGTAATATCCCGCCGCGCGGGCGCCTCGCCGCGCACGGATTCTCGCGCTGGCGCAAAGGGATGGCTCGTCGCTCCGCCCATGCTGGCCGCGTTGGCGCGGGGCTCCAGAATGGCGTGAAAGACCTTGCAAGGCATATTAGGCTCGCCTATAGGCGGCGCTCCGTTACGGGGCCTTAGCTCAGCTGGGAGAGCGCGTCGTTCGCAATGACGAGGTCAGCGGTTCGATCCCGCTAGGCTCCACCAACCTTTCTCCGGTTGGTTTTCCTGTAATGTAGCGGACGCTTTACACCGGCCACTTTGCCAGCGCACCCCGCGATGGGTAAGGCTGTCCGCATGACCGATCCGACATTGCTTGTACGGCCTGCGGCGACGCTTGTCATCGTCCGCGATCGGCCCGATGGCCATCCCGAATTGCTGATGACGGAACGTGCGGCGACGATGGTCTTTGCTGCGGGTGCGCTGGTGTTTCCGGGCGGCGCGGTGGATGAGGACGATCGCCTGATGGCGGCGTCCATGGACCATGGCCTCGACCCCGACGATGCAGCGGCGCGGATAGCGGCGATCCGCGAGACGCTGGAGGAAAGCGGCCTTGGGATCGGCCTAGGGCCGCGCGTAGACAGGGCGATGCTGGCCGCGATGCGCGCCGCGATGGCAGAGGGGGCGACGCTGACCGATCAGGTTGCCGCTCATGGCCTGGTCCTCGATCTTCATGGCCTGATCCCCTTCGCGCGCTGGCAGCCGTCCAGGATCGAGGGGGCGACCCGCATCTACGATACCCGCTTCTATGTCGCCCGTGCGCCCGCGGATCAGGATGCGAGCATCGACACGCGCGAGAATGTCCACCTATTCTGGGACAGCGCGCCATCCTTGCTATCGCGCAACGATGCGGGCGAACTGCGGATCATCTTCCCGACGCGGCGCAATCTTGAGCGATTGGCGCTGTTCGCGACGTTCGATGCCCTGGTCGACCATGCCGCCGCCATCCCGGTCGAAAAGGTCTGCCCCTGGGCGGAGCATCGCGACGGTGTGCCACATCTGTGCATCCCGGACCATCTTGGCTATCCGGTCACGTCGGAACCAATGGTCAGCGCCCTGCGTGCTTAGGTCATGGCCCGGCTCCACCGTCTCCTGCGTCGCGCGATCCTGCTCGTCGGCCTGCTTGCGCTGCTGCTGGTCGGCTATGCTTTCCTGAAGGAACGGCCGCAGGACCTGCCCTGGACCCCGCTCGACCTCGCCGACCCGATTGGCCTTCTCACCGGGCGCAAGCTCGCCGCGCTGACCGACGATCCCGCCCGCTGCAGCGCGCTTCTCGATCGGGCTGGCGTTGCCTATGCGGCGCTGGAGCCAGGCGGTGCTGGACGCTGCGCCTATGTCGATGCGGTGCGACTGAAGCCGACAGCGGGCGCGATCGCACTGGCCCCTGCCTCCGTGGCGCCCTCATGTCCAGTCGCGGCAGCGCTCAAATTGTGGGAGTGGCAGGTCGTGCAGCCCGCCGCGCAACGGCTGCTGGGCAGCAGCGTGCGGCGGATCGACCATTTCGGCGCCTATAGCTGTCGTCGCCTGTACGGCCGCAGCAGCGGGGATTTCAGCGAACATGCGACAGCCGACGCCATCGACGTGGCTGCGTTCGTCCTGGCCGACGGGCGCCGGATCAGCGTGGTCGGCGACTGGACCGGTCAAGGAAAGGACGCAGCGTTTCTTCATGCCGTACGCGACGGCGCCTGCGACCTGTTCTCCACCGTCTTGTCGCCCGACTATAATGCGGCGCACCGCGATCATCTTCACCTCGACCAGGCCGAACGCGGCGCCATGGGCTGGCGAGGATGCCGCTAGGCCGGCGGCTCAGCTTGGCTTGAACAGTTCGGCCAAGATCATTTCGATCGGTGCCCTGCAGATGTCGTAAAATCACGCCGCCGGCCAGCTTGCTCATGGATACGGCGATCGGTATGCCGCACCGCGTGGAACCCGGCGGCCACCTTATGCTTTGACAGGCTGGACGAGGGGAATCCTATGGCGACCGCCGGCATGGAACTGAGCGAGAGTGACGCTGCCCGGCTGCTGGGACTCATGGCCGATGCGCTGCCGACATGGACCCAGGGGGTTGTCTTCACCGACCCGTCGCTGCCAGACAATCCGATCATCTTCGCCAGCGAGGGCTTTTGCAGGCTGACCGGCTACCCGGCGGCCGAGATCATCGGACGCAACTGCCGCTTCCTCCAGGGCACCGGCACCGATAGGGAAATCGTAGCCGAAATCAGCATGGCGGTGCGGCGCGGCGAGCGCATCGACCGCGACATCATAAACTATCGCAAGGATGGATCGGCCTTCTGGAATCACCTGTCGATCGGGCCGCTTGACACGCGCGAACGCGGCCAGCTGATGGTAGGGCTCCAGTTCGACGTCAGCTTCCGTCACCGGCGGATCTGACACCTACTGCCCGAAGGTGCCCCGGCGGGCGAGGGTCACGGCTTCGCGCGCGGCGGCGATCAATGCCCCGCTCTTCGCCTCGCATTCGCGCTGCTCATATTCGGCGGTGGAATCGGCGACGATCCCGGCGCCGGCCTGGACATGCATGACGCCATCCTTCAGCACGGCGGTACGCAGCACGATGCAGCTGTCCATATTGCCGTCCGGCCCGAAATAGCCGACCCCGCCGGCATAGGCGCCGCGCGTCTCCGGCTCCAGCTCCGCGATGATCTGGCAGGCACGGACCTTCGGCGCGCCGGAGACGGTGCCGGCCGGGAAGCCAGCGAACAGCGCGTCCAGCGCATCCTTCTCCGGCGACAACCGGCCGACCACGTTCGATACGATATGCATGACATGGCTGTAGAATTCGACCGTGTAGCTGTCCGTCACGCGCACCGATCCGGCCGTCGCCACCCGGCCTACATCATTGCGGCCCAGGTCCAGCAGCATCAGATGCTCGGCCCGCTCCTTGGGATCGGCGAGCAGGCTCGCCCGGTTTTCCGCATCCTCTCCGGCGGTCTTGCCGCGCGGGCGGGTGCCGGCGATCGGACGGATCGTGACTTCGCCGTCGCGCGCGCGGACCAGTATCTCGGGGCTGGACCCGATCAGCGCGAAGCCTGGCAGGTCCAGATAATAGAGGAAGGGCGAGGGGTTGATCCGCCGCAGCGCGCGATAAAGCGCGATCGGTGGCAGGGTGAAGGGGCTGGTGAAGCGCTGCGCCAGCACGACCTGAAATATGTCGCCTGCGACGATATACTCCTTGGCCCGATCGACCATCGTTTCGTAACGGCCGGGCTCCAGTACCGGCGTGACGGCGATGTCGGCGATCTCCGCCGTCGGGCCGGGCGCGGGCAGGGGTGTCGCCAGTCGCGCCGCGGTCGCGTCGATCCGGTCGAGCGCTGCGTCGATCGCCTGATCCGCATCCGCAAAGCCGCCGGCCCAGACAGGCGCGACCAGATAGAGCGCATCCGCCAGCCGGTCGAATATCAGGATCACCGTCGGTCGCACGAACAGCATGTCGGGCAGGTCGATGGGGTTGGGCGCAGGGCGAGGCAGCTTTTCGACCAGCCCCACCGTCTCATAGCCGAAATAGCCGACCAGGCAGGCGAGCGCGGGCGGCAGATCGGGATCGGGTTCGGCCCGGCATTCGGCCACCAGCGCGCGCAGGGCGGGAAGGGCGTCCTGGTCTGCTGGCAGGAATGCATCGCGGTCGGTTGCCCACTGGCGATTGATCTCGGCAGTCTCGCCGCGCGCGCGAAAGACCAGGTCGGGCGCGAGGCCGATCAGGCTGTGACGTCCCCGCACCGATCCGCCCTCCACCGACTCCAGCAGGAAGTCGCCGCGATCGGGCTCGAACAGGCGCAATGCCGCTGAAATGGGCGTGTCGGTGTCGGCGATCTGGCGCCGCCACACCAGCGCCGAACGGCCCTGCGCCAGCGCCGCGCGCGCGCGCTCGATCCCGGCCCCGCTGCGCTCGCCCATCGCTATTGCGCGCCGCTGTCCGAGCGCAGCGCAGCGGTCGCTCTGGCGACCGCCTCGGGGTAGCGCTTCACGGCCAGTTCGCGCTCGAACGCGCGGCTCAGCTGCTCGGCATATTCCTGGCCGACCACCTGTGCCAGCTCGTCGCCGACCTGTTTGACCAAGGCTGGCTGCGTGCCGGCATCGCCCCGCTTGATGCCGTTCAGCTGGACGACAAAATAGCCGCGGTCCTGGCCGATCGGCAGCGTCTTCACGCTGTTCGCGGCCATGCCGAAGAGAATGGCGATCTCGGCGGGCGGGCGCTGGTCGCCGCGCATCAGGTCGGCCCGGCGGCCGCCCACGACCTGCGGCGGGGGCAGGCGGATGCCCGATGCGGCGATCGCCGCCGCCAGCGTCTGGCCCTTGGCGACCTTGGCGCGCACCTGCTCGGCCAGCGCCTTGGCCTTTTCGTTCCCTTGGTTGAGCTTGTACTGCGCGACGATGGCGTCCTTGACCGTAGCGAGCGGCGGCGGTGCCGCCGGCTTTATCTCGCCGGGCGCCGCCAGGGCATAGCGCTTGTCCGGGGCGATTGGCACGAGCTGCGCGTCATCGTCCTGGCCCATGCCGAACACGGGGGCCAGCAGCGGCTTAACTTCCTCCGGCAGAACATAGGCCATGTCTTCGGGTGACTTGCCCGCGGCGACCAGCAGCGGCGTGGTTTCCAGCTTCAGGCCATTATCCTTGACCACCTCGTCGAAGGCGCCGCCCTCGGCGATCTGATCCTCGATCTTGCCGGTAAAGTCAGTCAGCAGCTGCTTTTCCTTCTGCGCCCGCAGCGCGGTGACGATCTCGCCGCGCACGGCGTCGACCGAGCGCGCAGGGCTGTCCTTGATGGCCGTGACGCGCAGCAGCACCCAGCCGAGCGGCCCGCGCACCGGCCCGACCAGTTCCCCTTGCTTGGCAGCGAAAGCGGCGTCGGCGAGCGGCTTTGACGTGGCGCGGGTCAACGCATCCAGGCTCTGATCGGCCTGCGTCGACGCCGCGAGTCCGGCGCCCTGCGCGGCGGCGGCCAGCGTCTTGCCGCCCTTGACCTCTGCCGCAATGGCCTTTGCGCCGGCCTCGGTCGGCAGCACCAGCTGCTCCACGCTGCGGCTCTGCTTCGCCTGATAGGCGGCTGCATTCTGCTTGTAATAGGTTGCGATCTCCGCATCGGTCGGCTGCGCGGCGGTGGCGAAGCGCTCGACGTCGATCAGGGCATAGCGGATGCGGCGCTGCTCCGGCACGGTGAAACGGTCGGCGTTGCGCTTGTAATAATCGGCCAGCTGCGCGTCGGTCGGCTTGCTCGCGTCGATGAAGGCGACCGACGGTATGGCGGCGATCGTGCCCTGACGCGCTTCCAGCAGCAGGGACGCGTAAGGCAGCACGGTGCTCGGCGACAGCTTCACGCCCAGCGTGGCCGGGACCAGCATCTGCCGCTCCAGGATGCCGCGCGCGATATCGTCGCGCAGCGCTTGTTCGGAAATCCGCTCGCGGGCCAGCGCCTGGCGGAAGAGGTCGGGGCTGAAATTGCCGACCGCATCCTGGAAGGCCGGGATGGCCGCGATCTGCGCATCGATCAGCCGCTTGCTGATATGCACGTCGGCGCGCGCGGCATATTCCTTCAGCGCCATCGCCTGGACCAGCTGGTCATAGACCTGCCTGCCGCCGCCCTGCGCCAGGAAGTCGTCCATCTGCAAACCCGGATTGGCCTTGCGCGCATTTTCGAAGGATCGCTGGAGCCGCTCCTGCAATTCGCGCTCCGACAGCGATGCGCCACCCGCCTTCGCCGCCGTCCCGCCCCCGCCGCCGAAAGAGGTGCCGAAACTGCCGCTGGTGATATCCCCCGCAATGAAGGCGAACGCGATCACGCCCAGCAGCAGCAGCGCCCAGAGCGCGCCCCAGCGGGAATGGATGAAGCGACGGAAAAAAGACAGCATAGGGGTGTCCGGGAAAACTCTACCAGTGGCGGGCCTTTAAGCGGGGAACGGTGGCGCGGCAAGTGCGGCATCGGCGCGGGCTGGACAAATCGGCCGCGGCCGTTCATCGCCGGGGCATCGAGACGACAGGGGACATACAGGCATGAGCAGGCGCAAGCTGGTGGTCGGCAACTGGAAGATGAACGGTATGCGCGCGCATCTGGACGAAGTGGCGGCCATCGGCCAGATCGCGGCGCGGCACCCGGCGGTCGAGGTGGGCCTGTGCGTGCCCGCAACGCTGATCTTGGCCGCGTCCGAAAGGAAGGGTGGCGCCTTCATCGGCGGGCAGGATTCGCACATGAAGGCCAGCGGCGCACACACCGGCTGCCTGTCGGCCGAAATGCTGGCCGAAGCGGGCGCGCAGTGGGTCATCGTCGGCCATAGCGAACGCCGCCAAGACCAGGCGGAGACAGACGCGGATATCGCGGCCAAGGCGCTGGCGGCCAAGGCGGCCGGACTCAAGGTCATCCTCTGCGTCGGGGAAAGCCTGGACGTGCGCGACGCGGGCGACGCCGAAGCCGTTGTCGCCGCACAGCTGCTCGCATCGCTGCCCGACGGGGCGGCGGCCGACTGGCTCGCCATCGCCTATGAACCGATCTGGGCGATCGGCACCGGGCGCATCCCGACGATGGAAGCGGTCGACGCCATGCACAAGGCACTGCGCGCCGCGCTGGCGACGAGGATCGGCGCGGAAGCCGACGCTCTGCGCATCCTCTACGGCGGGTCGATGAATGGAGACAACGCCGCTGAACTGCTGGCCATTCCCGATGTCGACGGCGGCCTGGTCGGCGGCGCGAGCCTGACGGCCGCCAAGTTCGAGCCGGTGATCGCTGCGGCGGGTTGAGACTGGGCAAGAGGGCACGGCAAGGGGGACACGGCGCGACGGACGGCGCGAGACGACGATAAGCGGCACCACGCCGGTTGCCCGCATCGCCCATCATCGCTATGTGCGCCCCAACGCATCCAACACCGGACGGAAAACCGCCCCCCTGTTCACCTTCCTTCTCGTCGTGCAGGCCCTCATCTCCACCTGTCTCGTCACCGTCATCCTCTTGCAGCGCTACGAAGGCGGCGGGCTTGGTGTAGGCGGGAGCCCGGCGGGCTTCATGTCGGCGCGCGGCGCGGCTGATTTTCTGACCCGGTCGACCTCGATCCTCGCGACCATTTTCGTCCTGCTGTCGATCGTTCTGGCGGTGATCGCCGCCGTCCGCCATGCGCCGGGCGACATCGACACGTCGCTGGTGAAGAGCGGTGCCCCCGCGACCGGCGCGCCCGCACCGGCGCCCGCGAGCGGGGACCCGCTGGCAGGCGCGGCGCGCAGCGTCGGCAAGGACGAGACCGCCAATGGGGCCGTTCCGCTCGCCAACTGATCGCGTCGGCGACCATCCACCTTTTTTTGGCCGCGTGCGGATTCGCGCGCTTGCCCAACGCATGTCCGAAAGGCTAAGCCTTACCTCCCATGGCGCGGTATATATTCATCACCGGCGGCGTGGTCTCCTCGCTTGGCAAGGGCCTGATGGCCGCATCGCTCGCAGCCCTGCTGCAGGCGCGGGGCTACAGTGTGCGGATCCGCAAGTTCGATCCCTATCTGAATGTCGATCCGGGTACGATGTCGCCCTATCAGCATGGCGAAGTCTATGTGACCGACGACGGGGCGGAGACCGATCTCGACCTTGGCCATTATGAGCGCTTCACCGGCGTTTCGGCGCACCAGAGCGACAATGTCACCCAGGGTCGCATCTACCAGACGATCATCACCAAGGAACGGCGCGGCGACTATCTGGGCGCCACCGTCCAGGTGATCCCGCACGTCACGGACGAGATCAAGGCGTTCGCCCTTGCCGATACGGACGATCTGGACTTCGTGCTGTGCGAGATAGGCGGGACGGTCGGCGATATCGAATCGCTTCCCTTCATGGAAGCGATCCGCCAGCTGCATAATGACCTGGGCCGGGGCCAGTCGATCTTCGTGCATGTGACGCTCGTGCCGTACATCGCGGCGGCGGGCGAGCTCAAGACCAAGCCGACCCAGCATTCGGTGCGCGAACTGACGTCGCTCGGCATCCAGCCCGATATCCTCCTGTGCCGCTGCGAACATCCGCTGCCCGAGAGCGAGCGGCGCAAGATCGCCCTGTTCTGCAACGTCCGCCCCGAGGCGGTGATCCCCGCGCTCGATGCCAAGAGCATCTACGCCGTGCCCGAACAATATCATGCCGAGGGGCTGGACGTCGAAGTGCTGCGCGCCTTCGGGATTGAGGCCGCGCCGAAGCCCGACCTGTCGCGCTGGACCGACATCATGGACCGGCAGCAGAATCCGGAGGGCGAAGTCACGATCGGCGTGGTCGGCAAATATGTCGGGCTGCTCGACGCCTACAAGTCGCTCTACGAAGCGCTGACCCATGGCGGCTTCGCCAACCGGGTGAAGGTCAACATCAAGTGGCTCGACGCCGAGCTGTTCGAAAAGGGCGACGACGTCGCCGCCTTCCTCGAACCGATGCACGGCATCCTCGTTCCCGGCGGCTTCGGCATACGCGGCAGCGAGGGCAAGATTTCCAGTGTTCGCTTCGCCCGCGAACGCAACGTCCCCTTCTTCGGCATCTGCCTGGGGATGCAGATGGCCTGTATCGAGGGCGCACGGAACACAGCCGGGATCGAGAACGCCTCGACCACCGAATTTGGCGAAACCAGCGAGCCGGTGGTCGGCATGATTACCGAATGGATGACCGAAGAGGGCCTTCAGAAGCGTTCCGCTGGCGGCGACCTGGGCGGCACGATGCGGCTGGGCGCCTATCCGGCCAAGCTCGACGGCAACAGCGTGGTCGCGGGAATCTATGGCGGCACGGACATCAGCGAACGGCACCGCCACCGCTATGAGGTGAACGGCGGCTATCGCGAGCGGCTTGAGAAGGGCGGCCTCATCTTCTCGGGCATGTCACCCGACGGAATGCTGCCCGAGATCGTCGAGCGGCCCGACCATCCCTGGTTCGTCGGCGTCCAGTTCCACCCGGAACTCAAGAGCAAACCCTTCGACCCGCACCCGCTCTTTGCCAGCTTCATCGAAGCGGCGGTGAAGCAGAGCCGGCTGGTGTAAACAGCATCCTGATCTGCGGGCCATTTATTCCATTGTCGTGCTGAACGCGTTTCAGCATCCATCCGGCCGGATGGCACGGCAGTGGATGGGCAGAGCAGCCTCGCCCAAGCCGTCTTGCCCAGGCCGGACGGACAGGTGGCGAACCGTCGCCCTCGACCGCCATCGGGGCACGACGGATCCTGAAACAAGTTCAGGATGACGAAGTTGGTCATTCGCGCGCAACTATTGCAGCAATTCTGCCATGAGGCAGCCTGCAATTACTACCGCACCGCCGCTCAGCAGCAGCACCGCCCCAGCCTCCATATCCTTCACCACGCCTATCTCCGGATTTCAGGATGCAGGTGATCGATCAGCCGTTCCAGCGCTGAGTTCAGCACCTCGAACGCCATGACCAACGTCGATACGAGAAGGACGATCGCCCACCAGATCGGCGCGGGCCGCACTGGCCAGCGCATGGGTGCGGAAACTGGATTCTGTGCGCCAGCGTTGGCGCAGACCGGCTATCGCGAAACCCATTCGGACGCGGGTGATTTTTCATCATGGTCCTTCGAATAGCCCGTAGGACTATCGAAGGATCACATGCAAAGATGAAGAGGAATTTTCGCGCTGATCGGCGATCACTCCACCGGCGTCAGCTTCAACAACCGCCCTTGCGACCTGTCGTCGCCATCTTCCAGCACCCACAGCGCCCCGTCCGGCCCCTGCTCGACCTCGCGGATGCGGGCGCCCATGTCCCACTGGTCGGCCTTCGCCGCCGTCTCGCCGTCCAGTTTCACGCGCACCAGCGACTGGCTCGACAGCCCGCCGATGAACAGCGATCCCTTCCACATCGGGAACATATCGCCCGAATAATAGACAAGGCCGCCCGGCGAGATCACCGGGTTCCACCAGACTTTCGGGGCCTCATAGCCGTCGCCCGGCTTGTGGTCGGGAATGTCGCGGCCGTCATAATGGCTGCCGTTCGACACCTTGGGATAGCCATAGTTGAGGCCGGGCTTGATGAGGTTCACCTCGTCGCCGCCCTTGGGTCCCATTTCCTGCTCCCACAACCGCCCCTCGCCATCGAACGCCAGCCCCAGCAGGTTGCGATGCCCATAGGACCAGACTGCGGGATGAAAGCCTTTCGCCGCCAGCGGATTGCCCGCCGCCGGGCTGCCGTCCAGGTTGAGGCGCAGCACCTTGCCCAGCGTCGATTTGGGGTCCTGCGCCGGGTCGAATTTCTGCCGCTCGCCATTGGTGAAGAACAGATATTGCCCGTCCGGCGCGAAGGCGATCCGGCCCGAATAATGGCCGTTGCCCGCCACATAGTCGCTGGCGCGGAAGATCACCTTCACCCCGTCCAGCTTCGTGGTGCCGTCGCTCGCCTGATCGAACGCGCCGCTCGCCAGCACCACGCCCTTGCCTTGCCCGCGCGCCTCGGAAAAGCTGAAATAGACACGCTTGTCGCGCGCGAAGGTCGGCGAAAGAATCACATCCATCAGCCCGCCCTGACCCGCGCTGTCGACCTGCGGGATGCCGGCGATGGGGATTTTCGTGCCGTTCTTCGGATCGAACAGGACCAGCCCGCCCGCCTTCTCCGTCACGAGCATCCGCCCGTCCGGCAGGAAGGTCATGGCCCAGGGCGCGTCGAAATCGGCGATTACCGACGTCTTGAACGGCCTCTCGATGGTGGCAGCGTTCTGACCCGTGGCATTGTCAGCAGCACAGGCGATCAGGGCGAGGGGCAGGGCGGCCAATAGGGTACGGGGCATGTCTGTTCTCCAAGCGCTCAACCTGATGGCTAGAATAGCGCGCGACGAATAAGGTTGCAGCCTTTGCCCATCCCCCCTATATCGCGCTTGCTTCCTTACATCGTCAAACATGTCGGGGTCGCGGGCCGGATGGTTCGCGGCGCGGAGCGGCTTATCTTTTTCCGGAGACTGCATGGCGGACATCGCCGACCTGACCGCACTGATCGAGCCCGAGGTGAAGGCCCTGGGCTTCGACCTGGTGCGTGTGCGGCTGTTCGGGTCGGGTGAGGAGCGTACGCTTCAGATCATGGCCGAGCGGCGCGAAACCCGGCAGCTGGTGATCGAGGATTGCATGACCATCTCGCGCCGCCTGTCGGACCTGTTCGACGAGGTCGATCCGATCGAGGAAGCCTACAGGCTGGAAGTCAGCTCGCCCGGTATCGACCGGCCGCTGACCCGGCTGCACGATTTCCGCGAATGGGCCGGCCATGAAGCGAAGATTTCGGCCAGCGAGGCGGTCGATGGGCGCAAGAGCTTCCGCGGCGTCCTTGGCGGTGTCGAGGGCGACGATATCCTGTTCAGGGACGCGAAGGCGGGCGAAGTCGCCATTCCCTTCGCGCTTGTCACCGATGCGAAGCTGATACTGACCGACGCATTGATTTCTGCTACCATGCCGCTCTCCCCCGATGGAGCGGACGAATTCGAAACCGAGGAATAAGGGTTTAGTCATGGCCAACGCCATTTCCGCCAACCGTGCCGAACTGATCGCGATTGCCAACAGCGTCGCGTCCGAGAAGATGATCGACAAGGCGATCGTCATCGAGGCGATGGAGGACGCGATCCAGCGCGCCGCCCGCGCCCGCTACGGCGCCGAAAACGACATCCGCGCGAAGCTGGACCCCGAAACCGGCGACCTGCGCCTGTGGCGCGTGGTCGAGGTCGTCGAGGAGGTCGAGGATTATTTCAAGCAGGTGGACCTCAAGGCCGCGCAGAAGCTGAAGGCGGATTCGGTCGTCGGCGATTTCATCGTCGATCCGCTGCCGGCGATCGACCTCGGCCGCATCGACGCCCAGTCCGCCAAGCAGGTGATCTTCCAGAAGGTGCGCGACGCCGAGCGCGAGCGCCAGCACGAGGAATTCAAGGACCGCGTGGGCGAGATCATCACCGGCGTGGTGAAGTCCGTCGAGTTCGGCCATGTCGTCGTCAACCTCGGCCGGGCTGAGGGCGTCATTCGCCGCGACCAGCAGATCCCGCGCGAAGTCGTCCGCGTCGGCGATCGCATCCGTTCGATCATCCTGAACGTGCGCCGCGAAAATCGCGGGCCGCAAATCTTCCTGTCCCGCGCGCACCCCGACTTCATGAAGAAGCTGTTCGCGCAGGAAGTCCCTGAAATCTACGACGGCGTCATCACCATCATGGCCGCCGCCCGCGATCCGGGCAGCCGCGCCAAGATCGGCGTCATCAGCCGCGATAGCAGCATCGATCCGGTCGGCGCCTGCGTCGGCATGAAGGGCAGCCGCGTGCAGGCCGTCGTGCAGGAAATGCAGGGCGAGAAGATCGACATCATCCCCTGGAGCGAGGACACCGCGACCTTCGTCGTCAACGCGCTCCAGCCCGCCCAGGTCGCCCGCGTCGTCATCGACGAGGAGGAGGAGCGGATCGAGGTGGTCGTCCCCGACGATCAGCTGAGCCTGGCCATCGGCCGCCGCGGCCAGAATGTCCGTCTCGCCAGCCAGCTGACCGGCAAGGCGATCGACATCATGACCGAGGCCGACGCGTCCGAGAAGCGCCAGAAGGAGTTCGTGACCCGGTCCGAACTGTTCCAGAACGAACTGGACGTCGATGAGACGCTGTCGCAACTGCTGGTCGCCGAGGGCTTTGGCGAGCTGGAAGAGGTCGCCTATGTCGAGCTGGACGAACTGGCATCGATCGAAGGCTTTGACGACGAACTGGCCGGCGAATTGCAGAGCCGCGCGCTCGAAGCGCTTGACCGGCGCGAGTCCGCTGCGCGCGAACTGCGCCGCAGCATGGGCGTTGAGGATGCGCTGGCCGAAATCCCGCACCTTACCGAAGCCATGCTGGTGACGCTGGGCAAGGCGGGCATCAAGACGCTCGACGATCTGGCGGATCTCGCCACCGACGAGCTGGTGCAGAAGAAGCGGGTCGATCCGCGCCGCCGCCGCAACGACGCGTCGGAAGAAAAGGGTGGCGTGCTGTCCGAATATGGCCTGTCTGACGAACAGGGCAATGAAATCATCATGGCCGCGCGCGCCCACTGGTTCGAGGGCGAGGAAGCTTAAGGCCACATGCCCTTCGTCGATATCAGACTGGCGGGAAGCGCCACTCACGAGCAGAAGGCGGGGATCGTCGCGGACGTGACCCGTTCGCTTGTCGATCGGCTGGGCAAGAACCCGGCGGCCGTGCAGGTGGTGATTTCCGAGGTTTCGACGGAGAATTACGGCGCGGGCGGGATATTGATCGCCGATCGCGCGGTGGTATCTACGGCTCCAACAGGGGAGGACGCCAATGCAGCGGTCCCTTCCCGATGAGAGCCTAAGGCGCACAAATCCTCCCCGGAACGGGGAGGGGGACCAACCGAAGGTTGGTGGAGGGGGCGCGCCCGGAAGGCGGACCTGCGCATGGGGCACGCCCTCTCCGTCGGGCTTCGCCCGCCACCTCCCTGGGCCGGGGAGGGTTTTGCCATGACCGAACGCAAATGCATCCTGACCGGCGATCGCGCCGAGCCGGACACGCTGATCCGCCTCGCCATCGGGCCGGAGGGTCAGGTCCTGCCCGACATCCGCGCCAAGGCGCCGGGGCGCGGCGCGTGGATCGGCGTGTCGCGCGCCGAGCTGGAAACCGCGCTCGCCAAGGGCAAGCTCAAAGGGGCCTTGGCGCGGTCCTTCAAGGATGGCGCCCTGTCCATCCCCGACGATCTGCCCGCGCTCATCGAAGCTGGCCTGCGCCAGGACCTCCTCAGCCGCCTTGGCCTTGAAGCCAAGGCCTCGATGCTCGTCACCGGGTCCGAAAAGATCGACACTGCCTGCCGCAAGGGGCTGGTCCAGCTGCTGCTCCACTCCTCCGACGGCGCGACCGACGGCAACCGCAAACTCGACCAGGCGCTGCGCGTGGGGCAGGAGGCTGAAGGCACCGATCTGGCCGGCCTCGTCTTGCCTGTGGACCGCGACGCCCTATCTATGGCAATGGGGCGGGATAATGTCGTCCATATCGCGGTTACCGACTCGCGGGCAGCGTCGCGCCTGCGGTCGGCCTTGGGCCGCTTGGAAAGCTATCTGGGTTGCGCTAACGGAGCGCCGGTGCATGGGGAGCGGGACTCCGCCGATGCGCCGGCCGTTTAAGGCAATGATGATGTAAAACACTGTTTCGGGCGCCGACGGGCCTATCCGGTCGGAATGATGTGAAGGGTTAAAGTTCAGTCGTATGAGTGACAGCAAGGAAGACAAGCCGGTTCTGGGTCGCAAGCCGCTGGGTATCAAGCGGACGGTCGAATCCGGCCAGGTGCAGCAGCAGTTCAGCCATGGCCGCAAGAATACGGTCGTGGTCGAGGTGAAGCGCCGCCGTATCCTGGGCAAGCCGGGCGAAGCTGCCGCACCCGCGCCCGTTGTCGCTCCCCAGCCCGATCCCGTGCCCGCGCCGCGCGCGGCCGAGCCGCCGCGTCCCGCGCCGGCCGCTCCTGCGCGCCCCGCGCCGCAGTCGAGCCTCATGTCGCGCCAGGAATTGCAGTCCAAACTGCTGCGCGAGGCTGAGGAAGCGCGCATGACCGCGCTCGAGGAGGCCCGCCGTCGCGAGGATGCCGCGCGTCAGGCGGCGAGCGAGGAAGAAAAGCGCCGCGCCGAACAGAAGAGCAGCGAGCCCGAGGCGCCCGAGCAGCCCGCCGTGGCGGGGGAAGCCGTGACGCCCGTGCCTGTGCCCGAGCCAACGGCTGCCTCCGCACCTGCGCCCGAGCCCGAAGCGTCCCAGGCGCCCGCCCAGGAAGAGCGCACCGGCACCCCGCCGCCCCGCCGCTTCACGCCGGTGGCGCCGATCAAGCGTCCCGAGCCAACCAAGCCCGAGCGCGCTAAAAAGGGCGAGGATAATCGCCGCCAGGCCGGCAAGCTGACCGTCACCAAGGCGCTGGCCGATGACGACAGCGCCCGCGCGCGCAGCCTTGCGGCGCTGAAGCGCGCCCGCGAGAAGGAAAAGCGCGCCCATTATTCCGGCGGTTCCGCCCCGCGCGAAAAGCAGTCGCGCGACGTGGTCGTGCCGGAAAGCATCACGGTGCAGGAACTCGCCAACCGCATGGCCGAAAAGGGTGCGGACCTGGTGAAGGCCCTGTTCAAGATGGGCACAGCCGTCACGCTGAACCAGCCGATCGACCAGGATACGGCCGAACTGCTGGTCGAGGAATTCGGCCACCGTATCCAGCGCGTGTCCGAAGCCGACGTCGAAGCGGGCATGGAGGGCGAGGCCGATGCGGCTGAAACCCTGAAGCCCCGCGCCCCCGTGGTCACGATCATGGGCCATGTGGATCATGGCAAGACCTCGCTTCTGGACGCCCTGCGCGGCACCAGCGTGGTGTCGGGCGAAAGCGGCGGCATCACCCAGCATATCGGCGCCTATCAGGTGACGACCAAGGGCGGTGACGTCATCACCTTCCTCGACACGCCGGGCCATGAGGCGTTTTCGGAGATGCGCGCGCGTGGCGCCAACGTCACCGACATCGTCATCCTGGTGGTGGCGGCCGACGACGGGCTGATGCCGCAGACGATTGAGGCGATCAACCACACCAAGGCGGCGGGCGTTCCGATGATCGTCGCGATCAACAAGAGCGACAAGCCCGAAGCCCAGCCCCAAAAGGTGCGCGAGCGCCTGCTGGAGCATGAGATCGTGGTCGAGGATATGGGCGGCGACGTTCAGGACGTGGAGGTTTCCGCGCTCAAGAAGACCGGCCTCGACACGCTGATCGAGAAGATATTGCTCCAGGCCGAACTGCTCGAACTGGGTGCCAACCCGGATCGCGCGGCCGAGGGCAATGTCATCGAGGCGAAGCTGGACAAGGGCCGGGGCGCGGTCGCGACCGTGCTCGTCCGCAAGGGCACGCTGCGGGTCGGCGATACCTTCGTCATCGGCGCCGAAAGCGGCAAGGTGCGCGCGCTCGTCAACGACAAGGGCGAGAATATCAAGGCGGCAGGGCCCTCCACTCCGGTCGAGGTCCTTGGCCTGTCGGGTGTCCCGATGGCCGGCGACCAGATGACCGTGGTCGAAAACGAGGCCCGCGCCCGCGAGGTTGCCGCCTATCGGCAGGAACAGGCGACAAAGAAGCGCACCACCAACGCCCCGACCAGCTTCGAACATATGTTCTCGGCACTGCACAACAATGTCATCGAATATCCGGTGGTGGTGAAGGGCGACGTGCAGGGATCCGTCGAGGCGATCGTCAATTCGCTGAACCGCATTTCGACCGACGAGATCAAGGTGCGCATCCTGCATTCGGGTGTCGGCGCGATCACCGAAAGCGACGTGACGCTGGCGGCGGCCAGCCGCGCGCCGCTGATCGGGTTCAACGTCCGCCCCAATGCCAAGGCGCGTCCGCTGGCCGAGCGGGACAAGGTGTCCTTGCGCTACTATGACGTGATCTACGACCTGATCGAGGAAGTCCGCAACGAAATGGCGGGCCAGCTTGCGCCGGAACGGATCGAAACGATCGTCGGTCGCGCCGAGGTGCTGCAGGTCTTCCCGGCCGGCAAGAAGGACAAGGCGGCGGGTTTGCTGGTCATGGAAGGCATCATCCGCAAGGGCCTCAATGCGCGCCTTACCCGCGACGATGTCATCGTGTCGCGCACGGTCATCGCCTCGCTCCGCCGCTTCAAGGACGATGTGTCCGAAGTACGCGCCGGCATGGAATGCGGCGCGATGCTGCAGGACACAAACGACATCAAGGTCGGCGACACGCTCGAACTCTTCGAAGTCGAGGAGCGCGTCCGGACACTGTGAGTTACAATAGGCCGTCAATAAATGTAGCTATAAGTTAAATTTGTTGACGGCCTCTCACTGATTGTTTAACCTGCCCTTGTGGACATTCGCTTTTCGAAAACAGCGATGAAAGCGCTGCTGCGCGCCACCAAGCGGTTGCTTATCCGGCAGAAGATTGACGAATTGGCGAACGATCCCGAATCTTTGGCAGCCGATGTGAAGCGGTTGCAAGGACGGCCGGAATATCGGCTTCGGGTGCAGGACTGGCGCGTAATCTTCCGGGTCGAGGAAGACATTCTCTGGATCGACGATATAGCGCCACGCGGATCGGCTTATGAGGTGAACCCATGACAGCGCAGATTGTTGAGATCGCCGGTCAGAAGATCGCGATGCTTCCCATTGAGGACTATAAGCGCCTTGTGGATATCGCCGAGGATAAAGCTGACCTTTTGGCAGCTGTGGAGGCTGAAAATCGACGGCAGGACATGGAAGAATATGTGCCTGTTGCGGTGGTAGATCAGATGCTGGCGGGGAGGAGCGCGCTTCATGCCTGGCGAAAATATCGGGGACTGACCCAGGCCGAATTGGGCGAGCGGGTAGGATGCGCACATTCGCATATCGGCAATGTAGAGCGTGGTTTGGCGACTGCGTCATTCGCGCTTTGGCGCAAGCTGGCTGGGGAATTGGGCGTCAGCCTCGACGACTTGGTGCCTGAGGATTGATGGCAGTGGCCGAAAAATCCGAAGGCCCTTCTGTCCGCCTCCTGCGCGTGGGCGAACAGGTGCGGCATATCCTGTCGGACATCCTTCAGCGCGGGGACGTGCATGACGATGTGCTGGCCAGGCATGTCGTGAGCGTAACTGAAGTGCGCATGTCCCCCGACCTGCGCCATGCCACCGTGTTCGTGAAATCGCTGCTGGGGCAGGAGGAAGAGGCGGTGCTCAAGGCGCTGCGCACCAACACGGCCTATTTCCAGAAGGAAGTGGCGTCCCGCACTCGCCTCAAATATGCCGCGAAGATCAAGTTCCTGGCCGACGACAGCTTCGATGAAGGCAGCCATATCGACAAGCTGCTCCGCCAGCCCAAGGTGGCGCGTGATCTGGAACAACCCACCGACGAAGATTGACTCGGCAGGTGGTAAGACGCATCTTACCGTTATGAACGCCAAGACCACCATGTCGGCCAAGGGGCAAATCGTCATCCCCAAAGATGTACGGGATGAACTCGGTTACACCACTGGCCAGCCTTTCGAGGTCGTTAAAATGGGCGATAGCGTCCTGTTGCGGCCAGAGCGAAGGAAATCTGGCCGCAGCTTCGACGAAATCATGGCGGAGATTCATTCTCGCATCAAATATGACGGTCCGCCCGTCACGATCGAAGAGATGAACGAAACCATTGCGGAGCATTGGGCGAAAAGCGGGGCCAAGGGCGACTGGTGAAAGCCGTCGACACCAATGTCTTGGTGCGTCTGCTGATGGCTGATGACGCCGCGCAGGCCGCTGTCGCTGCCGCGCTGGTACGGACGGGCGTGTACATATCGCTTACCGTCTTTCTCGAAACGGCTTGGTTGCTACGGTCGCGATATGGTTTGCGCCGCGAGCAGGCTGCGCTCGCCCTGCGTCTATTGCTGGAATTGCCCGATGTCGTCATCGAAGCGCGCGACGGCGTGGCCTGGGCAGTCGATCGCTTTGCATCAAGGGGCGACTTCGCCGACTTCATACATCTCGTTGCGTCCTGTCAGGCAGACGCCTTTTTGACCTTCGATCGCGCACTTGCGCCTCACGCGGGCGAAAATGCACCGGTTCATGTGGAGACGTTATCGGCATGAAGAGAATTCCTGTCCTGTTTGCGGCGGTAGCATTCATGCCCTGTCTGCTGTCGGTAAATGCCAAAGAGCCGACCATCCACCCCGCGGTCACCACCGATCCCGCGCCCGACGCCGCCTATCCGGCCGGAGTGAGCGCCTTCGTCATCCCGGCGGGGGGCGGCGCGATGAACGCGGTGATGTATACCGCCGCCGGTGCCGGTACGCATCCGACGCTCCTGCTGCTCCACGGCTTCCCCGGCAACGAACAGAATCTGGACCTCGCCCAGGCCGCACGGCGTGCCGGCTGGAACGTCCTGACGCTGCATTATCGCGGGTCATGGGGCAGCCCCGGCACCTTCTCCTTCTCCCACGCGGCGGAAGATGCCTTCACCGCACTGCTCTATCTCGGCCAGGCTGCCACGGTTGCGAAATACCGCATCGACACCAGCGCCATTGTGGTCGCCGGACACAGCATGGGCGGCTTCATGGCCGCCGATGCCGCCGCATCGGAACCGCGTGTCGCCGGCCTGTTCCTGATTGATCCCTGGGACCCGTCACAGACCGTTGCCAGTCTCGCGACACCGGAGGGCGAAACGGCGTGGAAGGAAGAGGTGGCGAGCGACCTGCCGCCGCTCGCGGGGGCCACCTATGAAAGCCTGACCGGCGAGATCAGGGCCGGCGCCGACCGATTCGATCTTGGCCGCCGACTGCTCGCCTATGCCCGTCGCCCGCTGATGATCGTCGGCGCGGAGCGCGGCATCGGCGCCATGGCGCGAAAGGTCGCGGCCGAAGCGCAGGGCGGCAATCCCGACGCGCAACTGATGGTCTGGCCCACGGACCACAGCTTCTCTGACAAGCGGATCGCGCTCGCCGATACGCTCGTCCGCTTCCTCAAGCAGGTCGCGCCGACCGCGCGTTGAGCTTTTTCGCTTACGCGGGGAGAGGGCGGCGCAGCCCAACCAGGATGAGGCCATGGCCAAGCTCTATTTCTACTACAGTTCGATGAACGCGGGCAAATCGACCACGCTGCTGCAATCCAGTTTCAACTATCGTGAGCGCGGGATGGAAACGATGCTGTGGACCGCCGCGCTCGACGATCGCTACGGTGCCGGCCGCATCGCCTCGCGCATCGGGCTGGAGGCGGACGCGCACCTGTTCGACCCGGATGTCGATCTCTTCGCCGCCATCACCGCCCAACATGGCGCGACGCCGCTGTCCTGCGTGCTGATCGACGAAGCGCAGTTCCTCGGCAAGGCGCAGGTCTGGCAGCTCGCGCGCGTCTGCGACCAGGCCAATGTCCCGGTTCTCTGCTACGGCCTGCGTACCGATTTTCGTGGCGAACTGTTTTCCGGCAGCGCGTGCCTCCTGGGGCTTGCCGACACGCTGAGCGAGATCAAGACGATCTGCGACTGCGGGCGAAAGGCGACGATGAACCTGCGCGTCGATGCACAGGGCAAGGCGATCCGCGCTGGTGCGCAGACGGAAATCGGCGGCAATGACCGCTATGTCGCGCTCTGCCGCCGCCATTTCATGGAGCAGATGCATGGCTGATGCCCAGGCGCTGGTCGCCTCACTGCGGGAAGGGCAGGTCCGGCTGGAACTGCTCGCCGAACATCATGTCGAACCTCTCCGCGCCGCCTGCGCGCGCGACCCCGACATATGGGACATTTATCCCGTCAGCTGGCACGGCGCCCATTTCGACGCGGCAATGGCGGAAACAGCGCGCTTTCACGGCGAAGGCGCGCGCGTTCCCTTTGCCGTCGTCCAGGGTGGCGCTGTGGTCGGCATGACCAATTACCTCAACCCCGACGCCGCCAACGGCGTGGTGGAGATTGGCGGCACCTATATCGAACCGGCTGTGCGCGGCACCGGCGTCAACGGAGCGATGAAGCGGTTGATGATCGGCCACGCCTATGCCTGCGGCTTCAACCGCATTGAATGGCGGGTCGATACGCGCAATGCGCGGTCCATGGCAGCGGTGCTGAAGCTAGGCGCGACGCATGAGGGGACTCTGCGGCGCAACCGCGTAACGTGGACAGGCTATGTGCGCGATACGGCGGTGTTCGGTCTTTTGCGCGCGGAATGGCCCTCTGACCTCACATAGTAAGTGGATCAGGGAGTCATACGCGTTAGCCAACATGGCGGCAGCTTCCCTATATCGGCGCAATGAAGGGCTGACAGCCTCCGCCCCGCCCGATAAGGGCGCGCACATGCATGGCTGGATCATCCTGGACAAGCCGCACAGCCTTGGTTCCACCCAGGCGGTGGCGGCGGTGAAGCGCGCCCTGCGCCAGGCGGGCGTGGCAAAGCCCAAGGTCGGCCATGGCGGCACGCTTGATCCACTGGCGACCGGCGTACTGCCGATCGCGGTGGGCGAGGCGACGAAGCTGGCCGGGCGGATGCTGGACAGCGACAAGATCTATGACTTCACGGTCGCGTTCGGCGCGCAGACCGATACGCTGGATCTGGAAGGGAAGGTGATCGCCACCAGCGACCGTCGTCCCACATGGGCAGAGCTGGAAGCCGTGCTGCCCCGCTTCACCGGCCCGATCGAACAGGCGCCCCCGGCCTACAGCGCGATCCTGATCGACGGCCAGCGCGCCTATGACCTGGCCCGCGCCGGGCAGGACGTCGAGATGAAGACGCGCTACGTCACCATTTTTTCTCTCCGCGCCTCTGCGCCTCCGCGCGAAGAAAATGGATTCACGCGGAGACGCGCTGACGCGGAGGAAATAGAAGAGATTTCACTTCGCGCCCATGTTTCGAAAGGCACCTATATCCGCAGCCTCGCCCGCGACATCGCCATCGCGACGGGCACCGTCGGCCATGTCACCATGCTCCGCCGTGTGAAGGCCGGCCTGTTCGGCCTGGACGCCGCGATTTCACTGGACAAACTGCGCGATGCTGCTACTGCGCGCGCCATCGGCGAGCTGATGCTCCCGTTGACGGCGGGGCTGGACGACATCCTGGCTCTCCCCGTTTCTCCCGATGAAGCGCTAATGCTCCGACAGGGGAAGGTGCTTATTGGGAAACCGCATACAGGTCTCATGCTGGCGATGCAGGGCGACACGCCCGTCGCGCTGGTCGAGGTTGAGGACGGAAATGTCCGGGTCGTGCGCGGATTTAACCTGATGTCGAAGGAAGACGACTAGATGACCATCACTGCCGAGCGCAAGGAAGCGCTGATCAAGGAACATGCCCGCGCCGAGGGTGACACGGGTTCGCCCGAAGTCCAGGTTTCCATCCTGACCGAGCGCATCTCGAACCTGACCGAGCATTTCAAGGGCCACCACAAGGACAATCACAGCCGCCGTGGCCTGCTGATGATGGTCAACAAGCGCCGTTCGCTGCTCGACTATCTCAAGAAGAAGGATGAGGCGCGC
Organism: Sphingobium sp.; assembly: GCA_040508785.1. Lineage (GTDB taxonomy): Bacteria > Pseudomonadota > Alphaproteobacteria > Sphingomonadales > Sphingomonadaceae > Sphingobium. The sequence continues at coordinate 31,207 of JBEVME010000051.1, forward strand.
TACACCGACCTCATCGCCAAGCTGGGCCTGCGGAAATAACGCAGTCCACGAAGGACGGCCCCCGCGCGGGGCCGTTTCTGATTCTGACACCCGTCGCCTGGCAATCCGGCAAGGCGGTGGAATAGCCGGGGGACCGTCCCCCACACCGTTCGCCCTCAGCTTGTCGAAGGGCTGCACTTCTCTTCCGAGAAGAACAAGAAAGGACTGGGCTTCGACTAGCTCAGCCCGAACGGAAAGGGGAGAGCACTCCCTGCAAATGGATCTGGCAAGGGTCCACAAGGCCCCGCCCGGCAATAGGGCCGCGCGGGCAAAGGAAATCAGATGTTTGATGTAAAGAAAGTATCGATCGAGCTGGCCGGCAAGACGCTGACCCTCGAAACGGGCCGTATCGCACGCCAGGCCGACGCCGCCGTGCTGGCCACCTACGGCGAAACCGTGGTGCTGTGCGCCGTGACCGCCGCCAAGAGCGTGAAGGAAGGCCAGGATTTCTTCCCGCTGACCGTTCACTACCAGGAAAAATATTCCGCCGCCGGCCGTATCCCCGGCGGCTTCTTCAAGCGTGAGCGCGGCGCGACGGAAAAGGAAACGCTGGTTTCCCGCCTGATCGACCGCCCGATCCGCCCGCTCTTCCCCGAGGGCTTTTATAACGAGATCAACGTCATCGCTCAGGTGCTGTCGTTCGACGGCGACAGCGAGCCCGACATGGTCGCGATGATCGCCGCCTCGGCCGCGCTGACGCTGTCGGGCGTGCCCTTCATGGGTCCGATCGGCGCTGCCCGCGTCGGCTACAAGGATGGCGAATATCAGCTCAACCCGAGCCTGGAAGAGGTGAAGACCGGCGAACTGGACCTGGTCGTCGCTGCCACCCATGACGCCGTCATGATGGTCGAATCGGAAGCCAGGGAGCTGTCGGAAGACATCATGCTCGGCGCCGTTCTGTTCGCGCATGAAGCGTCCAAGAAGATCGTCGAGGCGATCATCAAGCTCGCCGAAAAGGCCGCCAAGGACCCTTGGGACATGGCCAAGAGCGATGATCTTGGCGACCTCAAGGCCAAGCTCAAGAAGCTGATCGGCGCCGATATCGCCGCTGCCTACAAGGTGACCGACAAGTCGGTCCGCTCCAACCTGCTGAACGAGGCGCGCGCCAAGGCGAAGGCCAGCTTCACCGCCGACGGCCTCGATGCGCAGACGGTCATGGCCGGCATCAAGCTGACCAAGAAGCTGGAAGCGGAAATCGTGCGTGGGGCGATCCTTAAGGACGGCAGCCGCATCGACGGCCGTACCACGACCCAGATCCGCCCGATCGAGGCGATCGTCGGCTTCCTGCCCCGCACCCATGGTTCGGCGCTGTTCACGCGCGGCGAAACCCAGTCGATCTGCACCACGACGCTGGGCACCAAGGACAGCGAGCAGATGATCGACGGCCTCACTGGCCTGCACTATGAAAACTTCATGCTGCACTATAACTTCCCGCCCTATTCGGTCGGTGAAGTGGGCCGCTTCGGCGCTCCGGGTCGCCGCGAAGTCGGTCATGGCAAGCTGGCATGGCGCGCGCTGCACCCTGTGCTGCCCAGCAAGGACGAGTTCCCCTACACGATCCGCGTCCTGTCCGACATCACCGAGTCCAACGGCTCCTCCTCGATGGCGACCGTCTGCGGCGGTTCGCTCTCGATGATGGATGCCGGCGTTCCCCTGAAGCGTCCGGTTTCCGGCATCGCCATGGGCCTGATCCTGGAAGGCAAGGACTTCGCCGTCCTGTCCGACATTCTGGGTGATGAGGATCATCTGGGCGACATGGACTTCAAGGTGGCGGGCACGGAAGCGGGCATCACCACGATGCAGATGGACATCAAGGTTGCCGGCATCACGCAGGAAATCTTCGAGGTCGCCCTGCGCCAGGCCAAGGAAGGCCGCGCCCACATCCTGGGTGAGATGTCGAAGGCGCTGTCCTCGACCCGCACCGAGCTGTCGGCCCACGCCCCCCGCATCGAGACGCTGCAGATCGACAAGTCGAAGATCCGCGAAGTCATCGGCACCGGCGGCAAGGTCATCCGCGAGATCGTCGCGGAAACGGGCGCAAAGGTCGATATCGACGACGAGGGTCTGATCAAGATCAGCTCGTCCGATCCGGCGCAGATCGAGGCCGCGCGCAAGTGGATCCTGGGCATCACCCAGGAAGCGGAAGTCGGCAAGATCTATGACGGCAAGGTCGTCAACATCGTCGACTTCGGCGCCTTCGTGAACTTCATGGGCGGCAAGGACGGTCTCGTCCACGTCTCCGAGATGCGCAACGAGCGCGTCGAGAAGCCGACCGACGTCGTGTCGGAAGGCCAGGAAGTGAAGGTCAAGGTCCTCGAGATCGATCCGCGCGGCAAGGTGCGCCTGTCGATGCGCGTCGTCGATCAGGAGACCGGCGCCGAGCTGGAGGACACCCGTCCCGCCCGCGAACCGCGTGAGCCGCGCGGTGATCGCGGTCCGCGCCGTGATGGCGGTGGCGACCGTGGCCCGCGCCGCGATGGCGGTGGCGACCGTGGTCGCGGTCCGCGTCGTGATGGCGGCGATCGTGGCGATCGCGGCCCGCGCCGTGAGCGCAGCGAAGGCGGCAATGACGCCAATGATGACCGGGGCCCGGCGCCGGGCGGCCTGCCCGACTTCCTTACCTTGGACGGATCGGCCCACCCTGTGGGCAAAACTATGGGGGGCCGGGGAACCGGGGCCCCCTTTTCATGACCGTTTCCGGTGTACGGCTCATTTACTGATCTCGTTTAATAGCGCAGCCGC
>JBEVME010000068.1:0-4505 GCA_040508785.1 Sphingobium sp.
GGCGGCACGCTGCGCGGAACCAGCGAGGTAATCGAGACCAAAGCGCTGCGCAGCCGGCCGGAAATGGGGATCGTGAAGAACCGCGTCACCATCTTCAACCAGCATGACGAGCCGGTATTGACGATGAACCCGATCGCGATGTGGCGGACGCGGGCTGGTTGATCGCCTGCCATGCCCAGCTTTGCCCATGTCGTCGCCTTCGCCCTTGTTTCGCTGGGGATGGTGCTGACGCCAGGCCCTAACATGATCTACCTCATTTCGCGCTCCATATCGCAGGGGCGCGCGGCAGGCCTCATCTCGCTGCTCGGCGTGGCCTGCGGCTTTCTGTTCTACATGCTGGCCACCGCCTTCGGCATCACCGCGCTGCTGATGGCGGTGCCCTATGCCTATGACGCTTTGCGGATTGCGGGTGCGCTCTATCTGCTGTGGCTCGCCTGGAATGCGGTGAGGCCGGGCGGGCGGTCCCCTTTTCAGGTGAAGCAGCTGCCCAAGGACAGCAACGCCAGGCTGTTCGCGATGGGGCTGCTCACCAACCTGCTCAATCCCAAGGTCGCGATGATCTACCTGTCGCTGCTGCCGCAGTTCATCGAACCCGCGCGGGGCCAACTGCTCGGCCAATCACTTGTGCTTGGCGCTACGCAGATTGCAGTCAGCCTGTCGGTCAACGCGATCATCGCCTGCGCAGCGGGATCGATCGCCGGGGTCCTCGCCAAGCGACCGACCTGGCTGGTGGCGCAGCGCTGGTTCATGGGGACGGTACTGGGCGGCCTTGCGGCCAGAATGGCGGTGGAGCGCTGATCTCTTCTGCCTTCGTCACGAGCTGGCCCGCCACCGCATCTGCGGCCATGGCCATGCGCGACGGAAGCACGCGCCGTCGCGCCTTGGATGAGATTGATCCACGCAGGAACTGACAAGGCGGGTCATTTCCTCCCGAACAGCTTTTCGATATCGCCATGGCCCAGTTTCACCCAGGTCGGGCGGCCATGGTTGCACTGGCCGGAGCGCGGCGTGACCTCCATCTCGCGCAGCAGGGCGTTCATCTCGGCGACGCTCAACACCCTCCCCGCGCGGACCGACCCGTGGCAGGCCATGGTCGCAGCGACGAGGTCCAGCCGCGCCTTCAATGACAGCGCGCCGTCATAGGCGGCGAGATCGTCGGCGAGGTCGGCGATCAGCCCTTGCGCATCGGCCTGTCCCAGCATTGCGGGGATAGCACGCACCAGCATCGCCGAGGGGCCGAAACGCTCCAGGTCCAGCCCGAAGTCGCGCAATTCGGCGATCCGTGCCTCCAGCCGATCGCAGGCCGGCTCGTCCAGCTCGACCACTTCGGGCAACAGCAGCGCCTGGCTGGCCACCCCCTGCCCGTCCATGGCCCGGCGCATCCGTTCCAGCGTGAGCCGTTCATGAGCGGCATGTTGATCGACGATCACGAGCCCATCTTCGGCTTCCGCGACGATATAGGTCCTCGCGACCTGGCCTCGCGCCACGCCGAGCGGGAAGCTTTGCCCCTCTGGCGCATCCGCAGCAGCCGGTTCGGCGCGCGCCTGAGGCGGCGGCGTGAAAAAGCTGGCGCGACGATCCGCGAACGATGGCGCCTGGGAGGCACCCGCCGCTTCGAAAATGGGCATCGCGCCGATCGGCGTGGGCGAGACCGGCTCCACCTGCCACGCGGCTAAGGCGGCAGGATCAGCGTGCTGCACCGCGCGGAACCCCTCCGCATCGAGCGCGCGGCGCAGGCCCGACACGATCAGCCCGCGCACCAGCGCCGGATCGCGAAAGCGGACCTCGGTCTTGGCGGGGTGAACGTTCACGTCCACTTCGGTTGCCGGAACGTCCAGAAACAGGGCCACCACCGGATGCCTATCGCGCGCCAGCAGGTCGGCATAGGCGGCGCGCAGCGCGCCGACCAGCAACCGGTCCCGCACCGGCCGCCCGTTCACGAACAGGAACTGATGGTCGGCGACGCCGCGATTATAGGTCGGCAGGCTTGCCACGCCGGACAAGCGCACGCCCTCGCGCTCGAGTGACACGATTACATGATTGTCGGCCAGCGCGCGGTCGGTTAGCGCCGCCACGCGCCCCTCTCGACCCTCGCCCGCCTGCACGGACAACACCCGTCGACCGTCATTTTCGAGGCTGACGGAAACGCCCGGATGTGCCATTGCGAGACGGCGCACCACGTCCAGGCAGGCCGCATATTCGGCACGGGGCGATCGCAGGAACTTGCGGCGAGCAGGCACCTTGCCGAACAGCTGCTCGACGATGACCCGTGTGCCCGGCGGCAGCGCCGCCGGCCCCTCGGTCGCCAGCGCGCCATTGTCGATCGTGACACTCCATCCCTCAGCCCTTGGCGGCCGGCTCTCGATCGTCAGGCGCGCGACGCTCGCGATCGACGGTAAAGCTTCGCCCCTAAAGCCCAAAGTCGTCACATTCTCGATCGCCTCGTCGGGCAGCTTGGACGTGGCATGGCGCTCGAGAGCCAGCATGATCTCATCCGAATCCATGCCGCAGCCGTCATCGCTCACCTCTATCCGGTCGAGCCCGCCGCCGGCGATCCGCACCGACACCTGCCGCGCGCCCGCGTCCAGCGCATTTTCCAGCAGTTCCTTGAGCGCGCTGGCCGGCCTTTCGACCACTTCGCCGGCCGCGATACGGTTGACCAGATGCTCGGGCAGACGGCGTATTGACATTGAAAGGGGACTAGCCCAAGCGAGCGCATTCCGCGACCCGTTCTTCGTATAAATTCGCGTTTCTTGGCGAGGCGGACGGATCATGGTGCAGCATTCCCGACGCGTCGCCAGGCGCGCTGAACAGGACAACGCATGTCGATCTTCTCGCGACTCTTCAAACTCTCTTCCCAGGACATGGCGATCGATCTGGGGACGGCCAACACGGTGGTTTATGTCCGTGGTCGCGGCATTGTCCTCAATGAACCCTCGGTGGTGGCGGTCGAGACGCTGAACGGCGTGAAGCGGGTCAAGGCCGTCGGCGACGATGCCAAGCTGATGATGGGCAAGACCCCCGATTCGATCGAGGCGATCCGCCCCCTGCGAGACGGCGTCATCGCCGACATCGATGTCGCCGAGCAGATGATCAAGCATTTCATAACCAAGGTGCATGGCGGCAAGTCGCGGCCATGGCGCTTCCCCGAAATCGTGATCTGCGTGCCGTCGGGCTCGACCAGCGTGGAGCGCCGCGCCATTCGCGACGCAGCCAGCAATGCCGGCGCGAGCCAGGTCTTCCTGATCGAGGAGCCGATGGCCGCTGCGATCGGCGCGGAAATGCCCGTGACCGAGCCGATCGGGTCCATGGTGGTCGACATCGGCGGCGGCACGACCGAAGTCGCGGTGCTCTCGCTGCGCGGTCTGGCCTACACCACGTCGGTGCGCGTCGGTGGCGACAAGATGGACGAGGCAATCGTCTCCTATGTCCGCCGGCACCACAACCTGCTCATCGGCGAAGCAACGGCGGAGCGTATCAAGAAGCAATATGGCGTCGCCCAGCCGCCAGAGGACGGCGTCGGCGAGACGATCCACATCAAGGGTCGCGACCTCGTCAACGGGGTTCCCAAGGAAATCAGCATCAACCAGGGCCAGATCGCCGACGCGCTGGCCGAGCCGATCAGCACCATCGTTGAGGGCGTCCGGATCGCGTTGGAGAACACCGCGCCGGAGCTGGCAGCGGACATTGTCGACCAGGGCATCGTCCTGACGGGCGGCGGTGCGCTGCTGAAGGGACTGGATGACGAGTTGCGCGACGAAACCGGCCTTCCGGTCACGATCGCCGAGGATCCGTTGACCTGCGTCGCGATCGGGACCGGCCGCGCGATGGAGGATCCGATCTTCCGGGGCGTGCTTCAGACCGCCTGAAGCCAGGGGGAAGGTAGACGATGGCGCGGCCACACAGCCGACGCCCCGGCCAGAGCCGGAAGGCGCAATATGGTCTGTTCGCCAGCTATGTCGTGGCGATGACCGGCGCGGCCATCGGCCTGCTCATGGTGATTGTCGCGACCTTCGATCCCACCGGCTTCGCCGCGGTACGCGCCGTTACCGCAGAGATCGGCCGTCCCGTGTCAACCGCCATGAAGCGAATGGTGAGCGGCGTATCCTCGGTTGACGAGGTGCTGGCTGCCTATTGGCGCGCGGGGTCGCAGAATGTCCTCCTGCGCCGTCAGGTAGAGGCCGACCGTAACGCCATTATCGAGGCAAAGGGCATCGCGCAGGAGAATGCGCGGCTCAAGAAGCTGCTCAAGCTGGTCGACGAGGATGGCAGCGAGGTGGTCACGGCACGCCTCATCGCGTCTTCCTCCAGCAGCGTACGTCGGTTCGCTCGTCTCAACGCCGGGCGCTGGCAGGGCGTAGAGCCTGGAATGCCTGTGCGGGCGGCCGAAGGGCTGATCGGGCGCATTCACATCACGACGCCCAATACGTCCGATGTATTGCTGCTCGCCGACAGCAGCAGCATCGTGCCGGTCCGCCGGGCGTCGGACAGCATTCCCGCCATAT
>JBEVME010000144.1:0-13670 GCA_040508785.1 Sphingobium sp.
CCAAGGTCAGGCGGTTGGCGGCCAGCCTGTGGGGATGACGGGCCGCCCTGGGGGTCAGTCGTCCGCCTGGCCATTGGCTGAACCCGAAGCCGAGCCGGAACCGCTCGCCGAGACGCCGACGCCGGTGTCGGTCGAAGCGGCCTTGTCTGCTGCGCCATCGACCGTGCCCGTCGCGGTGCCAGCGGCGTTTGAGGCGGTCGAGCGGGCGCGGCCGACCGTGTCGCTGGCGCGGTCGCGGGTGGTCGAAACGGCGCGCGCGGTCCGATCACGCGCCTGGGCGGCGGTGTCGGTCACGCGGTCGCGCGCGCTACCGGCCGTGTCCGCCGTCGTGTCACGGATACCGCCGACAGCCTGACGCACATCGCTAGTGCCGATCGCGTCTATGCCGACACTGCCGCTCGCCGAGCCGCTCCCCGATCCGCCGATATTAGCGCCACCGCTGCGACCCTTGCGGCTGGCGGATCCGGAGAGCGCGCCGTCAGCGGATCGGCTGGCGGAACCGCCCAGGGTGGCGTCGCCACGGCGCAGGTCGACGCTGCGGTCGATGTCGAGGTCGCCTGTGCTGCCGAGCGAGCCGCCGACGGTGCCGCCCAGTCCGCCGAGCGAGCCGCCGAGATTGCCGCCAAGACTGCCGCCGCCGCCCAGCAACTGCGCCGAAGCGGGGGCGCTGAGGGCAGCGAGGCAGGCGCTGGCTATGAGGATTGCACTTTTCATGGGTCGTCTCCTGTATCATCGTCGATCCGATGAAGGGACAACGGCGGGGTTGGCGGACTTCATCCCTGCGGCGAGATAATTTTCACAAGCCGATGAAAATCAGTCGGTATTTTTGCAATCGCCGCAAATTATCCCGGCGCCCATGCCTTTTCGCCCAGCCTTCGCCTCGCTCCTGAGCGCAGCGATGCCGCCCACAGCGAGCAAGCGCCCCGCAACCAGCGGCGCCGAAAAGGAGGTGCCGCGCACGGCGCGCTTGCCGCCGTCCGCGCTCGCCGCGTTCATGTCAGCACCCGGCGCCGCGAAATCCACATGCAGCGCGCGGCCGGACTCGGGGAGCAGGCGCCCGCGTCCGTCGATCCCCGTCACGGCGACGACGCGAGCATAGGATGCGGGGTAGGCGGGGGGGGCGGCCGGACCGTCATTGCCGACCGCCGCCACCACCGTCACGCCCTTTTCGGTCGCGCGCTGGATCGCGCCGGCCAATACGGGATTGTCGGGGCCGACCAAGCTGATGGTCACGACTCGCACCCTGCGCGCCGCCATCCATCCGAGTGCGCGGGCTATGGCGAGCGCGCCGCCCCCGGCGGGATCATCGCCATAGACGTCCGCCAGCAGCAGCGGAGCGCCTGGCGCTGCACCCTGCACGGCGCCCTTGCCGACCATCAGTGAGGCGACAGCGGTGCCATGGGCGCTGGCGAGCGGCGCGCCCCTGGCGAACCCGCGCTGCTCCACCGGGCCGGACAGCGCCGGATGGCGCGCCGCGCCGCCGTCGATGACGCCGGCAATTGCTGCACTGCTACCGCCATCCCTCCTGTCGTCAGCCAGCGGGACGCGGAGGGTTCCGGCGAGATCGCCGCCCGGAAGGTAGATATTGTCGGCGCAGGCCTGCGCTTCGGGCGCGATCTTACGGACCTGTTTGAGCGCGTCGGAAAGGCTGCGTCCTGCGGGCAGGGTGAGCCGCGCGACCGAAAGGTCGAGACCATCGACCTGTTCCCGCGCGACGCCATAGCCGACCGATCGGAGGGCGGCCAATACGCGATCGCCTGCGCCCGTCAGCAGGATGACGCCGCGCCGCGCAGGCGCGCGCCGGTCGTCCAACTCGATCACGTCACCATGCCGGCGCAACAGCCTGGCGATCCGCGCGGCGCGCGCCGCGACGAGCCGGTCCGCCAGTTGGGCGGGGGCAAGACGGTCCATGTCGAGCCCGCCCAATGTGCCCCGTACGCGGCCCAGTGTTTCGGAAACGGTCGAGCCCATTGTGTCGAGCGTCTGGCCCGCGCGCGGCAACAACTGCGCGCTCGCAGATGGCGTCACTGCCAACAGGCCTAAAGCGAGCGCAATCCGTGAAAATCCGCCATTCATGGAATATTTCTCACCTTCGTCGATCCTTTCGCTGTCAAAACGATCCATGGTCGATATATTTCCGCATCTGTGAAGGTTCAGGGATGAAACGGCCGGGCAGGGGCGTTTCATCCCCAGGACCCAGGACCGACCGGAGAGCCGATGCCGTTCGAGAGCGACTTGCTGACACTGCTGCCGCGCCTGCGGCGCTTCGCGGCGAGCCTTTCGCACAGCCGCAGCGATGCGGACGATCTGTGTCAGGCGGCGGTGGAGCGCGCCCTGCGGTCGAGGGATCAATGGCAGCCGGGAACGCGGCTGGACAGCTGGATGTACAGGATAATGCGCAATCTGTGGATAGACGAGGGGCGTTCGCGCCAGCGCGCGGCCCGCACCTTCGCTCCGGCCGAAGCGGGGGAACAGGTGGGCTATGACGGCGACCGACAGATCGAGGCGGCAGTGACGCTGTCCGACGTAGATCGCGCGATGGCGAGTCTGCCCGACGAGCAGCGCGAGGCGATCGCCCTCGTCCTGGTCGAGGGCATGTCCTACAAGGATGCCGCCGCCGTGCTCGACATTCCCATGGGCACGCTGACCTCGCGGCTGGTCCGGGGACGCGGTGCGCTGATAGACATGCTGGGAGAGGCCGCATGAGCGAGATCGACGACGCTACGGTCATGGCCTGGGCCGACGGCGAACTGGACGAGGTGACGCGGCGTCGGATCGAGCGGGCGGCCACCAGCGATCCCGTTCTTTCCGGGCGGATGGAAGCGCAACGACAGTTGCGCGAACGGCTTTCGACCCATTATGCGCGGGTTGCCGAGGAAACGGTGCCCGACAGCCTGCGGGCGCTCGTCGAGGGAGATCATGTCGTGGCGCCGATGAAGGGGCGGGAGCCCTTGCGCTGGCGCGGCTGGGCGACCGGGGGCGCGATCGCGGCCAGCCTGCTGATCGGCCTGACGGTCGGGCGAGTGACGGGCGGCGATGCCGGGCCGATCAGCGCGGGCGATCGGGGCATGATCGCGCAAGGCCCGCTCGCCGCCGCGCTCGACACGCAACTCGCGTCCGCGCAGGGCGACACACCCTATCGCATCGGCCTCAGCTTCAGGCGCAAGGGGGGCGGCTGGTGCCGCAGTTTCGACGGGGCGGCCCTGGCAGGGGTCGCATGTCGCGAGGGCGAGAGATGGCAGTTGCAGCAGGTCGTGCCCGGTTCGGGCGACGCTGCCGGCTATCGTCAGGCGTCTTCGGGCGATGCGAGGATCATGGCGACGGTGGACGCGATGATCGCCGACCAGCCCGCCGACGCGACGCAGGAACGAGCGGCACGGATGGCGGGATGGCGTTAGGGCGACATCTTGCTGGACGCGATTTCCGGCTGGCGGATGGTCCGCGTGACTGGATTTCGCTCCCGGCGTCAGAATTCCAGGTTGAACCGCCCATAGTAGAACCCGCCGCTGATGCCGTAGGGCGCGTAGCCGTTGAACACATTGCCACCCGTCCGGTTTACCGGCTTCAGCCTGCTGGAATAGGTATTGAGCAGGTTGTTGGCGCCGAGCGAGAGCTTGACGCCCTTGGCCAGCTTGTAGCCCACCTCCAGGTCGACGATCACCTTGGGCTTCACGACTTCGTCTACATAGCCGTTCATGCAGCCGGCGCTGCCGGTGACGCAGGTGACGTAATCGGACGTGAAGTTCACCATCGTCGACGCCCGTTGCGTGATCTTGCCGTAGCGCGTTGCGCGCAGGTTCATGTTGAAGTCGTCCCACTCCCACAGCACGTTCGCGATGAACTTGGTACGCGGCGTGCCTTCGCTCAGGTCACCCTTGCTGGTCCGGCCGATAAATTCGGCCGGCGCGGTGGGCAGCAGATCGACATGGGTAAAGACCGACTTGTTGTAGTTGCCCGAGAGGCTGACCGTCGCGCTACCCAGATTGCCCAGTCCCGCCCTGTAGGTGCCGACGATGTCGATGCCCCGTGTGCGGGTATCGGCGGCGTTGGAATAGATAAGCGCCCCTTCGGCGGCCAGAATGCCGTTGTTCCGCAATATCGCCACGACCGTATCGCCCTGCAGCGTTTCGCTCAGCAGGATGCGGTCCTTGATCTTCACCTGATAGGCATCGACGGTGATGTTGAGGTTGGGTGCCGGGGTCATCACGAGACCGACCGAGAAATTGGTCGACTTCTCGGGCTTGAGCGGAACGGCCCCCAGCTGCTTCGCAGCGTTGCTGTCCGGCGGCAGAGCCTGCACCGGGGCGAGCACGACCGCGCCTGCCTTCAACACGCCGATCGTCGATGAAGAGGCATAATGCTGCTGCTGGAGCGTGGGCGCGCGGAAGCCGGTGCTGGCCGTGCCGCGAATGGCTATGCCGCGTGTCGGCTCGATGCGAAGCGAGGCCTTGCCGGTGTCGGTAGTGCCGAAATCCGAATAGTCCTCGTGGCGACCGGCGAGGCCGAACTCGACGCCCTCGACGATCGATCCCTCTAGATTGACGTACGCGCTCCAGTTGTTGCGCGACCAGGAGCCCGAGACATTGGCTGGAAAGCCGCTGACGCCCTGCGACCCCAGGCCGATATAGGATTCGACCTGCCCGGGGCTCATCACCATCTTGTTCTTGCGATATTCGGCGCCGACGCTCACCGCGAGCGGATCGACCAGGCCGAGGTCGAATTCCTTGCTGAGGTCAAGGTTGGTGGTCCATTCGTCGAAGCGGAGCCGACCCAGGTAGAAATGGGTCGGACTGAGCGCGCCGAGCGTCTGGTTGTAGGAGGTGGTCTGCGTATATTTGACCTCGTCCTGCGCGTAGCTGCTGGACAGGTCGAAATGGACCCCGCCGCCGATGTCGCCGCGTACGCCCGCAGCGAACTGGAAATCCTCATCATAGACGTGGATGCGTGGGATATAGCCTTCGGGATAGAGATTGATATTGTTGTTGCTCGCGGTCGGCAGGCGATAGGTCAGCCAGCCCGCCGCGTGGCGCTTCGAGGCCGTGCCGAAGCCGTAGATCTCGATGCTCTCACCGATCGGCAGCATAGCATCATAGCCGATATTGCCGCCAATGACCTGAGGCTGGCCATATTTGGCGCGATAGCGATCGGGATTGGCGTTGCGCGGGTCGCCGGCGGGGTAGAAGGTGCCGGGGAGCGGCGAGCTTTCGACGATGGTATTTTCCTGGAGTACCCCGTCAACGGACAGGTGGATGTAACCGCCATCGGCACCGATCGCGAAGCCTTTGTCAGCCTGCCAGCGGCCCTGCCAGCCGCCATTGTCCGCCGTCGAGCCCATGGTGAATGCCGCGCCGCCCGCCGTGTCGTTCTTCAGGATGATATTGACGACGCCGGCGATCGCGTCGGACCCATATTGCGCCGATGCGCCGTCGCGCAGCACTTCTATCCGCTGGATCGCATTGCCGGGAATGAGATCCAGGTCGGGCGGCGACTGGCCCTTCTGGACCGATCCGTTGATGAAGACGGTCGCCGAATTGTGCCGGCGTTTGCCATTGACGAGCACAAGAAGCTGATCGCCGCCGAGGCCGCGCAGCGACAATGTGCGCACCGCCCAGCTGGCGCCCGCACCATTGTTCGAGACGTTCATCGACGGTACCAGTGTGCCGAGCAGGTCGCGGACCGACTGCTTGCCGCTGGATTCCAGATCTTTCGTGCTCAGCACGTCGATCGGCGCCAGGCTTTCCGCGACGGTGCGGGTCGTCGTGCGCGTGCCGGTGACGATGATCGGATCGGCTTGCTCGTCGGCGTCGGCCTGGGGCGCCATCGCCATCGTGCCGCTGTCGCTGGCGACGCTTGCCTGCGCATATTGCACCCCCAACGGGCTGCGGCGCGCGGAGCGGGCAGGCGGGGCCGCGAGAGCGATGACTCCGGCGCCGGCATCCTCATGCTTCAGGGCGGTGCCGGCCAGCAGCCTGTCAAGGGCGTCCTCGGTGGAGAGCCAGCCTTGCACGGTCCGGCTACGGATCGCCGCCACCTCGTCATAGGGGAAGAGGATGCGGATGCCCGATTGCGCCGACAATTCTCGCAGCGCGGTGCTGAGTGGCTGCGACTGGATCGAAAATTTGTGCCGTTGCGAAAGAGCCGCGTTGGTTTTGGCGGCGGCGAAAGACGGGGCCGGCGCAGCGAGGCAGGTGGCGAGCGTCAAGCCCGCAAGAATATTGCGTATGCTCATCGAAACTTCCCCTGATTTGACGGCATATTCGCCGCTCTCTTCGCAGGGAACGAACAAGTTTCGCGCGATCCACCATGACAGTTTCTCAATTATTGCAAATTGGCGGCAACATGGGGCGCCGATGCAACGGACGCTCGCGCGGGCGTAATATATTGCGGTGCGGGATTACCGGAGGGGCGCGGTTTCCAGCAGCCAGCGCGCCTGCCCTTCCAGGCAGAGCGCCGTCAGGCATCCGCTGAAGTACGCACCCGTGTCGATTCCGATGCGGTTGGGGCGCTCGTCGACACCGACCGAAATGCTGTGCCCGTGGACGATGAACCGGGGATGCATTCCTTCATGGTCCAGAAATTCGTGCCTTATCCAGCGCAGATCGACAGGCGACTGGGCCGACAGGCCTATGTTCGGCCTGATGCCGGCATGGACGAACAGATAGTCGCCGATCTCGACCTGGTCGGGCAGGGCATCGATGAAGTCTACATGGGCGCGCGGGATGGTATTCAGCATCCAGCGGGTGACGGCCGCGATGTCCATCATTTCGGACTGCGCCTCGTCAAGGCCATAGCTCGCCAACGTCGCGCCGCCGCCGATCCTGAGCAGCACCCGCGTGGCGCGCTCGTCGCCCCGGGCAGCGGCCGCGAAGATTTCCTCATGATTGCCGCGCAGCAGGACGAGATCGGCATTCGACCGGGCCAGCGCGATCACCCGCTCCACGACCTGCGCCGACTGCGGTCCGCGATCGACCAGGTCTCCCAGCAATATGAGGCGCATGGGCATGGGCGGGCGCGCGGCGTGATCAGCGCCGATCATGTCCAGCAGGCGCTCCAGCAGGTCGTCGCGCCCGTGAATGTCGCCGACGGCATAGACCCGCAGGCCGTCGCCCACGGTCGGGCGCGTGGCGGCCGGCATCGAGGGCCGGCGGCGCAGAAAGCTCAGCATGAGCGGGCCATGACGGTCATGGCTCCATTTCGCACGAAGCTAGAGCCGAGGCAATGTGACGCCCTGCTGCCCCATATATTTGCCGGCGCGATCGGCATAGCTGACCTCGCAAGGCTCGTTGCCCTGGAGAAAGAGGAACTGGCAAGCGCCTTCATTGGCGTAAATCTTGGCAGGCAGGGGCGTGGTGTTGGAAAATTCCAGCGTGACGTGCCCCTCCCAGCCCGGCTCGAGCGGCGTGACGTTCACGATGATGCCGCAACGGGCATAGGTGGATTTGCCCAGGCAGATGACCAGCACGTCGCGAGGGACCCGGAAATATTCGACCGTGCGCGCCAATGCGAAGCTGTTGGGCGGGATGACGCAGCAATCGGTCTTGCGGTCGACGAAGCTGTTGGCGTCGAAATTCTTGGGGTCCACGATGGCGCTATCGACATTGGTGAATATCTTGAACTCGTCGGCGACGCGCGCGTCATAGCCATAGGAGGACAGGCCGTAGCTGATGCAGCCGTTGCGTTGCTGACGCTCCACGAAAGGCTCGATCATGGCATTGGCAAGCGCCTGCTCGCGGATCCAGCGGTCGGAGAGTATGGCCATGGCGGGCTTTCAATAGCTTGCGGAGGTGATGCCCAGGTCCGCCGGCCCGAAGGCGTGTGGCAGCAGGGCGGCGATAAGATGCCGTTCGACCGCGGGGCCATGCGGCGCGGCGCAATAAATGGCGATGGCCCGTCCGGCCATCTGTTCGGCCTCGTTGATGACCTGGCGGCAACGGCCGCAGGGCGTGACGATGGCGGTGCCCGATGGCTTGCCGTCGGCATCCATCGCGCCGCCGACCACGGCGATCGCCGCCACGTCGCGCAGCCGTCCGCTCGCGCTGGCAGTCGCGAGCGCGACCGTTTCCGCGCAGAGCGACAAGCCGTAGGACGCATTCTCGAAGTTGGCGCCAGTGACGATGCTGCCGTCGGTCATGCGCAGGGCGGCGCCCACCGCGAACCGGCTGTAGGGCGCATGGGCGTTGCCTGCCGCATTGCGTGCGGCGTCGACCAGTTCGGCAATATCGCTGTCCGCACCGTTCATGGCGCCACCACGTCCCATCTTATCGGCCCGTCGATCCCGTCGATATGCCTCGCGCCATTGGCTGTCCACATCACCCAGCGGCGGCTGGCATAATCGGGCGGAAAGAAATCGCCGTCCAGCCAGAGCGTCCGATTGATGCCGAACCCGATATCATAGGCCTTGTCGAAATCCGGCGTGACATTGACCAGCAGCGGCTTGCCTGCATGACTTTCCACCATCGCGACCAGTGTGCCGATCTCAGCAAGCAGGGTCTGGCGGCTAGGACGGGCCTTGCAACCTTCGTCGAAGGCGAGCCGCAGCGCCGGGGGCAGGGCGGCGTTGTCGCGGGGGACCGAAGTGATGAAACGGGTCGCCTGATCGGACGCGAGCCGGCACAGGCTAAAGTCCAGGATCGCGCCGTAGCGAAGGCCGGCGGCGCGCGCGCCCTGCCAGTTCGCGGCGAAGGCGCGGTCGAGCCGGTCGCCCTGGGTCGCGCGGATATAGGCGAAGTCGACATCCCGCGCCGCGAGCGTTCCCCAGTCGAGCGCGCCCTGGTTCGCATCGACCGACACGCCCTGCACCGGATAATCGTCTCGACCGGGCGCCCAGCCGCGCGCATAGATCCAGATGCCGGCCGCGACGATCGCGACCAGCGCGATCGCCAGCAGCAGGCGTGTCATCAGCGCGCGAAAGCTCAATCGCCGGATTGTCCCACTCCCTTGATGTGGAGGACGCAGATGAGCGTGAACAGCCGGCGGGCGGTGTCGAAATCTACGTCGATCTTGCCGGCAAGCCGTTCCCGCAGCGTTTCGGCGGCTTCGTTGTGGATCGCGCGGCGCGCCATGTCGACGGTTTCGATCTGCTGCGGCGTCGCGTTACTGATCGCCTTGTAGTAGCTGTCGCAAATCGCGAAATAGTCGCGGATCGGGCGGCGGAAGCGGCCGAGGCCCAGGATCAGCGCCTCCAGCGGTTCGCCGTTATCGCGCAATATCTCGATCCCCAGCCGGCCTTCCTCGACCCGCAGCCGCACCTTGTAGGGACCGGCATAGCCATCGGCATGGACCCGCTGCGGCGCGAAATGATTATCCTCCAGCAGGTCGAAAATGGCGATCCGCCGTTCCTGCTCCACATCCGCGCTTCGCCACAGGATC
Organism: Sphingobium sp.; assembly: GCA_040508785.1. Lineage (GTDB taxonomy): Bacteria > Pseudomonadota > Alphaproteobacteria > Sphingomonadales > Sphingomonadaceae > Sphingobium. The sequence continues at coordinate 9,370 of JBEVME010000144.1, forward strand.
GTCCGCTCGTCCAGCGTGATGTCTATGATGCGCGGGTCTGCCATGAGGGCTCCCGTCACTGCGGCGGCGACGGGCGAAAAGCAAGCATGACTTGTCCACAGCAATCCACAGTTACCGGCAATCGTTTCGGACTAACGACTTGTGTCCGGACTGCGGAGGAGCGATGGAGGCGCCATGGTCGAACTGGTCAAATTCAGCCCCGCTGCGGATGCGGAAGCCGTGTCGTTGCCGCGCAATGTGGACGCGGAAGCTGCGCTGCTGGGCGCGCTGATGATCGACAACCGGATCGCCGAGGATATCCAGCTGACGCTGAAGCCTGAGCATTTCTACGAGCCGCTCCATGGCCGCATCTTCGAAGCGGTGATGAAGCTGCTCGACCGCGACATGGTCGCAAATCCGGTGACGCTGAAGCCACTGCTGGATCAGGACGCCGCTTTGAAGGAACTTGGCGGCGCCGGGTATCTGGCGCAGCTGACCGGCAGCGGCGCGGCCCTGATCGGCGCGCGCGATTTCGCGCGGCAGATCTACGAACTCGCCCTGTTGCGCCAGCTGGTGCAGGTCGGGCGCGACCTGGTCGAAAATGCGCTCGACACCAGCGAGGACGTGAACCCGCGCGAGCAGATCGAAAATGCCGAGGTCGCGCTCTACAAGGTGTCCGAGGGCGAGGGCGAGACCGGCTCGGTCAAGAGCTTCGCCGCGGCGACGACCATGGCTGTCCAGGTGGCCGAGCGCGCGTTCAACAGCGGCGGCCATCTGTCCGGCATCACCACGGGGCTCACCAGCCTGAACGAGAAGATCGGCGGCCTGCACAATAGCGACCTCATGATCCTGGCCGGCCGGCCCGGCATGGGCAAGACGTCGCTGGCGACCAACATCGCCTATAATGCAGCGTCGCGCTGGATGCGCGACCATGCCGACGGCATTCCGCCCGAGAAGAACATGGGTGCGCGGGCTGCCTTCTTCAGCCTGGAAATGTCGGCCGACCAGCTGGCCACGCGTGTGCTGGCCGAACAGTCCGGCATCAGCGGCGAGGCGCTGCGCATGGGCAAGATCAGCCGTGCGGAGTTCCAGAGCCTGTCGCGCGCCGCGCGCGAATTGCAGGAGCTGCCGCTGTTCATCGACGATACGCCGGGGCTGACCATCGCCGCGCTGCGCACGCGCGCGCGGCGGCTGAAGCGGCGACACGATGTCGGGCTGATCATCGTCGACTATCTCCAGCTGCTACAGGGCACCGGCAAGGGCGGCGACAATCGTGTGCAGGAGATTTCGGAAATTTCCCGCGGCCTCAAGACACTGGCCAAGGAACTGCATGTCCCGGTGCTGGCGCTGTCCCAGCTGAGCCGCGCCGTCGAGCAGCGCGAGGACAAGCGGCCGCAGCTGTCCGATCTGCGCGAATCAGGATCGATCGAGCAGGACGCGGACATGGTCTGGTTCGTGTTCCGTGAGGACTATTATGTCGCAGCCAAGGAGCCGGGGGACAAGGAAGGCGCCGACCATCTGGAATGGGCGCAGCAGATGGAGCGGATCTATGGCCTGGCCGAGCTGATTGTCGCAAAGCAGCGTCATGGCTCCACCGGACGCATAAGGCTGAAATTCGATGCCAGGATCACGCGCTTTTCCGACCTCGCGGAGGGGAGCTACCTGCCGGATTAGCCTCGCATCCATAAGAACGCTCGTGTGAAAGCCATGTACGGGCGGTCGCCGGCGATCTGTTCGTCACTGCAAACGCCCCTTGGCATCTTCGGCCCGCGCAATTAGTGTCCGCGCCGCTTCCCGCCCACCAGATGGATTCCCGATCGCCATGTCCCGGCCAGCCTTCAAGCGCATCCTGTTGAAACTGTCGGGCGAGGTGCTGATGGGATCGGGCGAGTTCGGGATCGATCCCGACACCGTCGCCCGCGTCGCCGGAGAGATCGCCGCCGCCAAGGATGCGGGCTTCGAACTGTGCGTCGTCGTCGGTGGCGGCAACATTTTTCGCGGGCTTGCGGGCGCCGCCAAGGGCTTCGACCGTACCAGCGCCGACTATATGGGGATGCTGGCGACCGTCATGAACGCGCTGGCGGTGCAGAATGCGCTCGAGAAGATCGGCTATGACACGCGCGTCCAGTCGGCCATTCCGATGGCGTCGGTGTGCGAGCCCTATATCCGGCGCAAGGCAATGCGCCATATGGAGAAGGGGCGGATCGTGATATTCGCCGCCGGCACCGGCAACCCGTTCTTCACGACCGATACGACCGCGGCCCTGCGCGCGGCCGAGATGAGTTGCGATGCGCTGTTCAAGGGCACCAGCGTCGATGGGGTCTACAATGCCGATCCCAAGCGCGTAGCCGATGCCATTCGTTACGAAACAATTGGTTACGACCAGGTATTGAGCGATCATCTGAAGGTCATGGACGCAAGCGCCATCGCCCTTTGCCGCGAAAACAACATTCCGATCGTCGTGTTCAACATCCGCGAAACCGGCAACCTGGCCAAGGTTCTGGCCGGACAGGGCGTCGCGACGATCGTGCAGAAACAGGAGAGTTGAGCATGGCGCTGTATGACAAATCGGATCTGGAGCGCCGCATGGCCGGCGCCATCGAGGCGCTGAGGGGCGATCTTTCCGGCCTTCGCACCGGCCGCGCCAATATTCAGCTGCTCGATCCCGTAATGGTCACCGTCTATGGCGCCTCGATGCCGCTCAATCAGGTCGCGACCGTCTCCGCGCCGGAGCCGCGAATGCTGTCCGTCCAGGTGTGGGACAAGAGCAATGTCGGCCCGGTAGACAAGGCGATCCGTTCGGCGGGTCTGGGCCTCAACCCGATCACGGATGGCCAGACACTCCGCCTGCCGATTCCCGACCTGACCGAGGAACGTCGCAAGGAGTTGGCCAAGCTGGCCAGCAAATATGCGGAGGGCGCCCGCATCGCGGTGCGCAACGTCCGCCGCGACGGCATGGACAATCTCAAGACCGACGAGAAAAAGGGCGAAATCAGCGAGGACGAGCGCAAGCGCAAGGAAACCGAAGTCCAGAAGCTGACGGACAGCGTCATCGCGGACATTGACGCGACGGCGAGCGCCAAGGAAAAGGAAATCCTCGGCCAGTAAGGTCGGGCAGGTTCCAGACGAGGGTGTCCAACATAGCGCTGATGGCAAGCCAAGCCAAAACCGAGCTGATTCAAGCCGCGTCCACCCATGGCGCGCGCCATGTTGATGGCTCCGCAGCGCGGTCCCCCGGACCGCGCCATGTCGCCATCATCATGGACGGCAACGGTCGATGGGCCAAGAAGCGGCTGCTGCCGCGCATCGCCGGCCATCGCGCGGGCGTCGAGGCGGTTCGGCGCGTCGCGCGGGCGGCACGGGAAATGGGGCTGGAGTGCCTGACGCTCTATGCGTTTTCTTCGGAAAACTGGAAGCGGCCTGCGTCCGAGATCGGCGACCTGATGGGGCTGCTGCGCCATTTCATCCAGTCAGATCTCGACGAGATGGATGCCAATGGCGTGCGCCTGCGCGTGATCGGCGACTATCGCATGTTCGATCCTTCGCTCGTCGACCTGATCGAGCGGGCGATCGCGCGGACGGCGGCCAATAGCGGGCCGGTAGTCGCCATAGCGCTCAACTACGGGTCGCAGGACGAACTGGTGCGGGTGGTGCGCGCTGTGGCGGAGCGTGCCGCTTCGGGCGAGATCGCGGCGAAGGATATCGGTCCCGGCCATATCGAGGCAGCGCTGGACACGGCCGATCTGCCGCCGCTCGACCTGCTCATCCGCACATCGGGCGAGCAGCGGCTGAGCAACTTCATGCTGTGGCAGGCCGCTTATGCCGAGCTTTATTTCACCGACATTCTGTGGCCGGACTTCGACGGCGATGCGCTGGCGAAGGCGCTCGACACGTTTCGGCGGCGCGACCGGCGTTTCGGCGGGCTGTAACCACAATGGCGAGCGACCTCCGCACCCGCAGCGTCGTCGGCGTCATATTGATCGCGCTTGCGCTGGCCGCGCTGTTTGCCGGCGGGCTGGCCTTCTGGCTGCTGCTGGTCATCGCGGGCGTCCTGATGCAGGGCGAATGGGGCACTTTGACCGGCGCCACGCCCGAGCATCGGAAGTTGGCGATGTTCGCCATTTCGGTGCCGCTCGCGATCCTGTGCCCGCTGGCAGCCGGGCTTGGCTGGACCGCGTTCACCCTAGCGATGGCCGCCTTCTTCTTCGTCGCTCTGACGGTGCGGTCGCTGCCGCGTGCGCGCGGCCTCCATTATATATGCGTGCCCAAAGGGTAGCTGGTCGTGCGACCGGGGCCGCAGCCCCACCCCGCCCGCCAGCGGG
>JBEVME010000004.1:0-27755 GCA_040508785.1 Sphingobium sp.
CTGGCGTTCAATATGTCATGGCGGTGTTCACGAGCGAGTTCGGGTTGGCCCCCTGCTTTCGCAGGGGCGACGGGAATTGGACGATTTTCGCAACCCCCTTCGCCCCTGGCTTTGTCAGGCCGCTTCCTTCTTCCGGCTCTCGCGCTTGCGGTCGTTGGCGTCGAGCCAGCGCTTGCGCAGGCGGATGGTCTTGGGCGTGACTTCGACGAGTTCGTCGTCGTCGATATAGGCGATCGCCTGTTCCAGCGTCAGCTTCCACGGCGGGGTCAGGCGGACGGCGTCGTCCTTGCCCGATGCGCGGAAGTTGGTCAGCGCCTTAGACTTCATGGGATTGACTTCCAGATCGTCCGGCTTGGCGTTCTGGCCGATGATCATGCCTTCGTAGAGCGCTTCGCCGACACCCACCATCAGGATGCCGCGCTCTTCGAGCGGTCCCAGCGCATAGGCATTGGCTTCACCGGCGCCGTTGGAAATCAGGACGCCGTTCTTGCGCCCTTCGATTGCGCCCTTGTGGGGCCCATATTTCTCGAACAGGCGGTTCATGATGCCGGTACCGCGCGTGTCGGACAGAAACTCGCCATGATAGCCGATCAGCCCGCGCGAGGGCGCCGAGAAGGTGATGCGGGTCTTGCCGCCGCCCGAGGGGCGCATGTCGGTCATTTCGGCCTTGCGCAGGTTCATCTTCTCGACGACCGTGCCGGAAAATTCATCATCGACGTCGATCATGACGGTCTCGTACGGCTCGGTCTTGCCGCCATTTTCGTCCTCGCCGAACAGCACGCGGGGGCGCGATATGCCAAGCTCGAAGCCCTCGCGGCGCATCGTCTCGATCAGCACGCCCAGCTGCAATTCGCCGCGGCCGGCGACTTCGAAACTGTCCTTGTCGGCCGCCTCGGTCACTTTCACGGCGACGTTGGACTCGGCTTCGCGGAACAGGCGGTCGCGGATCATGCGGCTGGTCACCTTGGTGCCCTCGCGGCCCGCCATGGGCGAATCGTTGACCGCAAAGCGCATCGACAGCGTCGGCGGATCGATCGGCTGCGCCTGGATCGGCACGGTGACCTGCGTGTCGCAGATCGTGTTGGAAACGGTCGCCACGGTGAGGCCCGCCAGGCTGATGATATCGCCCGCCTGCGCGGTCTCCACCGGCACCCGGTCCAGCCCCTGGAACGACATGATCTTCGAAGCGCGGCCCGTCTCGATCACCTTGCCGTCCATGTCGAGCGCGTGGATCGCCTGGTTCACCTTGACGGTGCCGCTGGTCACGCGGCCGGTCAGGATACGGCCGAGGAAATTGTCGCGGTCGAGCAGGGTGACGAGGAAGGTGAAGGGTGCGTCTACGTCCAGCGCCGGCGGCGGGACATGCTCGACGATCTTCTCGAACATGGGGATCAGCGTACCAGAGCGGGCGGACGGGTCCTCGCTCGCATAGCCGTTGCGGCCCGACGCGTAGAGGACCGGGAAGTCGAGCTGCTCGTCGGTGGCTTCCAGGCTCACGAACAGGTCGAACACCTCGTCCAGCACTTCCTGGATGCGCTCGTCGGGGCGATCGACCTTGTTGACGACGACGATCGGACGCAGACCCAGCGCCAGCGCCTTGCCGGTCACGAACTTGGTCTGCGGCATGGCGCCTTCGGACGAATCGACCAGCAGGATGACGCCATCGACCATCGACAGGATGCGTTCCACCTCGCCGCCGAAATCGGCGTGGCCGGGCGTATCGACGATATTGATGCGCACGCTCTCGCCACCGCCCGGAGGCGCCCACTCGACCGAGGTCGGCTTGGCCAGGATGGTGATCCCGCGCTCCTTCTCCAGATCGTTCGAATCCATCGCCCGCTCCTCGATCCGCTGGTTATCGCGGAAGGTGCCGGACTGGCGGAAGAGCTGATCGACGAGGGTGGTCTTGCCGTGATCGACGTGCGCGATGATCGCGATATTACGCAGGGACATGCTATGCCTTTGGGATCTGGGTTCCCCGGCCGGCACTGGCGCCGCACAGGGGTTTCGGGCGCGCCCCTACAGGAAATGACGCGATGCGGCAAGGGCGGGTGGTTCGCCTAGTATCGCAATTTGGGATACCAGTCCGTCCCCCGTCCGTCCGGGGTCAGATCCAGCACGGTCCAGAGCGCTGCGATGTCCGGTCCGTCGCGGGGGTCCTGGCCGGGGTCGGCCATCTCGCGCTGCATCTCGCTCATCCAGAACAGGCGGACCTGGTCGCCGTCACGCCTGAAGACGACCAGCGCCGGATTCTCCGACCCGTCCTCGTTCAGCAGTCCCAGGTCGCTCGCATAATCGTCGCCCACGGTCTGGACGAAATCGAGATCGCGCCAGCCGCGTTCCTGTGCGAACAGGAACTGGCGATCGACCGGGCTGCGGCCCAATATCTTGAGCGCCACCCGCTGCTTGATATCGGCGGCATTGCCGTTGAGCGATCCCAGCAGGTTGGTGCACATCGGGCATGGTCGGTCGCGCTGGGGCCCGTACATCCAGAAATAGGTGACCAGCGTGTCATGTACGCCAAACAGGTCGATCAGCTTGGCGTCGAAGCCCTGTTCGTCCTTGAACTTATAGTCCTTCGCGATGACCGGGCCGGGTGGCAGCGCGCGCCGTTGCTCGGCAATCCGCGTCATGTGACGACGCAATTCTATCTCTTCGGCCAGCAAGGCCTGGCGAGCGGCGGCATAGTCGGGGCTTTCGCCGGGAAAGGCGGGCTTACGGTGAGTCGCGAGGCCGGTGGCGGGGGTCAGGCTTTCAGACATGGCGTCCTCCTCTCACAGGCAACGCCACATGCCGCTCCAGGTTGCATCCTGCACCGTCAAAGCGCGCGCGGCATCCGGTTCCAGGCGTCCAGCGCGGCGATCTTGTACGCCTCAGCCAGCGTCGGATAATTGAACGTATTCTCGATGAAATAGTCGATCGTGCCTTTGAGGTTCAGCACGGCCTGGCCGATATGGATCAACTCGGTCGCACCCTCGCCGATGATGTGGACGCCCAGCAGCCGGCGGGTCTTGAGACTGAAGATCATCTTCATCAGCCCATGGTCCAGGCCCATGATGTGCCCCCGCGACGTCTCGCGGAAGCGGGCGATGCCGCATTCGTAACGGATATTCTTCTCCTTCACCTCCTGCTCGCTCATGCCCACCGTCGAGATTTCGGGGACGGCATAGATGCCATAGGGGAAATAGGCGGGCGCGGGCGGCATCGGCAGGCCGAAGGCGTGGCAGGCGGCGATACGCCCTTGCTCCATCGAGGTGGAAGCGAGGCTGGGAAAGCCGATGACGTCGCCTGCGGCATAGATGTGCGGCACGTCGGTCTGGAACGTGTCGGGATTGACCGCCAGCCGGCCCCTGCTGTCGGTCGTCAGGCCGCAGGCGTCCAGGCACAGGCCCTGCGTCGCGCCCATCCGGCCCGCGCAATAGAGCAGCATGTCGGCCCGCACCGATCGTCCGTCCTGCATCGTCGTCACGACCTTGCCGCCTTCCTTGGCAACCGCCGTTACCGGCGCGCCCAGCCGGAAGATGACGCCGCGGTCGCGCAACTGGTGGACAAACTCGTCGATGATCTCGCGGTCGATGAAGTCGAGGAAGCTGGCGCGCGGCTCGATCACCGTCACCTGCACGTCCAGCGCGGAGAAGATGGTCGCATATTCGATGCCGATGACGCCCGCGCCGACGACGGTCAGGCTGCGGGGCACGCGGGGCACCTCCGCCACCTCGTCGCTGTCGAAGATGTCGGGATCGGTAAAGTCGATCTCCGGCGGGCGATGGGGCACGGTGCCGACGGCGATCAGTATCTTTTCGGCGCGGATGCTCAGTTCGCTGCTGTCCGGCGCGGTGACGATCAGCCGGTTGGGATCGACGAAGCGCGCGAAGCCCTCCAGCGTCCGGACCCCATTGCGCTGAAACTGATGCTCCAGCACATCGACCTCATGATGCAGCGTCTGCCCGAGCCGCGCGCCCAGATCGTTGCCGGTAATGTCCTTCTTGACCCGGTAAGAGCGCCCGTAAAAGCCCCGCTCCCGCCACCCCGACAGGTTGAGCACGGTTTCCCGCAGCGTCTTGGACGGGATCGTGCCGGTATGCACCGACACGCCGCCGACGCGGGTCCGCCCTTCGACGACCAGCACCGACTTCCCCAGCTTGGCGGCCTGCACGGCGGCGCGGCGGCCTGCCGGACCGCTGCCGATGACGACCAGATCATATGGCTCCATATGCCCCCCTTTCGAGCAGCCCGGGCCATCCTCCCCTGCTTTTGCGCCATGCTACGCTAAGGGCACGCGATTGCAATGGGTGGCCAAGCGAGCCATGATCGGACACGATGCTTGCGACGATGGTGTCCTAGTTCCATATAGCACCCGATGCCCAAGGAGATGATATGGCCACGACCGCGCCGACGACGACCGCGACCGCAGACGCGCTGAACCTGACCCCGCCCGACCCTGTGCCCGTCGTCGCGCCCGAAAAGGCGATGGGCCTCGTGCCGATCGACGAGGAGAAGAAGTCGAAGCTGGACGAGAAGGTCGATGCCTTTGTCGCGGACCTTGTGGCGCAGGACGCCAATTCCCCCGAATTCGGCAGCCGCGTCGATCAGCTGACCAATATGGGGCGCAAGGAGATAGCCGAGGCGGCCGGACATTCGAACCGCTTCCTCGACCGCCCGGTGCGGGCGATGGACAGCGACAACAAGGTCGGCGTGGACCTCGCCGAGCTGCGCCGCACGGTGGAGGATCTCGACCCTGGCAAGCGCGGCAAGCTCACCAGCCGCAAGAAGTTGTTCGGCATCATCCCGTTCGGCAATTCGATGCGCAACTATTTCGACAGCTACAAGAGCGCGCAGAGCCACATCAATTCGATCCTGGGATCGCTCGCCAGCGGCAAGGACGTCCTCATCAAGGACAACGCCGCCATCGACGTGGAGCGCCAGAATATGTGGGCCACCATGGGCAAGCTCGAACAGATGATCCACATCTCCAAGACGCTCGACGCACGACTGGAAGCCAAGGCGCTGGAGCTGGACGCGACCGATCCGGCCAAGGCCAAGGCGATCCGCGAGAGCGCGCTCTTCTACATCCGCCAGCGTACGCAGGACCTGCTGACCCAGATGGCTGTCACGGTGCAGGGCTATCTGGCGCTCGACCTCGTCAAGAAGAACAATGTCGAACTGGTGAAGGGCGTGGACCGCGCCAGCACCACCACGGTCGCGGCGCTGCGCACGGCGGTGACGGTGGCGCAGGCGCTGGTCGGGCAGCGGCTGGTGCTCGAACAGATCACAGCGCTCAACACCACCACCGCGAATATGATCGATTCGACCGGCGAGATGCTCAAGAGCCAGACCGCGCAGATCCACGAACAGGCGGCGTCCAGCACCATCCCGATCGAGACCCTGCAACGCGCCTTCCAGAATATCTACGACACGATGGATTCGATCGACACGTTCAAGCTGAAGTCGCTGGAGAATATGAAGACCACGGTCAATGTGCTGACCAATGAGGTCGAGAAGTCCCGCGGCTATATCGCGCGCGCAGAGGGACAGGCGCAGGCCGCCAGTGAAGTGCGCAAGGACAACCCCCTGCTGAGCGCGATCGAGGGGTAGTCGGGATCATGCCTCCTGTCACCGTTCGCCCTGAGCCTGTCGAAGGGCTTCGCTTCTTCGCCCGAAAGAATAGTGAAGGGCTTCGACGCGCTCAGCCCGAACGGTCGAGGGGATATGCCCCATGAGCCGCTCGGACCAGGTCCTGGCGGATGCCGAAGCCGTCCTGCGCCGCCATAGCGAGCGCGGGCAGAGCCTGTCCGCTCGTGCGCGGCAGCGTCGCAACGCGTCTATCATGCGCCGGCTCGGTCGCATCGCCGCCGCTATCTTCGCGATCCTGATCGGCGCGATGGTGACTGGCTGGTTCGTGCCGCTGGGCGCGAGCGGGGTCATGATCGTGCTCGCGCTGCTGCTGCTCGCGACCTTGTTCTTCGGCCTGCTGCCGGGCGAGCGCGCCGTGCGGACCGAGGCGCTCGCGGAAACGCCGCTAGAAACCCTCCCGCTCAAGACCGAGATCTGGCTGGAGAACCAGCGCAAGGCGCTGCCCGCGCCCGCCGTGACGCTGGTAGACAGCATTGGCGTCAAGCTGGAAACGCTGGCGCCGCAGCTGGCGCGGCTGAACCCGCAGGAGCCGGCCGCGCTGGAAGTACGCCGGCTGCTCTCGGACCATCTGCCCGAACTGGTCACCGGCTATCGCTCCATCCCCGACACGCTGCGGCGCGAGGAACGCAACGGCCGCGTTCCCGAAAAGCAGCTTATTGAAGGGCTATCGGTGATCGACGCCGAAATCGCGCGCATGAGCGAGAGCCTTGCCAGTGGTGACCTCGACAAGCTGGCAACGCAGAACCGCTTCCTGGAACTCAAATATCAGGAGGCGAAGGAACTTGGCGCGTAACCCCGCCGCCTTTCCCGCATGATCCACCTGACGCTCATCATCGTCGATTTTCTGACGGGCCTGCTAGCGGCGGGCGCCTGGGCGCTGGCATCGGCGGGCGGGGCCATCGCGGCGCTGGCGGGGGGCGGCTTCATAGCGGTCAGGCTGGTGCAGCGATGGCGCCGCGGGGGCTGACGACGCGCGGCTACGGTCAGCCCTGCGGCGCGGCCAGACGCAATGCGCGATCTACGAGCGAAGCCGGAAGGCCGTTGTCGAACTGGATGCCGAAGCGCTTCGCCCGCACCCACACCACACGCGCCGCAGCGACGAACATCTCGCTCTCTATCGTCACCCGCGCGCCTGCAAGCGGCGGCATATCGGCATGGACCAGCGCGCCGGACGTCGAAATGTCCAGCATATGCGCGCGTACGCGGCCAGCCGTCAGCCGCAGGATGATCGGTTCGAAGGATTTGTGCCGGGCCGCCGCGCGCGGTCGCTGCACTGCAATGAAACCGTCATGACCGCTCATTCCTGCATCTCCACCGCCGACAATATAACGCAATTCACGCATATGGGTCCCGCCAAATGAGCGTTAGTCTTCTGTTTACCCTCAATTTTCGTCTGGCGATGCCGCAGCCGCAGCATATGGATGCGGGTGCGAGGTGTGGCCCGCCCTTTTCGTCACTGCAGGCGATCTGCTATTCGACAATCGGACAGCGGCAGGAGATTGCATGAGCGTGATAGCCGCGAGCCTTTATCGCGAAGGTCAGCCGGTCGAAAGCCTGTCGATCGACGTGCCCCCGCCGGCGATGGATGGGTCGGAATTCGTGTGGATCGGCCTGCACGAGCCGTCCGCCGAAGAACTGAGCGCGGTGCAGCGCAGCTATGGGCTCCACCCGCTGGCGGTGGAGGATGCGCTCAAGGCGCACCAGTTGCCCAAGGTCGAGGTCTTCGGCAATCAGCTGTTCGTCGTCGCCCGCACCGCTCATCTGGAGGGCGACACGATCCATTATGGCGAGACCGCGATCTTTGTCGGGCCGCGCCACATCATCACCGTACGGCACGGATCGGCACGCGCGCACACCCAGCTGCGCGCCCAGCTGGAGGCGGCGCCGACATTGCTGTCGCATGGCGTCGATTATGTGCTGCACGCGATCCTGGACTTCATTGTCGATGGCTATCTGCCGATCGTCGAAACGGTGGAGGAAGAGGTGCTGCACATGGAGCAGCGCACGATCGACAGCTTCCTCGGGCGCGAGGAGGTGATGCGCATCTTCACCCTGCGGCGCGAGCTTATCCGCTTCCGCCGGACGCTGGGGCCGATGTCCGAAGTGGCGAGCAAGCTCGTCCATCTCGACCTGCCCTGCCTTGACGAGGCGGTGCGCCCCTATTTCCGCGACGTCTACGACCATGCCCGCCGCGTCGAGACGGAGGTGGAGCATCTGCGCGAGGTACTGACATCGGTGTTCGAGGTCAGCCATCTGCTGGAATCGCAGCGACAGGGCACGATCACGCGCCAGCTTGCCGCCTGGGCCGCAATCCTGGCGGTGCCGACGGCGATCGCCGGCATTTACGGCATGAATTTCGACTTCATGCCCGAATTGCGGATGCATTATGCCTATTTCGCCGTGCTGGGCGTGATCGCGGCCCTCTGCACCATCCTCTTCGTCCGCTTCAAGCGCTCGGGCTGGCTATGAGCGACCTGGTCGATCCCACCACGATCCGCGCCGCCTTCGCGCGGGCGATGTCGGCCATGTATCGCGCGGAGGTGCCGCGCTATGGCGAGCTGATCGAGATTGTCGAGCAGATCAACGACGCGACGCCGCTGGCCGATCCGGCAGAGCGGCAACGCATCGCGGGCGAGCGGCACGGCGCGATCCGGGTCGGCACGGCACAGGAACTGGGCCAGCTGGCGCGCGCCTTCGCGGTAATGGGGATGGCGCCTGTCGGCTATTACGACCTGTCGGCGGCGGGCGTGCCAGTGCATTCCACCGCATTCCGTCCGATCGAGGCGGAGGCGCTGGCTGCCAATCCGTTCCGCATGTTCACCTCGCTGCTGCGGCTAGAGCTAATCGCTGACGAAGGTCAACGGCGGCAGGCGGAGACGCTGCTGGCCGGGCGGCGGATTTTGTCGGATCGCGCGCTGGAACTCACCTGGCTGGCGGAGGTGGACGGTGGCCTTGGGCCGCAGGATGCCGAGGCGTTCGTCGCCGAGATACTGGATTGTTTCCGCTGGCATGCGCAGGCGCGGGTGGACCGGCCGACGTACGACGCGTTGAGCGCCGCGCACCGGCTGATCGCCGATGTCGTCTGCTTCAAGGGGCCGCACATCAACCATCTCACCCCCCGCACGCTGGACATAGACGCCGCGCAGGCGGCGATGCAGGCGCGCGGTCTGGACGCCAAGGCGGTGATAGAAGGGCCGCCCCGCCGCGCCGTACCGATCCTGCTGCGCCAGACCAGCTTCAAGGCGCTGGAGGAACCGATCCGTTTTCTGGGCGAAGCCGGAGCGGGCACCCACACGGCACGCTTCGGCGAGATCGAGCAGCGCGGACTGGCGCTGACGCCAAAGGGACGGGCGCTGTACGACGATTGCCTGACGCGCGCCGATTTTGCGGATTTTCCCGACGATATGGACAGGCTGCGCCGCGAGGGGCTTGGCTATTTCCGCTATGTCTCGACCGGCAATGGTTCGGCGGACGGCGATCTTGGGTCGATGATCGCGCAGGGCCGGGTGCGCGCCGAACCCCTCGTCTATGAAGACTTCCTGCCCGTCAGCGCGGCGGGGATATTTCAGTCCAACCTGGGGGACGAGGCGCTAACGGTGGCTGCCGCGCAGGGATCGCAGGCCGCGTTCGAGGCGGCGCTGGGAATGGCCGTGCTGGATGCCTTCGCGCTCTATGCAGCGGAGGAAGCAGCGTCGATCCAGGCGTTGACGCGATAAGGTGGTTCTCCGGCTTTCGCCGGAGAATGAAGGCGTTCAGAACGGCACTTCGTCGTCCAGGTCGTTGTCGAAGTTCGGCCCGCCAGCGCTGCCACGGCCGCTGCCGCCCGCCTGCGACCGGCCGCCGCCCGACGCTGGCGCGCCGCCGCTATAATCGTTGAAGTCCCCCCCGCCAAAGCCGCTCGATCCGCCCGACCAGTCATTGCCCTGCGAGCGGAAACCGCCGCCGCCGCCGCCCTGGCCACCACCGCCAGGCGCGCCGTCCAGCATGGTCAGCACCGCGCCCGGCCCCGACAGCGCCACCTCTGTCGTATAGCGGTCGTTGCCCGACTGGTCCTGCCATTTGCGGGTCCGCAACTGGCCCTCGATATAGATTTTGGAACCCTTGCGCAGGAAACGCTCGGCCACGCCCACCAAGCCTTCGCTGTTGATGACGACATTATGCCATTCGGTACGCTCCTTGCGCTCGCCGGTGGCCCTGTCCTTCCAGTTTTCGGAGGTGGCGATCCGCAGATTGCAGATCTTGCCGCCATTCTGGAAGCTCTTGACCTCCGGGTCCGCACCCAGATTGCCGACCAATATGACCTTGTTGACCGAGCCCGCCATGATTCCTCCATGCGTTGATCGGCTCTTATAGTCCGCCGTGACCGCCGGTCCAGCCTTAGCCGAGGCCCGCTGCCACCGCTGCCCAATATGTGATCCCCGCCGCTCCATAGGCCAGCACGAACAGATAGCCGACCATGAACAGCGGCCATTTCCAGCCGTTGGTCTCTCGCCGCGTGACCGCAATAGTCGACACGCATTGCGGCGCGAACACGAACCAGGCGAGGAAGGCGAGCGCGGTGGCGAGGCTCCAACGTCCCTGCAGCCGCTCGCCCAGTCCCTGCTCCAGCGCCTGCGCGTCATCCTCCGCGTCGATGGCATAGACCGTGGCGATCGCCGATACCGCAACCTCGCGCGCCGCCATGGAGGGCAGCAAGGCCAGCGAAATGTCGCGGTTGAAGCCGATCGGCGCGACGACGACATGGATCGCGCCTGCGATTCGCCCTGCGATCGAATATTCGCTCTGGCGCACACTCGCCGGCGCGTGCGGGAAGCTTGCCAATATCCACAGCACGATATTGGTGACGAGAATGATCGTTCCGGCGCGCTTGAGGAAAATCACCGCGCGCTGCCACAGGCCGATCGCCAGATCCTGTGGCCGGGGAAACTGATATTTGGGCATTTCCATCAGGAAGCCGCTGCTCGTCCCCTTGGTGACGGTAAGGCGCAGCGCCCATGCGGCGACCATGGCGCCGACGATGCCAGCGACATAGAGCAGGAAGAGGACGAGGCCCTGGAGGCCAATGCCCGGCCCGACGGTGACGGCAGGTATGAAGGCCGCGATGATGAGGCCATAGACCGGCAGGCGCGCCGAACAGGTCATTAAAGGGGCTATCAGGATGGTAGTGAGCCGGTCCTTCGGGTCCGATATGGTCCGCGTCGCCATGATGCCCGGCACCGCGCAGGCGAAGGAGGACAGCAACGGAATGAACGCCCGCCCCGACAGCCCGACCCGCGCCATCAGCGCGTCCATCAGGAAGGCGGCACGCGCCATGTAGCCGGTGGCCTCCAGCATCAGGATGAAGAAGAACAGGATCAGTATCTGCGGCAGGAAGACGATCACCGCCCCTACGCCGCCGACCACCCCCTGCAGCAGGAAGTCGTGGAGGATGCCGGGCGGCAGCAGCGCCGTCACCGCCTCTCCCAGCGCCGTTACCCAGCCTTCGAGCATGTCGGCGGGATAGGCGGCCCAGCTGAACACCGCCTGGAACATCACGAACAGCAGCGCAAGCAGCAGCACGAACCCCAGCACCGGATGCAGCAGCACATGGTCCACTGCCGCCGTCAGTCGCCGCGACGGCGTTTCCCGCACGATCGTGGCACCAGCGATCCGGCGCGCCTCCTTGCGCATCGCGTCGAAGTCGCGCTTGGGCGGCGCCGGGCGCACCGTCAATGCGCCACCCAGCATTCCCTCCAGCTCGACACGCAGGTCGTCCAGGCCGCGCTTGCGCACCGCCACGGTCGCGACCACCGGTACGCCCAGTTCGCGCGCGAGTATCCTCGCGTCCAGCTCCAGCCCGTCCCGGGTCGCCAGATCGACCATGTTGAGCGCTACGACGGTCGGCAGGCCCAGCGCGATCAGCTCCAGCGCGAAACGCAAATGGTTGTCGAGATTGGACGCATCGACGACGATGACCAGCGCGTCGGGCAGCTTCTCGCCATCCTGCCTGCCCAGAACGACATCGCGGGTCACCTGCTCGTCGGGGCTGGTCGGGTCCAGGCTGTAGGTGCCGGGCAGGTCGACCAGCTCGACCGGACGGCCGTCCGGCAGCGACAGGCGGCCGGCCTTCCGCTCCACTGTGACCCCCGGATAATTGCCCAGCTTCTGTCGTGCGCCGGTCAGCGCGTTGAACAGGGCGCTCTTGCCGGCATTGGGATTGCCGACCAGCGCGACAAGGGGCAGCGTACTCATGCCGCCCGCTCCGCCGGTTCTTCGGGGCCGGTCCGCACGGTCACTGCGGCGGCATGATTGCGGCGCATCGCGATGGTCATGCGCCCCACCTTGCACGCAATCGGCCCGCCCCCGAACATGCCGCCATGGTGAAGCGCCTCGACGCTAGCGCCCTCGCACAGGCCGAATTCGCGCAGACGCTGGCCCTCGGCAAGCGAGAGCGCATCCCAGTCGATCCCATCGATCCAAGCGGGCTGGCGCAGCGGCAATTCGGTGAGGCGCAAGGGGGCGGGTATCCGGCTGAGGTTTCTGCGACTGACTATCAATACCGATAGGTAAAGGCCAGCGCGGAAATCGCGCAAGAATAAGTCCATCCCTGCCGAACGCCGTCGCGCGCCGCCGGTCAGACCGCCGGATAGCGCAACCGGCCGATGAATCGCGACAGGCTCAGCCGCTCGCCCGACCCCTTCATCTGCGCCTTGAACTTTTCGAAGCGCATCACGCCCTCGATGCGCCGCGCGAGGAAGGCGCGCGTGTCGGCCCAATCCGCGCTCTCGTCATCGACGAACACCAGCAGGGTCGTGGCATAAACCCCCGCCAGGGTGGTACGCTTCGTATAATGACTGAAGTCGGTCGCGGCATCGCCGGCCGCGCGCCACATCCTGTCCGCCGCGCGCCAGCCGAGCTTCGCCGCGCGCGGGGCGTTGGCAGGCATCGCCATGACCGCCATCGCCCGCCTCAGCGCCTCCCGGTCGGGCGCCAGCAGGGTGAGGCGCGCCTCGACAAGTGCGGTGATCCGCTTGCGAATCGACAGGCCGCCCAGGGTTTCGGCCGGAAGTGCGTCCAGCATGGCCGAATCGATCCAGGCGAACCAGGCGTCGATCATGTCCATCGCACCCTTGAAGGCGAGCGCGGCGATATCGGGATCTATGCCCTTGTCCGTCGCGGACTGGCGCACGGCCGCCTGACGCCAGCCGTCGAAGGCCGCGTGATGCGCCACGACCGGCGCCAACACGGCGCGGATTTCGTCCAGTGTAAGATCTTGCGTCATGGCAACGAACTTAGGCCCGCGCGGGCAACCGCACAAGGATCAGCGCAGCCGCGACGGCCAAGGCGCCGACGATATCGGTCACGCTCACCAGTTCGCCGAACAGCAGCCAGCCGAGCAGCGCCGCGACCACCGGCTGGAGCAGCAGGCTCAGACCCAGCACCAGCGGCGTGAACCAGCCGATGGCATAGGTCATCAGGCCCTGGCCGATCAGCTGGCTCGA
Source organism: Sphingobium sp. (assembly GCA_040508785.1). Lineage (GTDB taxonomy): Bacteria > Pseudomonadota > Alphaproteobacteria > Sphingomonadales > Sphingomonadaceae > Sphingobium. Next base: position 13,116 of record JBEVME010000004.1, read on the forward strand.
AAAGGCGAGTGCGACCAGCGGGGTCCAGTCGGTCGGGATGATCTTCTCGCCCAGCGCCAGCGCGAACAGCAGCAATGGCCCGGCGCCCGCCAGGCTGGACACCGCCAGCACCGACCATCCGTCCAGCCGCTGTCGCGCATCCTGGATGAGCAGCAGATAGGCGGTGTAGAAGACGCCGGCGAGCAGGCACAGCAGGTCGCCGCGTAGGTAGCGGGGCGACAATTCGTAACTGCCGCCCATCATGATCGCGGCGCCGACAAACGCCAGCAGCAATGCAAAAAGCTGCACGGGCCGCAAGCGGTGCCGGAGGACGAACAGCCCCCATAGCGGCAGCAGCAGCGCGCTGACATTGCCGAAGACCGTCGAATTGGCGACCTTGGTGAAATGGATGCCCACATGCCAACTTGCGAGGTCAGCCGCGAAGAGCAGCCCCGCTACCGCCATCGCCGCCCATTGCCCCGGCCGCAGCCGCGCACGGGCCAGTCCCCTGCGCGCCAGCAGCAGCAGGAACGGCAGCGCGATCGCCAGCCGCCAGAAGCCCGCGGCGACCGGCCCGACATCGGCCAGCCGAACCAGCACCGGGCCGAACGCCAGGATGACATTGGCCAGGATCAGCGCCGGGAAGGCCAGAACCGGGACGCCGCTTCGCGCGGCGGGGGTTGATCTCGTCATGCGCCGCCCCTAGCTGGCTTTCACGTCCACGTCCCGTTGCAATATGCAATCTAGTTTCGAAGGAGATATTCCGATGCCTTCCTTGTTCGACCCGGTCCAGCTCGGCGCCATATCCGCGCGAAACCGCATATTGATGGCGCCGCTGACGCGCGGCCGCTCCACCCGCGATCATGTTCCCACGCCGCTGATGGTCGATTACTACCGCCAGCGCGCGGGCGCCGGCCTCATCATCAGCGAGGCGACCGGCATTTCCCGCCAGGGTCTGGGCTGGCCCTATGCGCCGGGCATATGGACCGACGCACAGATCGAGGGGTGGAAACCGGTAACAGATGCCGTGCATGAGGAAGGCGGTGCGATCGTGCTGCAACTCTGGCATCAGGGGCGGATCGTCCATTCCGCCGTATCGGGACAGCAGCCGGTATCGGCGAGCGCCACCACCGCGCCCGGCCATGCCCATACATATGACGGCAACATGGGCTATGAACTGGCGCGCCCGCTCGCGATCGACGAGTTGCCGGGCATTATCGACGATTATGCGAGGGCTGCCCGCAACGCCATCGCGGCAGGGTTCGACGGGGTGCAGATCCACGGTGCGAACGGCTATCTGATCGACCAGTTCCTGCGCGACAACAGCAATCTGCGCGACGATGATTATGGCGGGTCGCCGGAAAACCGCGTGCGCCTGATGCGCGAAGTGACGCAGGCGGTGGCGGACAGCGTCGGCGCCGGCCGCACCTCGATCCGCCTTTCGCCCAATGGCGACACCCAGGGCGTCGACGACAGCGATCCCGCCAGTCTTTTCCCCGTCGCCGCGCAGGCGCTGGAGAAAATCGGCATCGGCTTCCTGGAACTGCGCGAGCAGAAGCCCGGCGGCAGCTTCGGCGCCAGCGACGTGCCGCGCCAATCGCCCGCGATCCGCCAGCACTTCGCCGGCCCGCTGGTGCTCAACAACGACTATGACGTCGCAACCGCCCAGGCCGACCTGGACAGCGGGCTGGCCGACGCGATCGCCTTCGGCCGCTATTTCCTCGCCAATCCCGATCTCATCGAACGTCTGCGCACCGGATCTCCCCTGAACCAGCCCCAAATGGCGACCTTCTACACCCAGGGTGCGGAAGGCTATACCGACTATCCGACGCTGGAACAGGCAAGGGCCACCGCCTGACCGCGACCGACACCCCCCTCTCCCCTTCAAGGGAGAGGGCTGGGGAGAGGGAAGTATCGCTGCGGCTCCGTTGCACGCCCCCTCTCCCCTGAGAGGAGGATGCGTTTACGCGCCGAAACGCTCCCGCAGCGCCAGCATTGCGATCGCCGCCTTGGCCGCCTCGCCACCCTTGTCCTTCTCGGTCCGCTTCGCCCGCGTCAGGGCCTGCGCCTCGTTCTCGACCGTCAAGATACCGTTGCCGATGGCAATGCCGTCCAGAGAGAGCGCCATCAGGCCGCGCGCGCTCTCGTTCGACACCACTTCGAAATGATAGGTCTCGCCACGAATGACCACGCCGATCGCGACGAAGCCGTCATAACGGCCGCTCTCCGCCGCAAGCGCGACAGCGGCCGGGATTTCGAGCGCGCCCGGCACCGTCACCACCTCATGGCTGTGCCCCGCAGCCTTCAGCGCGGCGGCCGCGCCTTCAATCAGCAGGTCGTTCAGATGCTCGTAGAAACGGGCTTCGACAATCAGGAATTTGGCCAATGTCCGTTCCTTTTCAGAGGATGATGGGGCGCTGGCCGACGACCGACAGGTCATAGCCGTCGAGCGCGATCAGGCTGTGCTGGCTATTGCTCAGCAGGATCATGTCGTGCACGCCAAGCTCCGCCAGGATCTGGGCGCCGACGCCATAATCGCGCAGTTCCTCGGCCTTGATCTCCCCGGACTTCATCTTGACCATGCGGCTGAGGAAATCGGGTTCCTCCAGGCGCAGTGTGACGATGATGCCCGCGCCTTCCTCGCCAATCATCTCCATCGACCGCGACAGCATTTCCGATCGAGGACCGACACTGCCGAAAATATCGGACAGCGGGCCAAGCTGATGCATCCGCACCAGTGTCGGCTGATCGGGAACGACATGGCCCTTCTGCAGCACCATCTGTTCGGTCTGGGTCGCGCGGTTGTAGAAGATCATCGCCTTCCAGTCGCCGCCCCATTTGCTGGTAAAACTGGTTTCCGCCCGCTTCTCGACCATATGGTCATGGCGGCGGCGATAGGCGATGAGGTCGCGGATCGTGCCGATCTTCAGACCGTGCTTGCGCGCAAAGGGGATCAGGTCGTCCAGGCGCGCCATCGTGCCGTCGTCGTTCATGATCTCGCAGATGACGCCCGACGGATTGAGGCCGGCAAGCCGCGCCACGTCCACTGCCGCTTCGGTATGGCCGGTGCGCACGAGCACGCCGCCATCCTTGGCCACCAGCGGAAACACATGGCCGGGCGTCACGATATCGGCGCGGGTCTTCGATCCGTCGATCGCGACCGACACCGTGCGCGCACGGTCGGCGGCGGAAATGCCGGTGGTCACGCCCTCGCGCGCCTCGATGGACACGGTGAAGGCGGTCTCGTGCCGTGTGCCGTTGTTGCGGCTCATGAGGTCGAGGCCCAGATGCTCGACCCGGTCCTTGGTCAGCGTCAGGCAGATAAGGCCGCGGCCGTGGGTCGCCATGAAGTTGATCGCGTCCGGGGTCGCCATCTGCGCCGGGATGACGAGGTCGCCCTCATTCTCCCGGTCCTCGTCGTCGACCAGGATGAACATGCGACCGTTACGGGCTTCGTTGATGATTTCCTCGGGGCTCGCGAGCGCGGTGCCGCCCTCGCGCTTGATGAGGTATGATTCCAGCTTTCCCAGCGTATCGGCGGTCGGGTTCCAGTCGGCTTCGCCCAGACGGCGCAGGCTGTTGGCGTGCAGCCCGGCGGCGCGCGCCAGGCCGGAGCGACTGATCCCGCCTTCGGTAACAAGCGAACGGAGCGAATCGATGAGCGCCGACGACATGGCAACCTCTCCCTTGGGCTATATGCGGAATATCACATCATGATGTGATATTTGCAAGGCCAATTCACATCGCCCGTCCACGAACCAATTGCATCCGGTCTAGATAGCGCGCCAGCACATCGATCTCGATATTAACCTGACTACCCTCTACCAGCGCGCTCAGCGTCGTCACATCCCAGCTATGGGGAATGAGGTTGATCGCGAAATGCGCGCCGTCCTCCACGTCCCTTACCTCGTTGACGGTCAGCGACACGCCGTCCACCGCGACGCTGCCCTTGGGCGCGATCAGCGGGGCCAGCGCGTGGGGTACGGCAATGACGACGCGGTGCGAATCTCCGTCCGGGCATATGCGGACGACCGTGCCGATACCGTCGACATGGCCCGTGACGATATGCCCACCCAGCTCGTCGCCGACCTTCAGCGACCGCTCCAAATTAAGCCGCATTCCAGTTGCCCAGCGCCCCGCCGCCGATCGCGACACGGTCTCGGCAGACAGGTCCACCGCGAACCAGTCGTCGCCCTTCTCCACCACCGTCAGGCAGACGCCCGAACAGGCGATCGACGCGCCGATCGCGACGCCGTCCATGTCATAGCCGCAGCCGATGACCAGCCGCAGGTCGCCCCGCTGTTCGCTATGCCGGATGGTGCCGATGTCGGTGACGATGCCGGTGAACATTGGTAAAGCCTGTCTGTTTGCCAACCGCCCTGGGCGGGCGATGATCTGGCCGATCTACGCAGGCTTTGCCGCTTCGTAAACCTCAAGCCGATCATCGCCCAGACGCCGTTCGTCGGCCAGCCGCCAGCGCCCGTACGCCTCGGCCAGGTCGGACAGGCCGATGTCCCCTACTCCCGCCAGGCCCTCGCCAATGAGGATGGGCGCGCGATAGAGGAGCAGGCGGTCCACCAGCCCGGCGCGCAGGAAAGCGGCGGCTGCCCCGGCCCCGCCCTCTACCATCAGATGGTCTACCCGCTCGAGCAACGCGATATCCTCCGGCCGCGCGACGCGCTCCCACCCCGCCGGCACCTCGCCGCGCGTCAGTAACAGGGGGCGCGGACTTCGCGCCTCCAGCCCTGCGATCCGAACGTCCAGGCGCGGCGCATCCGCGCGCAGCGTGCCGCCGCCGACCAGGATCGCATCGTGCCGCGCCCGCTCCATATGCGCATGGCGCCGCGCCGCCTCCCCAGTGATCCAGCGGCTGCGCCCGTTCGCCAGTGCGATCCGGCCGTCGAGCGACATACCGAGCTTTAAGGTCACATGCGGTCGTCCCAGGGTCTGGCGCAGCACGAAGCCCGCCATGGCGACGCGCGCTTCCTCGGCCATCAGTCCCATATCGACCGCGATGCCCCGGTCGCGAAGCCAGCCGGCCCCCTGCCCGTCGGTGCGCGGGTCGGGGTCGCGCAGCGCAATCACTACCCGTGCCACACCGGCCTTGGCCAGCAGGTCGGCGCAGCGCGGACCGCGCGGCGACAGGTGGAAACAGGGCTCCAGCGTGACATAGGCGGTCGCGCCCCGCGCCTGGTCCATCGCCTGTTCCAGCGCCGCCGCCTCCGCATGGGGCCGCCCCCCCGCCTGCGTCCAGCCGCGTCCCACCACCCGGCGATCGCGCACGATCAGGCAGCCGACATTGGGATTGGGGGTCGATATGCCCCGCCCACGCTGCGACAGCGCGATCGCGGCGGCCATATGTCGGCGGTCTTCGGTAGCGCTCAGGGTCGCGTCGCTCCGGCCACGGCCGGGACCGGCTTCGCCTTCTCGGCCGCCTCCGCCTTGGCCAGCCGCTTGTCCAGATCGCCATTCACCTGTTCCAGCACGGTCTTGCGACGCGCCGCATTGCGCGCGGCATCTTCACGCCACTCGATGCCGAATGCGTCGGCATAGCCCTGCATCCGCTTCTGCTGCCGGGCCAGCGCGGCCTCGCCCTTGGCCAGGTCGATCTTCTGCTGGAGAATGATCGAGGCGTCCGACCGGTTGGCGTCCCAGCTTTCGAAATAAATGATCTTGTTGCGGGTGGGCATCGTGTTGGTGTTGGCGTCGACTATGAAGGCCCAGATGATGACCCATGTGATCGCTGCCGACAGCCCCAGCAACGGCCATTTATGCGGACGCGGCATCCGGAAATAGCTCCACAGGTCGCCAAGCGCGCTCCTGGGGGAAACGGGACGGGGAAAGATCGGCATGGACGTCATATATGCGAGGGCGGGCCGCGATGCAAAAGCCTCACACGATTTCCTCCCCCCGGGGGGGGAGGTGTGCAAGGTCAGTCGACATCCTCCACGTCCACCTTCTCGCCTGTCACCTTCTGGCTGAGCGCGGCCGCCATGAACGGGTCGAGCGCGCCGTCCAGCACGTCGTCAGGCGCAGTCGAGGTGACCCCGGTGCGCAAATCCTTCACCAGCTGATAGGGCTGGAGGACGTAGGAGCGGATCTGGTGGCCCCATCCGATTTCGGTCTTGGCCTGATATTCGCCTAGGGTCGCTTCCTCGCGCTTGCGCAGCTCCGCCTCGTACAGCCTTGCCTTGAGCATGTTCATCGCGGTGGCGCGATTCTTGTGCTGTGACCGGTCGTTCTGCGACGCGACGATGATGCCGGACGGCACATGGGTGATGCGCACCGCCGAGTCGGTCGTGTTGACGTGCTGGCCGCCCGCACCGCTCGCGCGATAAGTGTCGATCTTGAGGTCGCTTTCCTTGACCTCGATCTCGATATCGTCGTCGATCACCGGATAGACCCAGACCGACGAGAAGCTGGTGTGGCGGCGCGCCGAGCTGTCATAGGGGCTGATGCGGACCAGCCGGTGGACGCCGCTTTCGGTCTTGGCATAGCCATAGGCATTCTCGCCCTTGACCAGGAAGGTAGCGGATTTGATGCCCGCCTGGTCGCCCGCCTGATAGTCGACCAGTTCCACCTTGTAGCCGCGCCGTTCCGCCCAGCGCCGGTACATGCGGCTCAGCATCTCGGCCCAATCCTGGCTTTCGGTACCGCCTGCGCCGGCATGGATTTCGACATAGGTATCGTAACCGTCCGCCTCGCCCGCAAGCAGCGCCTTGATCTTGTCCTCGTCGGCGCGGTCGGCCAGCGCCTTCAGCGACGCGACCGCCTCGTCGACCATCTCCTCGTCGCCCTCGGCCTCGGCCATCTCGATCAGCTCGGCATTGTCGGTCTTTTCGGATTCGATCGACCGGGTCGCGCCGATCGCCGAGTCGAGCCGCGTGCGCTCGCGCATCACCTCCTGCGCCAGCTTCGCATTGTCCCACAGGGTCGGATCCTCGACACGCGCATTGAGCTCGTCCAGGCGCCGCAGCGCGCGGTCCCAGTCGAGCGACTGGCGCAGCAGGGCCAACGCGGCGTCGATGCGATCGATATATTGCTGCGCTTCGGCGCGCATGGGGATTCTCCGCGGTCAGGGACGCGTGGGCAAACGCGTCAGGCGCCAGCCCCTATCCGAGCGGCCCGATTTTGCAAAGGGCCATGGCAGCCGGGTGCAGGCTGCCCTATTTGCGCACGGGCTTCACCATCGCTTCCACGCCGAGCATCCTGGGAATGGCGGCGATCGTCGTGCGCAGCTTCCCGTAGCGCGCGTCCATGCAGCCGGACTGATATTCCAGCCGCGTCGGCTCCGCATTGGCGCGGCTCCATTCTATCGCATAGCCTGGCATGTCGGTGGCGAACCGCTCGCAATTCTGGCCGTGGCTGATGCTCTTCGTCGTCCCCGCTGCTGGCTTATAGGGGAGTAGCGCTGTCCTGAACCGCCTATATTCGGCCATGCTTACCGTGAAGCGCGTCGGCCCCGGCACGGCGGTGAAGCGCTGCGGCTCCAGCAGGCCCGACCCGTCGGGCGTCACCGTCAGGCTGTAGCTTGGACACACACCAAAACAGGGGCCGGCCGAAAAGCGGATCGTATCGCCCGCCGCGACCGGCGTTTCCAGCTCAGGCCGCTCGGTCACGCAGCCCGCTACGCCGACCGCCATCAGGGTCGCCACGCCCAGCATTATCGGCAATCTTCTCGTCATGGATCATGCCCTAGCAAGTTTCGCGGCGATCCGCACTGGCCAGTCGTCGCGCCGGACGCTAAGCGCCGTCGCCTGACCGATTTTGGAGAATACACCATGCGTCCTTCCGGCCGCGCGCCCGACCAGATGCGCGACATCACCATGGAGCCCGGCTTCACCGTCCATGCCGAAGGATGCTGCCTCGTCAGCTTCGGCGACACCCGCGTGCTGTGCACCGCTTCGGTCGAGGAGAAGGTGCCACCCTTCCTGCGCGGCAAGGGCTCGGGCTGGATCACGGCGGAATATGGCATGTTGCCCCGCGCCACCCACACCCGCGGCAGCCGGGAGGCCGCCAAGGGCAAGCAGTCGGGCCGCACCCAGGAAATCCAGCGCCTCATCGGCCGCTCCCTGCGCGCCGTCGTCGACATGAAGAAGCTTGGCGAGCGCCAGATCGTCGTCGATTGCGACGTCATTCAGGCGGACGGCGGCACCCGCACCGCGTCCATCTCGGGCGGCTTCGTCGCGCTGCGCATCGCGATCGACAAGCTGCTGGCCTCGGGCGCCCTTGCTGAAGACCCGATCATCCAGAATGTCGCCGCGATCAGCTGCGGCATCTACAAGGGCACACCCGTGCTCGACCTCGACTATGCCGAGGACAGCAATGCCGAGACCGACGCAAACATGATCCTGACCGGCGACGGCAAGTTCGCCGAAGTCCAGGCGACGGCGGAAGGCGCCGCCTATGACGAGGAAGAACTGCTCCGCCTCCTCCGCCTCGCCCGCATCGGCTGCGCAAAGATTTTCGCGGCGCAGGACGCGGCGACGGGACGCTAAAGAACCCGGAACCACCCCCAAACCGTTCGGGCTGAGCCTGTCGAAGCCGGTTCCTTCTCGAAGAAGCGAAGCCCTTCGACAAGCTCAGGGCGAACGGATAGATATAGCCGCTGTCAGACGGGAAATGGGTAGATGAGCGACGATTTCGGCCAGGAACAGGCGATCCGCAAACTCACCGCCGGCAAGCTCGTCATCGCCAGCCACAATGCGGGCAAGGTCCGCGAGATCGGAGAGCTTCTCGCGCCCTACGGCATAGAAACCGTCTCGGCCGCCGAACTCGACCTGCCTGAGCCAGAGGAAACCGGCACGACCTTCATCGCGAACGCGGAACTGAAGGCCATGCAGGCCGCCGACCTCTCTGGCCTGCCGGCGCTCGCCGACGACAGCGGCCTGTGCGTGGAAGCGCTTATGGGCGATCCGGGCATCTTCTCCGCGCGCTGGGCCGGGCCGGACAAGGATTTCGGCTTGGCGATGCGGCTTGTTCAGGACGCGATCGAGGCCAAGGGCCCCGATGTCGGCCACGACGCCCATTTCGTCTGCGCCCTCGCGCTCGCCTGGCCGGACGGTCATGTCGAGGTGTTCGAGGGCCGGGTCGACGGCATCGTCACCTGGCCTCCGCGTGGCACCCAGGGCTTCGGCTACGACCCCATTTTCCAGCCGCTGGGCCATGTCATCAGCTTTGGCGAGATGGAACCGGGCAAGAAGCACGCGATGAGCCACCGCGCCGACGCCTTCGCCAAGCTGGTCGCGGCGGTGTTCTGACACCGATCTTGCACTCTCTTTTCGGCCGGGCTGGAGGCGGACCGAAAGATACGAGTAAGCCTGCCTCGATCCAAGAGCCGACCCCCGCCGCCCCGACCGCCCTGTTCGGGCAAGCCATGGCGCTCAACAACGTCCAAGGCAAAGCGCTGCCGGCCGACGGCTGTCCTGCAGGCAGATATCGCGCCGGAGCATGACGACCTTGTCGATGCGTGAAAGGTTCGCCTTTGGGCCACCCCTTTGGACCTTGCCACCCTTCGCGATCGATCACGCACGATCATTTCGAGAGTGGGACACGGGATCGTCGAGCTACCGCGACGCTTGCGCGCCGGGACCGCCCGGCTCGACCGGCGTCGCCGGCACGGGCATTTCGACAGCCACCGTGGCGCTGGCCGGAACAGGTGCGGGCAGCATCACCTCGTCCGAGTCGAAAGGCCCTTTGCCGAAGGCGTTGCCGGCAGGGAAATAGCGGCAGACGAGATATTCATGTTGCGCCCCGTCACCGACCGCGCAGCCGAGCTTCTTCGTGCCCCGCCAGATCGCCTGGGTATAATGGCCCACATCCTGCCAGCGGCCGGTGGTGCTGAAATCGGGCAGCCGCGCGCCGGCCTTGAAATGCTTCTTCTCGTCCATGAACGACCCGACCATGACCGCATAGTCATACAGCCGGCGCGGCCCCATCCACAGATTCTCGCCCGCCGGGATGGCGCGCATCGCGCGGGGGGAATGTTTGAAAATGCCGCTCGCGGCCATCTCCACGGCGTAGCGGCCCGCATCCTGCGCCAGCGCATCGTCCCACTCCAGCGCCGGCAGGCCAAGCGCCAGGCGCTCGCCATTATGCGCGGCGAGCATCCGCTCGCGCAGCAGGTCGGGCGCGCGTAGCGCCTCGGTCATGCCGTAGAAGGCGGCGGGCATCACCGCCGAAGCGGCGGCCGCGATCGGTGCCCCGGTGACGGGCGCTGCCGGGGCAGAGGGCGATCCGCCCTCATTCGCCGCGATCGCACCGCTCGCGATCATGCCGGCTGCGACGATCGCTAGCCGCGCCGGCCCGAGCCGACTAAGGACACCCCCGACCATGAATATGAAATCCCCGACGCTCCCGGCAAAAGCCGATCCCCTGGCCCTATATGTACATTGGCCGTTTTGCGTTAGTAAATGCCCTTATTGTGACTTTAACAGTCATGTTCGCGACCGTATCGATGCCGACGCCTTCACCAGCGCCCTGCTCGCCGACCTCGCACATGAAGCAGCCCTCACCGCCGGACACACCCTCAGCTCCATCTTCTTCGGCGGCGGCACGCCCTCGCTGATGCCGCCCGCGACGGTTGCCGCCATCCTGGACGCGGCCGCGAAACACTGGGATTTCGCGCCCGACATCGAGATCACGCTGGAGGCCAACCCCAATTCGGCCGAAGCCGCCCGCTTCGCGGATCTGGCGGCGGCGGGCGTCAACCGCGTATCGTTGGGGCTTCAGGCGCTGGATCGCGAAGCGCTTCATTTCCTGGGCCGCGCCCATGATGTGGACGAAGGGCTGGCAGCGCTCGACATGGCGCAGCGGCTTTTCGACCGGGTCAGCTTTGACCTCATTTACGCCCGCCCCGGCCAGGATGCTGCCGCCTGGGAGGCCGAACTCGCCCGCGCCCTGTCCTTCGGCACCGGCCATCTTTCGCTCTATCAGCTGACGATAGAGCCCGGCACGCGATTCGCGACGCTGGTGGCCCAGCGAAAGCTGATCCCTGCCGAGCCGGATCATATGGCCGACCTCTACGAACTGACCCAGGCGATGACGGCGGCGGCTGGCATCCCCGCCTATGAAATCAGCAACCACGCCCGCCCCGGCGAGCAGAGCCGGCACAATCTCACCTACTGGCGCTATGGCGACTATGCCGGGGTTGGACCGGGCGCGCATGGCCGCCGGGGCGCGCTCGCGACGCGCCGCCACCGCAAGCCGGAAAACTGGGAGTCCGCGATCGTCCGCAACGGGCACGGGCTGGAGGCGGAAGAAGCGCTGTCGTCCGAAGACCGGGCGCGAGAAGCCCTGCTGATGGGCCTGCGCCTGCACGAGGGCGTCGATCTTAGCCGGATCGCCGGGCTGACGGGCGTCCCCCTCGCCGATCTCATCGACCCCGCTGCCGAACAGCGCATCGCGGCACTCGGTTTGCTGACGCGACAAGCCGACCGGGTCAGCGTGACCCCGGCCGGCATGTTGCTACTCGACGCGATCCTGCCGGATCTGGTGGCGATCTAGCTTCGCTTAGTTGCGCTGCGCCCGCATGTCGGCGATTTCCTCGTCCAGCTCGCGCAGCACGTCCGCGCGGGTCTTTTCCGACAGTTCGGCCGTGCGCGCAATCGTATCCCGCGCCGCCCTCAGCCCCTCCAGCGCTGCGGCGTTGGCCTGCCGCTCGATCGCGGCGTGGCAGATGCGCATCCGGACGTGACGCCGGCCACCGGCATCCACCGTCTCGCTGCGCGTCACATTCTCCTCGCCTTCGCAGCCTTCAGCGATGTCGATATCCGGAACCATCCGGCGGATATCCTCTTCGCTCGGGATGCGATGAACCTCCTTGCGTCCATCGGGATGCATCACGACGATCTTGTTCTTGTAGGTACGCACGACCGGCGGCGTGGGGGGCAACGGCGGCAGCGGCGGCATCGCCTCGGCCGCGCGGGCCGGCAGTGCGGGCGGCGCCGGGGGCGCGGGCGGCACGGGCGCGACCGGCGGGGCGTCGAACAGCGTCGCCGGAATTGCGGGCGGCGCGGGCGGCACTGGCGCCTCGGCCAGGCTGGGCATTCCCGGCTCTGTCTTGGCCGAAGCGCTGTTCACCACCAGATCGGTCAGGCGCGAAAACTGGACCTGCGACACGGTGTCGCTGATCGCGGCGACCTGCTGCGCGGCGCGGCTGCCCGAAGCGGTCAGGGCGAGGCCAGTGAACGTGAGGGTACCAACGGCAGCCATGCCCCAGCTGATCCGCCGCAACGACAATTCATGGGTAGAAAGCATCTTCAGCCTCCCTTTGAGCGCTGTGACGGGTGTGAGGTGGCAGGCCGCGGCGAACGGACGCCCGCCCGCCGCCTTCAGGATCGCGCGGCCATAAACATGGGCATTGTCCACGCCATAGAGCGCCAGCACCCGCGCGTCGCAGGCCTGCTCCTGGTCGGCGCGAAACGCGCGATAGGCGATCCAGGCGATCGGGTTGCACCAGTGCAGCCCCAGCAGCAGCAACGCGACCATATTGGCCGCCAGGTCGCCATGCTCATGATGGGCGCGTTCGTGCGCGACCGCCATGTCCCGTTCCAGCGGGTCGAAGCGGGCGTCGAAATCCATCGGCAGAACGATATGCGGATGCAGCACCCCGAACGCGAGCGGGCCGCGCGCGCTCGGGCTGGCGACGATCCTCAGCCGCCCATCCTGTGCGATCGTCGACGCGCCGCGCAGGATCAGGCGGCGAAAGCGGAGATAGCCGATCGCCTGCACCGCCAGGAACAGAAGCGCTCCCACCGCCCAGAGGGCGAGCGCGCCCTCCAGCCAGGGGAATGGTGTCGCCATCTCGGGCGCCGTCGCGGCGGTGTCCAAAGTGACGGGCATGATGAGGGCCGGCAGACCCGCCTGATCGATCGCGCTGTGCAGCGGCGACGGCGCCGCGACCTCGCGCGGGATCGCGGGCAGCAGCATCCGCGCCAGCGGCAGTGCCCACAGCCAATAAGCCGCGCCTGCACCCAGCCAGCGCGCGACCGGACGCCGCAGCATCATGACCAGCGCCATCAGCAGAGTTGTGGCGAGAAAGGTTTCGACCATCCAGACGCTCATGATTTCAGCCCCTTCAGTATCTGTTCCAGCTCGGCAATATCCTCGGGCGTCAGCTGATCCTGCTGCGCCAGCTGCGCGACCAGCGGCGACACCCGCCCGCCGAACAGCCGGCTGACCATCCGCCCCGACTCACTCGCGACATAATCTTCGCGCGCCACCAGCGGGCGATAGAGAAAACGGCGCCCGTCCTGTTCGGCGGCGACCACGTCCTTGCCGAGCAGGCGCGACAACAGGGTCTTGACGGTCTGGACGCTCCAGTCCCGGTCGGCCGCCACTTCTTCCGCCACGTCGGTTGCCGTCTGCGGCGACTGCCGCCACAGCGCCTCCATCACCACCAGCTCGGCATCGCTGATCTTCTCGCTTGCCACCATCATTCCCGACTCGTGAAACTACAACTGTAGTCGCATCGATTACGACTGTAGTCAATACCGGCCGAGGCTGTTGGAGCGGATTTTAGAGATTGGCACCGGGCGATTGCCGCAATGGTTTACATGACCGGCCAGAAAGCGCGGAAAACTGCGGTCTTAACGGGAAGTCATTGCCAATCTCTATGTTCACCATGTCCGCAATGAATCTTACGGAGAATCGAGGGTTTTACGCGATTGCGGACATCATTGCGGACATCGGGTTTACACCGGTAAAAAGGGTCCGATACGCCCAGCAATGGCGTCCGCGTGTCCATCGCTATCAAGCTCACGTAGTAGGGCAATATAGTCGTCGGTCGTCTCGCAGCGCCTATCTCCTAGAACGTCTAAAATGTACCGAGCGGCGACCATTATGGTTTCCATTCTCATGTAACCGGCAGCGCCAGGCGTAAACTCGGACGGCATATCGAAAGCCGCTAGGGGAACAAAGCCGATAGCCGCTTCCATGATGAAGCCCCCGTCCCCATCGCCAAATATACGGCGACGGGCTGCAAGATCACGTGCTTCTAGTTGTGGGTCGCCGCGCATCTCCATTAGAAAATGATACCGTTTGGGAACGCCTCGCTTGCGCCACTGCGCAATTGTTGAACGCTCTAGGCCCAGCTTCTCCGCCAGCCGCATATCGGTCTCCGCAAGCAGAACCTCGCGTAAATCATCGACGGATACTGACATATGCCTCTTGTTGACATGTCACACTCGTCATGCGATGTGACATGTCACAAAGTCAGACGAGGGACGCATGGTCTCGATTCCCAGCGGCAGCGATAGCTTACTTTTGAGGGTCAGGGGAGGATTCATCCAAACGGGATCGTCCTTGAATGACTATTGCCGTCGCCACGGCATAGATCATGGGCACGCGCATAGAGTTTTGAAGGGGCTGACAAACGGCCCGAACGCTCGGCAGCTTCGGCTGCGCCTCATTTCCGCGTCGCGGGTAACAGCGGGATGACGAACCAATATCTTTCCGCCGACGATTTCGCGTCCCTGAATGACATCACCTCACGCCACGCCCGGCGTGTTTTGGATGGCTTTGCCTCTCAACGCATGTGGAAGGGATTTGTTGGGCGTGTCCGATTGGCAAAAGGACGCGGCGGAAACTCGGGCCTGCGCTATGAAGTCCTCCTAAACAGCCTTCCAGAGTCGCTTCAAAGATCTTTAAGATGCGATTTTG
>JBEVME010000046.1:0-4451 GCA_040508785.1 Sphingobium sp.
GGACCGAAGTGGGCAACGTTCATGCTGGCTTAATGTTCCGCACGCGGCGCGGATATTAACCCATGTTATGCGTCAAACGCCTCGGCGATCAGCCTCCGGCTGTTTTCAATGCCATAAAGCGCGATGAAGCTGCCCATGCGCGGCCCCTGGTCGGCGCCAAGCAGCGTTTGGTAAAGCGCCTTGAACCAGTCGCGCAGTTCGGCGAAGCCGAAGGCTTCGTCCTTGCCGATGGCATAGACGATATTCTGGATGTCCTCCGCCGTCGCATCGGCCGGCAGCGCCCCCAGTTCCGCGTCCAGACGCCGCAGCGCCGCCCCCTCGTTCGGCTCGGGTGCGCGGCGCTTCAGCGTCGGCGCGACGAAGTCGCGATGATAGGCCAGCGCATGACCGATCAGCGCGTCCAGGTCGGGATGAGTCTCGGCACTCGCGTCGGCGACGTAATTTTTCAGATAGGCCCATACCTGGTCGCGGGTCGCGTCGCCCATCACGCCCACCAGGTTCAGCAACAGGCCGAACGTCACCGGCAGCGCGCCGTCCGGCAGCCTGCCGTCATGGATATGATGCACCGGATTGCCCAGCCGCTGCTCGATCGCCTGGCCGGCATAATTGCCGCGAAACTGCCAATATTCGTCCACCGCGCGCGGTATCACGCCCATATGCAGCTGCTTGGCCTTCTTGGGCTCGCGATAGGCGTAGAACGCAAGGCTCTCCTGCGGCCCGTAGGTCAGCCATTGTTCGAGGCTGAGGCCATTGCCCTTGGACTTGGAGATCTTCTCCCCCTTCTCGTCCAGGAACATCTCATAGTTGAAGCCCTCAGGCGGGCGGGCGCCCAGCGCGCGGCAGATGCGCGAGCTTTGCGTCACCGAATCGATCAGGTCCTTGCCCGCCATCTCGTAATCGACGCCCAGCGCGACCCAGCGCATCGCCCAGTCGACCTTCCACTGCAGCTTGGCGCCGCCCGACAGGATCGATTGCTCGATGACCTCGCCTTCATCCTCGAAGCGGACGATCCCCGCGTCCGCATCCACCACCTCGACCGGCACCTGCAACACGATGCCGCTCTTCGGCGAAATCGGCAGGATCGGCGAATAGGTCAGCTGCCGCTCCTTGCGTAGTGTGGGCAGCATGATATCGAGTATGTCCCGGTTATGCCGCAGGACCAGCTTCAGCGTCTCGTCGAACGCGCCCGCCCGATAGCGCTCGGTCGCCGACACGAACTCGTAATCGAAACCGA
The DNA here is from genome assembly GCA_040508785.1 of Sphingobium sp. Lineage (GTDB taxonomy): Bacteria > Pseudomonadota > Alphaproteobacteria > Sphingomonadales > Sphingomonadaceae > Sphingobium. The sequence continues at coordinate 1,235 of JBEVME010000046.1, forward strand.
AGCGGTCGAGAAATTCCCGCAGCATCGCATTGTTGTGATGCGCGAAACTTTCATATTTTTCAAACGGATCGGGCACCTGCGTCAGCGGCCTGCCCAGATATTGCGTTAGCATATCCTTGTTCGGCACATTGTCGGGCACCTTGCGCAGCCCGTCCATATCGTCGCTGAACGCCACCAGCCGGGTCGGCACGTCGGACAGCGCATGAAAGGCATTGCGCACCATCGTCGTGCGCAGAACTTCGTTGAACGTCCCGATATGCGGCAGGCCCGACGGGCCATAGCCGGTCTCGAACAAGATATGGCCCTTGGCGGGCGCCCCCCCTTGCGCGATGGCGGGATAGCGCTTCAGCAGCTTGCGCGCCTCCTCATAGGGCCAGGCCTTGGATGCGAGAGCGGCGGTGCGGAGTGTTTCGGAAACGGTCATAGGGCAAGCCACTAGCGGCGGAAGAGGCGAAAGAAAACGGCCGAATATTTCAAATCCTCATCGAAACGACCCGCCCGTCTTTACCATCCATTTACCGTGATCGTCGATAATGGCGCCTGCATTGGAGGGACTATGCACGCACCCCGCAACCATGAGCGCATCGTGGTCGAGATCCCCATCGTGGTCACGACCGTGCTCGACAGCCTGGAAGGCATCATCGTCGACCTCAGCGAAGGCGGCGCCCAGATCGTGGGCTGCAGCCTGCCGCCGCGGTCGCAATGCCAGATCGACCTGGATGGCCACAGCGTCTTCGGGACGGTGCGCTGGTCGGAAGTCGATCGCATGGGCATCCGCTTCCCCTATGAACTGAACGACGGGCCGCTGTACGAGGCGCTGGAAATGGCGCGCACGTCCCATCGTATGCCCGTCGCGTTCCAGGCCCGCGAAGCCGGCCGCTTCCTCGTCGGCGCGCAAGCGGGCGGTTTCGGACGCCGCACGGCTTAAAACACTCTCAAATCTGTTTCCCTTTTGTCCCGGCCCATCTAAGCCGGAACGGTGATCGATCCAGCCGACCTGCCCGCCCTGCACGCCAGCCATGGCGGCATCTGGCTGCGCGAGCAGGGCCGCACCCACGCGGTTTCGCGCGGGCAGGCGATCGCGCGGGCGGCTGAAACACCCGTGCTGCTTCTCAACGCGCCGCTGGTGGCGCAGCGGCTGGGCTATCCCGAACTCAACGGGCTGGACCTGCTGGAGCTGTGGGCGTTCATCCACCCCGCCCGCTTTCTGGTGCCCACGCCCAAGGCGCTGGCGGAGATGCTGGATCTCGCCCAGCCGCAGGTTGACGGCGATATCCCCGCGCTGCTGCAACAGGCCGCGCGGGCGCTGCTGGCCGTGCCTGCCTCTCCCGACTGGCACGAGCGCGAGGGCGGCTGGACCGGGGCGCAGACCCTGCTGCGGCTGCGCTGGCCCTGGGCGCAGCTGATCGCGCCGCGCATCGCAAAGCCGGCCGAGGCGGAGCGCTGGCTCTTCTCTCGCCTGCCCGAATGGGAAGAGGCGGCGCCCCGCCCCGCTCCCCGCATGATCGTGCCGGAAGAGGATGCGGTGCTGGCACGGCTGGACCAGCTGACGGGGGAAGGCGCCGAGCCTCGACCCGGCCAGCGCGCCTATGCCGCCGCCGCGACCCATATTCTGGAGCCCCGCGCCCGGCGCGACCAGCCGAACATGCTGCTGGCCGAAGCGGGTACCGGCATCGGCAAGACGCTTGGTTATCTTGCGCCTGCATCGCTCTGGGCGGCGCGCGCGGAAGGGACGGTATGGGTGTCGACCTATACCAAGGCGCTGCAGCGCCAGCTCGACCGCGAATCGCTGCGCATCTTTCCCGACGCCGCGACCGCCGCGCGCAAGGTGGTGGTGCGCAAGGGGCGCGAAAATTATCTCTGCCTGCTGAACCTGGAGGATGCATTGCAGGGCGGCTTCCAGGGCCGCGCGGCCATCCTCGCGCATCTGGTCGCGCGCTGGGCGGCGTACAGCAAGGATGGCGACATGATGGGCGGCGACCTGCCCGGCTGGCTGCCGATGCTGTTCCGCCGCAACGGATCGACCGCGCTGACGGATCGGCGCGGCGAATGCATCTATGCCGGATGCCCCCATTATCGCCGCTGCTTCATCGAGCGGACGGCGCGGGCGTCGGCCGATGCCGACATCGTCATCGCCAATCATGCGCTGGTGATGATCAATGCCGCGCGCGGGCGGGAAACGGCGCAGCGGCCGCAGCGCATCGTCTTTGATGAAGGCCATCATCTGTTCGACGCCGCCGATGCGACCTTCTCCACCGCGCTGTCGGGGCAGGAGGCGATCGAGCTGCGGCGCTGGATCATCGGGCCGGAGGGCACCTCGCGCGGCCGGCGGCGCGGCCTGTCCGCGCGCCTGTCGGACCTTGCGAGCTATGACGAGGAAGGCGGGGAGGCGATCCGCGCGGCGAGCGAGGCGGCGCGAGCGCTGCCGGCCGACGAATGGCTGCGCCGGATCGTTGGGGGCGAACCTTACGGCCCACTGGAAACACTGCTCGCCACCGTGCGCGACACCGTGTTCGCGCGCGCAGCCGATACGGGCGAGGCCGACGCGGGCTACGGACTGGAAACCGAACTGGCGGAGGTGGACGGCGCGCTGGTCGAAGCGGCGCAGGATGCCGCGCGCGCGCTGGACGCCCTGCTAAAGCCCCTGCATCGCCTCGGCAAGCGGCTGGAGGCGGTGGTGGAGGATGCGCCCGACTGGCTGGACGGGCAGGCGCGCGCCCGGATCGAGGGCGCCACCGCCTCGCTCGCCTGGCGCTGCGAGACGATCACGGCCTGGGCCGCCTTGCTCGGGCGGATCGGCGGGCCGGGCGATCCCGCCTATGTCGACTGGCTGACAGTCGAGCGGATCGAGGGACGGGAGATCGACATCGGCATCCATCGCCACTGGCTGGACCCGACCCGTCCACTGGCGGAGGTCGTGCTGAAACCCGCGCAGGGCGTGCTCGTCACCTCCGCGACGCTGAAGGGGGGCGGCGACTGGGACAATGCGGAGGCGCGCAGCGGCGCGCGCCACCTGCCGGCCGGCGCGCAGCGCTTCGAGGCGGCCAGCCCCTTCGACTATGCCGGCCGGACCGAAGTGCTGATCGTCACCGACGTGAAGCGCGGCGACCTGGCCGGGCTGGCCAACGCCTATGCCCAGCTGATCGTCGCGGCGGGCGGGGGCACGCTGGGGCTGTTTACCGCGATCCGGCGGTTGCGCGGCGTGCATGCGCGGATC
>JBEVME010000053.1:0-30805 GCA_040508785.1 Sphingobium sp.
GCTAATGGACGCCCCCCCGGATGGGGGGGCCCTGCGGGGTTTGCCCCCCCCCGACCCGGCGGCGGGCCTGGGCTGCGGAGGCCGGCTAGTTCTTGCCAAAGGCGGCGACGCCGGTCACCTGATCGTTGCCGATGTTCATGAAATAGCTCATGCCGGCATAACCGGCCCCGGGACCGGCCAGGAAGCCATAGCCGCGCCCGGGATTGGCGCCGTTGATATTGGCGCTGCCGATGAACGTATTGTCTGCCCCCAGCGTCACGGACGGTGCGGCGATGCCGCCGGCGGTCGCATAGGCATAGTTCTTGCCGTCGAGCGAGATGGTCGCGTCCCAGCCGACCTTTCGACCGGCAAAATCGACGCCGAAGCTGCCGGTGAAAGTGCCCGGCGCCACCGCGCCGCTGCTGATGGTCGGTTGGCTGGCGGCGACGAGCGCATAGGTCGCCGTGCCGCTGGTGGGCACGTTGGTTGCCGCTTGGCCCCAGATATTGTGAACCGACTGGTTGGCGTTGAGCGTGGTGTTGCCGCCGTTGGTGCGATATTCGCCACCTGCCCAGCGCGACCAGCCGATGACGCCGGCGATTCCCCCCTTTTCGACGTCTGTCGCCGTGCCGCGTTCCGCCCAGGCGCCGTTGCCCACATTCGTGGTCCAGCCGATCAGTGCGCCACTGGTCTCGCCGATGATGTCGGCATCGGCGACCGTCGAACGATTGAGGTTGAGACCCTGAGCGGTGAGCAGCATTGGCTTGCCCGTCGGTGCGCCGGTGCCGGTACCGCCGCCCGTACCGCCCCCGGTTCCACCGCCTGTGCCGGTACCGCCGCCCGTTCCTGTGCCCCCGCCCCCGGTGCTGCCGTCTTTGGTCAAGATGCCCGCGCCATGCAGGACAGCCTTGTTGAGTGCCGTGGCAACCAGGCCCCAGGCGACCGCGAATGTATCTGCATTGGCGCCGCCGGCGAAAAAATTGGCGGCAACAGCGCAAGCGGTCAGTGGCGAACAATAGTTGCCGCTGCTGGCCGTTACCGGTGCGTTGCCGAACAGGCCGAGCGATCCGCCATATGCTTGGGCGTTGGTAAGCGATGGCGCTGCGGCGCCGCCCGCAGTCGTGAAAGTGAAGCTCGACGGCGATCCATTGAGCGCTCCACTGACCTTGCCCTCGAAGCCGAAGGTGACCTGCGGGCCGAACGCAACGCCCAGCTTCATCATGACGTTGGGATTGCCGAGCGCATTGGAGCCGCCCCCGACTACCGTCGGGGCCGTGAACGCGGCCAGCGTATATTGCGCCGTGCCGCCGGTCGGCAGGTTCACCACCGGTGCCTGCGATGCGAAATGGACGCCGTCGTCCGAAGGATAGGTGCGCCCGACACCACCGTTGGTTGCGAACACGCCGCCGCCGAAACGGCCCAGGATCCAGCCGTTGCCGCTCTGGAATTCCAGCAGGGACGTGCTGCCTTGCGAGCCATAATAGCCAAAGGAGGTGGGCTTGCCATTTGCGTCCAGCACCACGTCGGGCGATCCGGGATCGGACGGCCCGGCAAAGGAGATCGCCGTGGGTGACTTCACCGTTGTCGAAACGCCGATGCCGTTGCCGCCGGAGGGCGGGGGCGGGGGCGGGGGCGGAGGCGGAGGTGGCGTTTCCGGTTCGGGCACTGTGCCGAAGGCGCCGCCATCGTCGAGATAGGCGAGATAATCCGTCAGCGTCTTGGCGACCTCGCCGTCGAGCGTGTCGGGCAGCCCGAGCGCGCGGATATAGATGAGCCAGGCCTGAAGGATGGCGGCGCTGATCGCCGAGTAGTCGGCCGACACGCCGCCCTGCTGCAGATAGGCGATATAATCGACCAGGCCGTTGGCGGCGGTCGCCGTGGAGAAGTCCTGCGCGCCGGCCGCGGCAAGAGCCTGATAAGCCGCGATCTGCTGGCGGACGGCCTCGTCCACCTGATCGCCCAGTCCCAGCGACTGGATATAGCCGAAATAGGCGCTGATCAGCTGGGCGCTGAGGCCATAAGAGGCCGCGCTGCCGCCATCGGCAAGGTAGCGGATATAGTCGTCGACATTGTCGGCGACATCGTCGGCCGCGAACGAGAAGGCCTGGCCGGCGGCTGCCTGCAGCAGCGCCTGATAGGTCTGGATCAGTGCCTGCGTACCCTCGGCCGTGCCCTGCGGAATGCCGGCGGTGGTCAGGTAGGCGAGATAGGCGTCCACAAGCGCCTGCGACGGGCCGGCATAGCTGCCTTCGCCACCGGCCTGGAGGTAGGCGAGCAGCGTTGCCGAGGCATTGGCCGCCAGTGCGCCGCTGAAGCCGCCCGGCACACCGCCCGATTGGAGATAGGGCAGATAGACGTCTTGCAGCGCCTGGCTGGCAGACGGAAAATCGATGCGCGGATCGGCATAGGCGGCCGCGAGCAGAGTGGCGACGCTGGCTTCGGGGTAGCGCGGCAGGAACGGATTTTCGACGATCGGCAGGCCCTGCGCGCCGCCATTGCCGGCGATCAAGGCCGCATTGTTCATGACCTGCGCAACGCTGGTCGGCTGGTCGATCAGCATCCCGGTGCCGCCGACCGTTGTAATGCCGCCGCCGACCGGCGCGGAGGATACGGGCTGCGCGCCGGCAGAGACTACGGCCTTGGGTGCCGAGCCCACCGCCGCGCTGAAGGGCTGGCCGGCATTGAAGTTGCGCGTGGAGCCGTTGGCGGTAACCGCCAAGCGGCCCGACATCGGCAGGCCGCTGATCTGGCCGTTCGCGACCTTGACGCTAGCCGAGGCGTTGGCCCCGGAAAGCTGGACCGAGGTGCCGTCACCAGACCGGATGGTCACGCCATCGGTGCCGCCCTTGACCGTCAGCGACCCGCTGGTGACCTGGACCTCATCTGCGCCGGTGATTTCGAAACTGGCGGCGCCGGTGAAGGACAGTACCGTCCCGTTTTCAAGTGCGATCTGGGTGGTACCGCCAGTGACCGTCTGGGGTCCGCTGAGGGGCGCACGGGGTTGCAGCCCACCAGTCGAATAGATGACCTCCGGGCTTGCCTGCGCGGCGGCGGAGAAGCCGAGCAGCGATGCGCCGGCCAGCAGCAGAATGTGAGTCTTCTTCATGAAAATGCTCCCGGGATCGCCGCTTAGAATTCCGCCCGCAGGCCGATGGCGGCCGTGACGCGCGAATAGTCGTACAGGTCGATATTGCTGAAGTTGCGCGTCCAGGAGACGCGCGGCCGGACGCTGAAGCCCCTGGCGACGATGACCCGCACGCCGATCGAGGCGTCGACCTGGGTTTCCTTGCGGCCCCTCAGGAACAGCGGGTCGCTCTTTTCATAATCGCGATGCTCGGCGCTGACCCCGGCGAGCAGCGCGGCCCGATCCGACAGCGGATATTCCGTGCCGGCCTGTGCCGAACCGAAGGCGTAGCCCAGATGGTCCGCACCGGTGCGCCGGGTATTTTCCTTGCCGCCCGCGACCCCGAAGAACAGGATGTTGGTCGTGTAGGTCAGCGATCCGGCGAAGCGGTCGGCGTCGCGCAGCGGATCGCCATCATAGTTCAGCCGATGATATTGCGCGCCGAGCGCAACGGCGCTGCCGGTACCGATCAGATGGGTATATTGGCCGATCGCACCGACGCTGGTGCGATAGCCGTCATGGCCCAGCCAGAAGCGCTGCCCCTGCCCCGACAGCGAGAAGGCATCGCGGTTGGCGAAGGCGTGACGGATGCCGGCGGTGCCGGTGACGGCCGCCTGATCGAACAGCCGGCTTTCCAGATTGTCGCGCCAGCTACCCAGCACCGAGGCATAGACAGCCGTCTGGCGGGACAGGCCCGCGCTCCCGGAAAGACCCGCCTGCGCCTGATAATAAGGGGCATCCATCCGCGTCGCCGCGCCGCCGAGCGCCGCCGGGCCGAGGAAGGAGAAGACCGGCAGCGTGATCGACGTCAGGCCGGTGGCGCTGTTGATGTTGCTGTCGATGCCGCCTTCCGCGTCGACGAAGCCGGTCAGGTTTCCGCCGCTGCCGGCGATCTCCCTGTCATATTGCCGCACGAGCCGGCCGACGCGTTGCCGCACCGGATCGGGAACGGTGGGATCGTTCACCACGGTATCGAACGTGGCGCGCGCTGTATCGATATCGCCGGCCAGCGCATAGACGCGGGCGATCTCGGCGCGGGCCGGAGCGTTGTTTGGCTGTTCGGCGATCACGCGCTGCAGCGCGACGATCGCAGCGCCATGATGGCCGCTGTCGGCGGCGGCAAGGCCGAGCGCATAGTCGAAATCGGGATCGCCGGCACGGCTGGATTCGAGCGGCGCCAGAATGGCAAAGGCCTCGGCGGGTTTGCCCTGTCCATGCAGGGCGAGCGCCCGCTTCACCGCATCATCGACCTCGGCGGCCGCAGGCAGGCTCAGCGCCAGCATACAGCCGGCCAGCAACCAGGCGCTCTTGCGCATTCTCATCAATTTCCCCCAATGCCGGTCACGCCGTCCAGGCGTCCGGCCCCTCTATGGCAGGCCCCGGGGGGTCGCACCCCCTCGAACAGGGGGTTGGCCATCGCTACCCCGGTTCCGGGGGTGTATCGCGACAGGGCGCGGCCGTAGGACGCAGACTCAAGGGGGAGAAAGATCATTTCGGATCAGGCGCAAACGCGGCAGTTGCTTATCGTGGAAGACATAGCCGCCACGCGCGCGTGGCTGTGCGCGCTGGCGGCGGATGCCTTCCCCGGCTGCACGATCGCCTCGGCTGCGACCCTGGCCGAGGCGCGCCGATGGTTGAAGGACCAACCTGGCGACGGCGATCCGCTGGCGCTGGTGGATCTCGGCCTGCCCGACGGATCGGGCGTGGATTTCGTTCGCGAGCTGCTGGCTCGTGTTCCCGGGGCCCGGCCGGTCGTCGCGACCCTCTACGACGATGACGACCACCTGATGGCGGCAATGGCGGCAGGCGCGCAGGGCTATCTGCTCAAGGATCATGAGCCGGCCGATTTCGTGCGCAGGCTGCAAGCGATGGACCGGGGCGAAACGCCTGTTTCGCCGGCGATGGCGGAAAGGATACTCTCGCATTTCCGCCGCCACGCCATGCTGATGGCGGGGAAATCGGAGGCGCAGCAACTGACCCCGCGCGAAACCGATGTCCTGCGCCTCATCGGCCGCGGCCTCAAGGTGTCGGAGGCGGCGGGCGCGCTGGGCATCAGCGACGGAACCGTCGCGGGCTACCTCAAGACCATCTATCGGAAGCTCGACATCGGATCGCGGGCCGAGGCCGCGGTGGAGGCGGTGCGACGCGGGCTCATCTGAGGCGCGGCAATTCTCATCGACCCTGTGGCGGAACCTGTTGCCAAAGCTGGATTTTTCAGGCCACGATGCGCCGGAAGCGCGGCGCGGGGGCAAATGGCAAGCAGAGCGAGGACAAGCCGGTGGCTTGAGCGGCTGACCGGGGCGGTCGCGGGGCGGCCGCACCTGCTGCTGAGGCTATGTGCCGCCGTCATCCTGGCCATCTCGCTCGGCGCCCTCGTGCTGATGCTGCGTATCCCGATCGCTTCGATCGACGCGGAAATGGGGGCGCGCGGGACGACGGAATTGGTGGGCGGCGGTCAGCCGATCATCCTTCCGGCGGATGCGATGGTGACCTTCCGAAGCCAGCGCGATGGCACATCGGTGATCCTGCCCGCCAACCTGTTGCCGGGCGTCGCCGAACCGCGCGGGTCCGCAGCCGAGAACGCGCGCTACTGGGCCGGTCGCGACCGGCTCGCACATATGCTGGCTGCCGGCCCGGTGGAAATTGTCGGGCAGGGCAAACCCCTTGTCATGACGATACGCAGCCGCACCGTGTCCGACCTCACCATCGGCTTTTGGCTGTCCATGGTGGCGGGCGCCGTCGCGGCGCTGGCCGGCCTGTGGGTGTGGGTGCTACGGCCCCGCGACTGGGCGCCGATCATGTTCGCGCTGAGCGGCGCGGCCCTGTTCGTCGGATGCGTCACCACGGCGCTGAACGTCTCGCCGGGCCTGGGCATGAGCGGGCGGCTCGACCAAATGCTGATGATCGTGAACTATGCCGACGGCGCCGTCTGCGCGGGGGCCCTCATGGCGCTGTTCGCGCGCTTCCCGCAGCCGCTGGTGCCGACCGGCTGGCTCTGGCTTCTGGGTGCGGTCAACCTGGTACCGGGGGTGGTCGTGGGATTCGACGCGCTGCCCAATGCCGTCGATATCGCCATCCTCATCGTGCTGGGAGACAGCGTCGGCATCATCGTGCTGCTGCTCGTCCAGGCGTGGCGCGCGCGCGATGATCCGCAGCATCGCGCCGGCCTGATGCCGATCGCTCTTTGTACCGGCATATCGACCGCCCTGTTCTGCGTACTCAGCATGGTGGGGCAGATGAACGGCGGGAAACCGTTGGTCATGCCGGACATGACCGCCCCGCTGCTTCTGGCGATCTATCTCGGCATGGGCGTGGCGATCACGCGGGCGCGGCTGTTCGCACTCGGACGCTGGGCCTTGTCGCTCCTGCTGTCGGCCTGTGCGATCATCCTGTTCCTGGCATTCGACGCGATAATCCTGTCGACCGTGACCCAGGCGCGCGATCTCGCCTTCTTCCTCTCCTGCCTGCTCGGCATGACGGTGTATCTGCCCATGCGCGAATGGATGCTGCGCAAGGCAGAGCGGCTCCGCGAAGGCCAGGCCAGCGATCTTCTGCAATATGCCAGCGACGTGGCATTGGCCATCAATCCCGAAGCTGCCATAGCCGCGTGGCAAGACGCCATCGGAGCGATGTTCGATCCACTGGAACGGCAATGGGTGGACGTGGCGGGCGCCGCACCGGACATATGTGACAAGGGACGGGCTCTCTACCTGCCTGCCCCGACGGGAGAAGTGGCCATGCTGCTTCGCCATCCGGCGGGCGGCGCGCGCATTTTCGCGCCGAGCGATCTCGACACGGCGAGCCGGTTCGCGGCTTTGGTCCGACGCCTTGCGAATGCGCGCGACGCCTATGTCCGGGGCGTGTCGGAAGAGCGCGGCCGCATCGCGCGCGACCTGCATGACGATGTGAGCGCCCGGCTGCTGACCAGCCTGCATCGCACCGACACGCAGGCCATTCACGACGACGTACGCGGCGCGATGGCGGACATCCGCACCATCGTCACCGGCCTGTCGGGCGGAAGTCAGGCGTTGCAAAGCCTGGTCGCGGCGTTGCGGCACGAGACCCAAATGCGGCTGGAAGCAGCGGGGATCGACCTGATATGGCCTCTGTCCGCGCTCGACGACGATCGCTGGATGCTGCCCTATCATCGCTACCGGCACCTGCTGTCGATCGTGCGCGAAGGCGTCAGCAACATCATCCGCCACTCAGGCGCCACGACGGCGACGCTGCAGATGGCGGTGACCGATGGCGAGTTGCGCATCACCCTGTCGGACAACGGGTGCGGGCTGGCAAAGGACCGGCCACATGGCAATGGCCTGTTGAATTCGGCGCGCCGCGCGAAGGATGCGGGTGGCTCCTTCCACATTGCCACTGTGCCGACAGGCACGCGGATGGAGATCATTCTGCCGATAGGTCACGCCAATCAGGCATCGAAGGATGGCGGCGCTTCACCCCGCCTGGCGGGCGATCGGCGGCGCTAGAGCGTCACCCAACCCTCCCCGCCCGACGAACGGAATGCCGCGTCGATGATGTACTGCGCCCTCCACCCGTCCCGCAAGGTCGGGATCGGCAAAGGCGTAGGCAGGCCGTCGAAGGCCGGCCGCCAATCTTCCAGCATCAGCGCCATCGCCCTGATCTTGGAGGCGGAGCGATGGGTCTGGGTGATGGGCCCGGCCACGGGCTGGCGCGTCGATTCCGGCATGGGCAGCAAGCCATCGTCACCCGCCTTCCCAGCGCACAAGGCGAACCGTGCACCATCTTCCGACCAGTCGGTGATCGCCGCATCCTCGCCGAACAGCTCGATGCGGTATTCGCGCATGTGCACGCCCACCACGGAGCAGTTGATCGTCGCCACCATGCCGCTGTCGAAGCGAAGCAGCAGCGTGGTGGTGTCGTCAATATCCGACGCGATCATGCTGCCGTCCGGCATACGGACCCTCGATATGGAATTATGCACGTCCGCCGCGACGGCGCTGGGCTCGCCGAACAGGGCAACGAGAAAATCGATGTCGTGTACGAGCATCGACGACAGGTAACCCATGCCCCCCGCGCGCCGGTATTTCCAGGCCGGCTGAGGAGGGCATGTGGGATGGCCCCAATTCCAGCTCTGGGTCATGCGGAAGAAATAGGGCTTGCCCAGATAGCCCGCCCTCACCTTTTCCCATATCGCCAGCCTGTCCGCCTGCCAGCGCAGTTCGAACCCGGTCGCATGTTGCAGCCCGGACGCCTCTGCAAAGTCGCGCACGGCGCGCGCTTCCGCCTCGTCGACGGCGATGGGCTTTTCGCAATAGACATGCTTGCCCGCGCGGAGCGCTGCCACCGTCATCGCCGCGTGGCTGTCGGCCGGGCCCGCGACGGCGATGAGGTCCAGATCGTCCCGCCGGACAAACCGCTCCCAGTCGGTCTCCGCGACGGGCACGGCCAGTTCGCGCGCCGCCGCTTGAAGCCTTTCCGGGTTGCGCGCGCAAAGTCCTGCCAGGAGATAACCCGACGGGACCGCTTGGAACGCAGGGGCATGAACGAGTTTCCCCCAGCCCAGTCCGATCAGTCCGACCCGGATCGGTGCAGTCATGGCTTAGCCCCCTCCCCTACCGGCATTGGCGATATACTGAATGTCTGGCCTATACCCCTTTACGCCAGTCGGAAACACGGGTGGCGCACCAGGCTTCGAACCGTTCGAGGCTGAGCCTGTCCCCTGCCGGGGTCGTGACGGTCAGTGCTTTCCTGCCGCGCCCCGCAAGATAATGCGCAAGATGAAGCGCGTCGTCGGTGCTGGCACCGACGACCTGGGTCCGTCCCGAACCTTCGAAGCTGATGCGATATGTCATCGAAAAGCCCTTTCGTCAGATGCCGCCGAATTTCTTGGTGAGCTGGATGCCGAACGTTCGCGGATCGCCCGGTTCCAGCATGTTGAAGCCCACCGCCTCGATACTGATGCCTGCGGTGTAATAGTCCTTGTCGAGCAGGTTCCGGCCAAACAGCGCCACTTCCATGCCCAGGCTGTCGATGTTCAGGCTCAACCGCCCGCTCAACAGGCCATAGGCGCGCTGGGTCAGCTGGTCCCGGGCCAGGCCCTGGGGCTGCATATTCTGCTTCGACTGCCAGGCGTAGACGAGGTCCAGAGCCGCGTCGCCAGCCGAGGTCGGGATGGAATAGCGGCCGCCGACACGGAAATTCAGCTTGGGTGCCGGCCAGTCCTCATTGCGCCTGTCACGCAGCGTCGCGCCCGGTCCCGAAAAATCGGCGAAGCTGAGATATTTGGGATGAAGATAGCCGAACGCGCTGCTGAATGTCAGACCCTCGGCAACGCGGACATCCGCTTCGCCCTCAATGCCCCACAGCCTCGCCTTCGCTGCATTCTGCACCAGCGAGACGCCGACGCCGCCGACCAGCGCGTTGATGGTGCGCTGGACGTCGCTGTAATTGTCCAGGAAGGCGGCGAGGTTCAGCCGGACGCGCCGGTCGAACAGCTGCGACTTAAGGCCGATCTCATATTCGGTGACCGTTTCCGGGCGGAACGGCAGATAGGTCGCCACATTGGCGCCCGTGGCCCGCAACTGCTGGCCACCGCCCCGGAAACTGCGCGAGAATTTCGCGTAGACATTCACGTCGTCGCTGAACGCATATTTGAGGGACGCCAGCCAGGACGGATCGGAAAAGCTGTTCTTGAACGTCGCCTGGCAAACGCCGGGCGTATCGAGATAGGCCGCAGCGGCCGCGCCGGTGATGGCGCATGTCAAGACGCCCGCCGCCGAAAGGTTGCTGTTGCGGTTGATGACCTCCTTGGTCTCGCGCGTCCAGCGGGCGCCGAGCGTGATCGTCAGCGCATCGGTGATCTTGTAGTTGCCCTGGCCGAAGAAGGCGTAGCTCGAATTGGTCGCAGTATTGTTGTTGATCCCCGTATTGCGATTGCCGAGCAGGAAGTTTGTCTGGGGACGCGCGGTCTCGATACCGTTTTCGTAGGAATAGAAGCCGCCCACGACCCAGTTCAACGCCTCGCCACCGCCCAGCAGCTGGACCTCCTGGCTGTAGAAATTGTCGGTGACCCCGCCTGCGGGCTGGGTGCTGATAAGATAGGGTGTGCCGTCATTGTCGGCGGGCGACAGGCGGTAGACATGCCGGAACCCGCTGATCGACCGCAAAGTCAGATAGTCCGACAATGCCAGGTCGATATTCATCGCAAGGCTGCCGCCCTTGCCGCGCCCGCCGAGCGGCGAGCCCGCCCAGCTCTCATGAAAATCGCCCTTGTTGATATAGCTTTGCAGCAGGGCCGAAGCCGCCGCCAAGCCGGCGGGCGTAAAGGGCAGGCCTGCCTCCAGCTGCACCTCGCGCGCGCCCAGCCCGCCCAGCACAACCACCGGACCCGCGCCCGTCGGGTTGTCAACGGTGGGCGCGACCGCTCCCGGAACGGCAGCGATCGTGCCGTTGACCAGCCCGGTCAGCTTCGTCGCAACGCCGCCGGTCTTGTAATTGAAGATGTCACCGGTGAGCGAAGCCTTGAGGATACCGCTGTCGATCTTGATCTTGCCGCGGAAATAATAGCCGTCCGAACTGTTCGGGCGCGATCCGGGGCTGAGCGGCGCCTTGGCGTAGGCGTTATGCTTGTCATATTGGGCGACGAAGCGCACACCCACGCCTTCGTCGATCGGCGCGCTGAAGATACCGAGCGCGTTGAACGCGCCATAATTGCCCGCCGTCAGCTGGAGCGAGGCGCCGACTTCGGGCGTCGGATCCTGCGTGAAGACGCTGACGGCGCCGCCAGTCGTGTTGCGGCCGTATAGCGTTCCCTGGGGACCGCGCAGAACCTCGACGCGCTGGATGTCCACCAGTCCGGCCCGCAGGCCGTAGGATCGAGGATTGTTGACATTGTCGACATAGACGCCGACCGCGCTGTCCACCGAGAGCAGGACGTTGGACTGGCTCTGGCCACGGATGGTCACGACAGCGGACTGCGCATCCGAATTGCCCTGCTGGATGATCATGTTGGGGACGGTCGCCGACAGGTCGCGAATGTCCTTGACCGACTGGCGCTGGAGCTCGGTGCCGCTGACCGCGCTCACCGCAAGCGGGATGTCCTGGAGCCTTTCCTCGACACGGCGGGCCGTCACGATGATGTCGCCGATCTCGTTACTCGGCGTCGCCTGATCCGCGGGCGTTTGCCCAGCGGTCTGCGCGTGCAGCGACGGGGCTGTCCCCATCGCCAGAACGATAGCGATTCCGCTCGAAGCTCTCCAGTTCATGACAATCTCCCCTAGTTGTTCCCAAAGAAATGGTACAATCTTAGTATTTTTCGAATTATTTCAGGTTATTCTGCTAATAAAATTTGCGACATGGATAGATCAATTAAGACTTTACTTTATAACGAGCCGATGCATTTTCCTTTCAGCGCCCGAATAATCGTAAATGGCGAAATGCTGGACGCGACGATTATCCCAGATCAGCAGGTCGCCAACCGTCCAGCGATGTCGATAAGTGAAGTTGGGCTGCGTGCAGTAGGTGGTCAGCCATTGCAGCAGGGGCCGGCTCTCCTCGACGGTCAGCCCGTCGATCGCGTGGGTATACATCCCGTTTATGTAGAGGGCGGGCTCTCCCTCGACGATGCGCACGATTGGATGCAACGCGCGCTCACGCTCCTCGAACGGCCGGTTGGCGGCACGCGGCAGATCGACGTGCAGCGCGGAGTAGCGCCCGAGCAGGTCCTTCATCCCGTCGGACAGCTGGCGATAGGCCTCCACCTGGCTCGCGAAAAGCGTGTCACCGCCCGCGGGCGGAATGACGAGCGCCATCAGCATGGTCGCCAGCGGCGGCTGTTGCCTGAACGACAGGTCGGTGTGCCAGACATCGGTCAGCTTCGGCCCGACATTGTGCAGCAGGCCGACGTTGGGGAAGCCCTCCACCGTCCTGCCCCCGTCGCTGATCGGTTCGCCCCACCGCTCACCAAAGGCCGCGTAGGTTTCCGGGGCGCAGTCCTGCCCGGACAGGCAGATGACCGCGTGCGCGCGGAATGCATCCTTCAGATATTCCAGATCGGCATCGGACAGGTTCGCGATATCGACCCCGTCGATCCGCGCGCCCAGGAAGCCGGCCTGGCGCGTGGTGGTAAACCTGTCCCGGGTGGTCAGCATCATGCCCTCCCCGCCTATCGCGCGTTCGAACGGAGGAGGGTGCCGGGCCGCGCGCCGGTCAGGCGATCCTTCTCGATGACTTCGACACCGTTCACGAAGACATGGTCGTAGCCCTTTGCCGATCCGAACACGCGCGGCCCGTTGGCGGGCAGGTCGTTGCGCTCGGTAATGTCGGCGACGTCCAACGCCTCGAAATCGATCACGTTGATGTCGGCATATGCGCCTTCGCGAAGCAGCCCCCTATCCGTCATGCCGTAGAAGCGCGCAGGCACGTCAGTGATGACCCGGATCGCCTGCTCGATCGGCATCAGCTTGCGTTCCCGGACGGCCACGGTCAGGAAATCGGTGGTGAAGGTGCCGCCGCATTGCAGGTCGACATGCGCGCCGGCGTCGGACGCGCCGACCACGACGCGGCCATCCGCCCATGCACGCGCCGCGGCAGCGTCGACCTGCGGCTGGTTGAGCCGTTCGCGGGTGAAGCCGGTGCGCAGCCGATCGGCGACCGCAGTCTCTATCACCAGATCGAGCGGATCGACGCCGCGTTCCGCTGCGACCTCGCCGACCTTGCGGCCCAGCAGGTGCTTGAGCGCCGGGTCCTCTATCTGCGCGAAGGTCAGGTCGCCCCAGTCCACCGCCTTGCTGACATTGCCCAGATTTTCGCCCTTGCCCGCGTTGCGGATGGTCTCCCGCACCGACGGATCGAGCAGAACCGCTATGCGCTCGTCGATCGTCTTTTTCTGGAAGATGGCGCTGAAGCCGGGCTGCGACTGCAGCGTGACGCCGGTCGCGAAACTGATCCACTTCATCGGCTGCACCGGCAGCATCAGCGCGACGACCTTCGCATCGTCGCCGGCTGCCGCCGTGTAGGCGGCCATCTGCCGCTCATGCTTGCCGAGGTCCGCGGGATCAACCGACAGCGTGTTCCAGTTGAGCGGCAGCCCCGCAGCTCGGGACATTTCCGCCATCACGCTGGTATCTTCCGGCGAAACCTCTGTCAGCACGCCCCTGGGGATGAATTCCAAAATCCGCGCGTTCGACCCTTTGAGAGCCGCGCAGATCGCGATCAGCTCCTCAGGCTCGGCGAACCAGGAAGGCACATGTTCGCCGGCGGCATCGAGGTGGATCGGCGACTGGGACGATGAAAAGCCCATCGCCCCGGCGTCCACCGCCGCGCGCACTTCCCGCGCCATCTCGGCGATCTGGGCGGGCGTGGCCTTTTGCGAACTGGCCGCTTCGCCCATCACCTTGCGCCGGACCGCCGGATGGCCGACCGATATCGCGACATTGGGTCCGACCTTGCCCTCGAACCGATCGAAATAGTCGGCCCAGCTGCGCCAGCTCCAGTCCAGCTGCTCCAGGCTTTCGAGCGGGATGCCCTCGACCCGCGCCATCAGCGACTTGATGAATTCCAGCCCGTCCGGTTCGACCGGCGCGAGCGTGTAGCCGCAATTGCCGCAGGCGATGCTCGTCACGCCATGATTGATCGACGGCGTCGCCGACCCGTCCCACAGCAGTTGCGCATCGAAATGCGTGTGGACATCGACAAAGCCCGGCGTGACCAGCCGTCCCGTAGCATCGACGGTTCTGGCCGCTTCGCCCGCTCCGATCCTCCCGATCCGAGCGACGCGCCCCGCCCGGATGCCGATATCGGCCGCAAAGGGCGCACCTCCGCTGCCGTCGACGATCGTGCCGCCGACGATAGCAACGTCAAAATCAGCCATGTCACACTCCGTTCAGATGATGTCCCGGCGCAGGGAGACGGCGTTGCGGCATCGTCATTCGGCCATCGCTTCGGGTGAATGCTCGATCGGCGCGACGCCTTTCGAATTGCGGTGCGTGGCCCACACGTCCTGCGACGTTACGGGCTTGGACGGGTCGCCAAAGCCACGCGCATCCTGTCCGCCGAAGGATTCGACGGCCGTGCTGACGCCTCTTGCGCGCGCCTTCGCCTGGAGCGCGCCGACCGTGCAATTTTCCCGGCCGCCGAGCATGGGGAAAGGATCGATCTGGAATTCGCGGAAGAAATTTTCGTGCGTTATCTTGTCGATCGTCGCGTCCGGCAGGTCCTTGAGACCCCGCCACAGTTCCGACGCGGTGTCGGGCCAGGTGCAATCCGAATGCGGATAATCCGCTTCGTACATGACCGTTTCCACGCCGATATCGTCCAGGTTCTTGCAGCCGAAGCGGTCGTCGATGAAGCACACGAGGAAATGTTCGCGGAAGACCTGCGACGGCAGCTTGCCCCCGAAATCGGCGCGCGCCCAGGCCCCCTGATGCGAAAACACGAAGTCGCCCCGCTCGAGGAAATAGGGAATCCAGCCGATGCCCCCTTCGGGCATCGCGATCTTGAGATCAGGATATCGAAGCAGCGCGCGATTATGCAGCCAGTCGCTGGCATCGACCGAAAGGGCCATGGGCATGGTGTGCATCCATGCCGTGATCGGCGAGAGGGCGGATGCATGGGCCGGCGTCACGCCCGTGCCGATATGGATATTGATGATGACGCGCTCGTCGTTGCAGATCTTCCACACCGGCTCCCATGACTCATCATGAATGCTCGGCAACCCCTTGGACGCGGGGTTGGCGGGGAAGGTGATCGACCGGCACCCCTTGGCCACCAGTCGCTTGATCTCCGCGACCGTGTCCGCGCTATCCCAGGCGGGGACGAGCCCGTTGGGGATCAGCCGCCCGGGATAGGCGCCGCACCATTCATCGACATGCCAGTCATTATAGGCACGCAGCACGCGCAGCGCGTTGGGCTTGTCCTTCGCGTCCCAGAAATAGGCGCCGTCGAAGCCGGTCATCGTCGGATAATTGAGCGAGCAGAGCAGGCCCGAGACGTCCATGTCGTCGATCCGGGCATGGACGTCATAGGTCCCGCGCCGCATCTGATCCAGGCCGGTCGGCTCGAAGCCATATTCCTCGCGCGGGCGGCCGACGACCGCGTTCAGGCCGACATTGTAGCTCTTCTTGCCCTCATGTTCCCAGAACCAGTAGCCGCCCAGATCGTTTTCCTGGACGTAGCGCGGCGCGAGCGAGAGATGTTCGGGCGACAGGTGCTTCGCGTACATATCCGCGGGTTCGACGATATGATCGTCAGCACTTGCCAGAACCAGGTCTTCCACCCGCATCTTCCATACTCCCCTTGGCTGGCGATCGCGAGGCCGAAGCCGGCAACCCCGATCACCGCATTCCATTCAGTGAATTTTTGTTTCATTGCGCTTGCATTCCAGCTTGTCAAATGCTTTTTAAGACACGCGCCTCAGGTCAAGGCGCCGCGCTTGACAGCTTTGGCGGGATTAGGAATGACGCTCCCAAGAGAAAACAGAGGGAAAGCTCATGTCTTCCTACCAGCCGGTCGAAGCAGTCGTTCGTGCGTTCAAGGTATTGGAAACTGTCAGTAAGATGGGCGAGTGTAGCGTTCAGGACATTCACCACGAAATTGGCGAGAGCAAGGCGACTATCGTGCGGATGCTCGAAACATTGGAGTCGGTTGGATATATTGGGAGGGTTCCCAATACATCGCGATATGGCTTGACCGGGCGCGTATTATTTTTAAAGGCCGGATTCCGGGTGAACGATCTTCTTGGATCGCGGGTCGAGCCGATTCTTGCCGCATTGCAGGCGAAGATCGGCTGGCCGTCGGACTTCGCCATCTATGACGGGGACGACATGATCGTCGTCGTCATCAACCCGGCGGGCGGGCGCTTCTTCAGCCAGGGGACGCCGGGCCGCCGCATCCCGGTGCTCGGAACCTCGCTCGGCCTTGCCTATCTGGCTTACGCTACAGAGACCGAACAGCAGCGCGCCCTGGCGATGAGCGCCGGACGCGCCGAACATTGGAACGACATCGCCCGTGCGCCCAAGGAAGCCGCAGCGCTGTTCGCGCGTATCCGCGAGCGCGGCTATGCGACTGCCCACCCCGCTTATGGCGCCACATTCTATGACGGGTCGATCCCGACGCTGGCCGTCCCGGTTCTTCTCGACGGACGCCCGGTAGGTGCCATCAACGTGAAGTTCGCTCGCGCGGTCCTCAGCATGGAAGCGGCGGTCGACAGCCTGATCGCGCCGATGCGGGAGTCTGCGGACCTTGTCGCACAAGTCCTGCGGGATCTTGATCTATAGACCGAACATTATGCTGCCGGCCGAGCCGACGATCGAAATACCATAAGATATAACAATAATATCAATATGTTGACTAAAAGGGGAAGAGGATGCCGACCGACAGCGCCGCCGTCCGGGATTTGATCGATCGCGCCGAAATCGAAGCGCTCATCAAGCTCTACTTCACGGCTGTCGACCGCAAGCGCATTGACCGCTGGGACGAGGTATTCGCGCCGGATGGCCGGTTATGGATGGGCGGTCAGCTGGTGCGGGGCGAAGGCATTTCGGGCATGGCGCTGCCGCTCGACGCCATCCAGGTCCCCGGTACGCCGGTCGGCGCGACCCATGCGCTGCACCAGAGCGCGATCGATCTTGAAGGCGACACAGCCAAGGGCGAGACCTACGCGGTGTCCTATCTCGTCCTCGCAGATCCCCAGCGCGTGCTGGTCCGCGGTCTGCGCTATCTCGACCGCTTCGTTCGGCTGCCCATCGGTTGGCGGCTGCAGGAGCGATGGCACAATCTGGACTGGATGTACGAATGCCCGGCCATCCATGCCGTGCCCTATGTCGATCGCATGAAGTTAGAGGAACTGGCCTGACCGGCCCGACAATCCGGGCACGACCACCCGTGCCTGAAACGACAGCAACGACCCCGACGGCGTAACGGCCGGCGGCAGCCAACAGGCGAAGGAGAGCAGGCCGATGTCAGACAAGGGCAGGACCCGCAGATCGCGTGCGATCGTGACAGGCGCCAGCAAGGGCATCGGCGCGGCCACGGCGGAACGGCTCGCCGGCGATGGCGCGCATGTGCTGCTGGTCGGCAGGGACGAAGGCGATCTGGCGAAGCGGTGCGAGGGCATTCGACGGGCAGGCGGGCGGGCCGATTTCATTTCGATCGACATTGCCGATCGCGCCGCCGCCGGCCGGATCGTCGAGGCGGCGACCGAGACGCTGGGAGGAATCGACATCGTCGTCAACTGCGCGAGCGCGACGTTGAACGATCATTTCTTCGCCCTGACCGACGACCAGTGGCAGCTGGGTTTCGAGATCAAGATTTTCGGCACGATCCGGCTGTGTCGCGCGGCCTGGCCGTCGCTCAAGGCCTCTGGGGGATCGATCGTCAACATCGGCGGGATCGGTGCACGGACGCCCATGGCGCGCAACGTCATGACCGGAGCGCTCAGTTCGTCCTTGATGGCAATCACCAAGGCCCTCGCCGAAGCAGGGATCGCCGAGGGCGTACAGGTCAACCTGATCCATCCCGGCTTCATCCGAACGCCTCGCAGTGAAAAAACCGTTCGCCGCGACGCAGGCACTGACGACCTGGATGCCGCGATGCAGGCCAAGGTCGCGGCGATGGGCGCGATCCGGCCGGGTGTGCCGGCCGATGTTGCATCGCTCGTAGCATGGATCGTCTCGCCGGAGGGGAGCTTCCTCCAGGGTGCGGCAATCGATCTGGACGGCGGCGCGACCCGCGGCATCTGAGCCGAGACGGGTGTGACGAGGCGAGATGAGCTTGGAATATCGCTGCGGCTCGGCCGAAGCGAAGGATCGGAAGGAACCAGCGGTGCACGGACACGACCAGACCAGAGCGGCCGACGATACCAGCGATGCGGCCCCGAGGGGGTCTTATGGCGTTCTCGCCCTCTTCCTGCTGATCCACTTCTTCCTGAACATCGACCGGGCGATTTTGGGCGTGGTCATAGAACCGATCAAGCATGAATTTCACCTGACGGATTCCGATGTCGGCCTGCTGCAGCTTGCGTTCGCGACCTTCTTCGTCCTGGGCGGCATTCCGCTCGGCCAGTGGGTCGACCGAGGTACGAGGCGGATCGTCCTGTCCTGCTGCCTCGGCCTGTTCAGCGCGATGACAGCCGCCGCCAGCCTGACGACGACCTACGCGCAACTGCTCATAAGCCGGGTCCTCGTGGGCGCGGGCGAGGCTGGAGGCGGTCCAGCCATGCTCTCCATGATCTCCGACATATATGCGCCCGCCCGCCGCGCGCGCGCGATCGCGATATATTATCTGGCGGGCCCGATCGCCTTTATCGCTACCTTCATGATCGGCGGTCACATGACGGCGGCCTTTGGCTGGCGAAGCGTTTTCATTGCAGCGGGCGTACCCGGGATCTTCCTCGCGCTCGTCACCCTTGCGGCGTTGCGCGAGCCGTCACGCGGCGCCTTCGAAGCGCCCGCGACGAGCCGCCCTGGCGTTCTGGCCACCCTGCGCTTCATCTTTTCCCAGCCCGCGTTACGCAATGTCCTGGCGGCCGGCCTATTCTTCAACGTCATGACTTCGGCGACCGTCACATGGGCCGTGTCTGTCCTCATTCGCAGTCATGGCCTTGCGCTCCAGCAGGCCGGCACTGCGATGGCCTTATCCTATGGAGCGATAGGCGCGATCGGGATTTTGATCGGCGGCTGGGCAGCCGACCTCCTCGCCACCCGCGACATCCGTTGGCGCGCATGGACGTTGGTGATCGCGGGCCTTGCCGCGTGTCCGGCTCTGCTGCTGTTCGTCCTGGCCCCGTCGGCGCCGCTCGCCATACTAGGCCTCAGCCTCTGGTCGATTACCGCAGGCGCCAACTTCGCGCCGGTCATGGGGCTGATCCACAGCCTGACGGTACCGCGGATGCGCGGCACGGCGTCCGCGATCTACTATATGATTGGCCATTTCGCGGGGATGGGCGGAGGTCCGCTGCTGGTCGGGTTCGCGAGCGATCTGCTCGCCTCGGCCCACCAGGCTGACTCGCTGCGCTATGGCCTGGCGCTGCTAAGCCCGCTCTATCTCTGGATGGCCTGGCACTTCCTGCGCGCGAGCCGGACCCTGGCCGTGGACGTTGCCCGCGCCCACAACGCCGGAGGTTGAGGGGTCCATCGCTCAACCAGTGAAGCTGATGCCGATCCAGAGAGTGCGCGGCGTGCCCAGATCGGTTGATGGAACACCCGATGTCGTCACCTGACGCGTGACGACCCTCTCGTCGAAAAGATTTTCGCCCCGCGCTACCAGGGTTACGCCATGGCCGACCGGCAGGCGGGCGAGCGCGTCGATCGTAAGGGCCGGGGGCAGCACGTCCTTGTGCAGATCATCTTCATATTGTTTCGCGACATAATGCAGCGTCGTCGACAGGGATGGGCCGTCCGCAGGCGACCATGCCAGTGTCGCGCTGGCCGCGTGGCGCGGGCTTTGGGCAGGCGAAAAGCCGTCGAACCCCGTTCCCGGCGCGCGGACGATGCTGTGACTATAGGCATAGGAGGTCGACAGCAGCATATCGCCCAGCCGTCCGCTCGCAGTCAGCTCGATACCCTTGGCAACGACGCGGTCGACATTGCGCCTTTCCCGCTGGTTCGGGTTCGCGGCGTCAGTCACATTGGCGATGGCGTTGTCCAGCCGGTTGTAGAATGCCGTTGCGCCGATGGTGACACCGGGCAGCGGTGTCAGGTCCATGCCCGCCTCCACGCCCTTGAGCTTTTCGGGGGAGAGCGCTGGATTGGCATTGGTGGTGATCGGAAAGACCACGAAGGGCCGGTATAATTCATTGAGCGTCGGCAGGCGGAAGCCGGTATAGGCCGCGCCGCGCACGGCAGCGCCCCGGCCGAGACGCAACACCACCCCGGCACGGCCGGACATTTCCCAGCCTGACCGATCGGCAAAGCTGTCGTTACGCGCGCCTGTGCCGGTCGATCGGAAGAAGCCGTTCGCGATAGACCAATGATCGGCGCGCACGCCCCCCGTCAGCACCAATTGGCCGCCGGCGACATCGGGCGTCCAGTCGTCCTCGACGAAGAATCCGCTTGTCCGCTGCTTGCCACCGGCGTGGCGCCGCGCCGTGACCGCGCCGGTATTGGCGTTATAGGCGTCCTCGAACATGTCGCCGACGGCAAAACGCGTATCGGCGCCCACCCGCAGGACGTGATCCCCGCCTACTGGCGGGCGCAGCTCGATCTTGCCCCCCAGGCCCGTCGAGGGCGTGTTGCGCTGGTCGAGCGACCTGGCGAAGGTCGCGGCGGATATGACGATGTTCGAGAAGTTGCGAGCCTGCACATAGGCGAGCGCATCGACCTGCCATTTTCCCCGCGCCACCAGCCGGATGCTGCCGTCCTGGCCCTCACTGGCGGAATCGGCTCCGGCAAATCGCAGAGTGCGATGATCCTGAAAGATCGTGCCGCGAAACTGCAATTCGCTGGTTTCGGACAGCGGCGCAACCGCGCGGATGTTGGCGGACCAGCTGTCATAGGCGGCTGGTGCGGTAGCGGCGACGCGCTGGTCCGTCGGCGTGGTCTGGAAGCCGCTTCCCTGATCGCGGCGCGCGGACACGGATATATAGCCACCGCCCAGATCCCGCGTCAGGCTGCCTGACAATTCGGTCGCGTCGTGGCTGCCGTAGAAGGCGCTGGCGGTGAGCCCGGGCAGCAGGTCGCGCGTGGCGCTCGCCAGTTCGATCGTGCCCGCCACGGCGCCAGCGCCGAAAGCCCCTGCCCCGCCTCCGCGCGTCACGCGCACGGCGGACATCCGGTCGGGCACCAGCGCGGAAAAGGGGATATAGCCGAAAAATGGATCGGCGACCGGCACGCCATCCAGCAGCACCAGCGTGCGGCTCGAGGCATTGCCACCGAGCGCGCGCAGGGTCGCGCCCTGGTTGGACGGGTTGGAGGAGCGGCTGTCTGACCGGCGGAACTGCTGGAATCCCGCGACGTCGCCCAGCACATTTTCGATGCGGCCCGACGCTCGGTCAAGCAGTTGCGCCCGTTCGATGATGACGGACCCATAGGCGGGTGTGCCCGGCGGCAATGGCAGTCCCTGGCCGGTGACGACGATTGCGGCGTCCGCCCCAGGCGGCGGCGTTTGGGCCGCTGCCGCCACGGGCAGTGCGAACGCCAGGATGATGGAGGGGACATAGTGCATCAATGCGCCCTTATCCCGTCCCGAGCATCACTAGCAACCGCAAGGTCCCGCCGATCGCGCTCAGCCGCGCGCGGTCATGCCGTCAGTCGCACGCGAAGCCGCTCGGCAATGTCGCGCGATATGCCGACCGCGCCACGCTGGACGCCGTGCGGATACATTGCGATGCCTTTGCCGAATGCTACAGCGAGCGCAATTTCGTCTATTCCTTCGTCAACCGGTTCACCGGCAAGGTCGGGGTCAACGTCGACAATGCCAAGATCGGTGCGGACAAGAACAGCGATCTTGTCTGGATCGAAAATCACTATTATCCCTCGCCCGAAATGCACGAAGATGCGGTGCCGCCGCTGCTGGAAGCGATCCGGTCGCTGGGGTTGTCATAAGCGATCGGGAGCGGGGTTGGTGGCCGAGGAAAAATACAGCTATTGCCGGATTTGCCCGGGACTGTGCGGCATTACCGTCGCCGTAGAGGCGGGGCAGATCGTCAAGGTCCAGGGCGATCGCGCCAATCCGGCCACGCGCGGCTATGCCTGCATCAAGGGTCTGCAGAATGGCGAGTGGCACCATCATCCCGATCGCATCGTCCACCCGCAGAAACGCAACGCCGAAGGCCGGTTCGACTCCATTACCAGCGAACAGGCGCTGGACGAGATCGCCGCCCGGATCGCCGCCATCGTCGCGGAGGACGGGCCCGGCGCTATCGCCATGTTCCAGGGCACCCAGGCAGCCACCAACGTCCTGTTCTATCTCATGTCGGCCAGTTTCATGGCCGCCCTGGGTTCGCCATCCATATTCGGCACGATGACCGTCGACCAGTCGGCCAAATGGATTGCGGAGGCGCGGATCGGCAAGTTCGCCAGCGGGCGCCAAAGTTTCAAGGACGCGGAC
Organism: Sphingobium sp.; assembly: GCA_040508785.1. Lineage (GTDB taxonomy): Bacteria > Pseudomonadota > Alphaproteobacteria > Sphingomonadales > Sphingomonadaceae > Sphingobium. The sequence goes on from JBEVME010000053.1 coordinate 22,124, forward strand.
GTCTGGATGCTGGTCGGCAATAATCCGGCGGTGTCGGTATCGGGTGCGGGCTCTGGCGTGGTCCATTACGACCCGGTCAAGCAGATGCGCGACGCGAAGGCGCGGGGCCTCAAGCTCATCGTCGTCGATCCCTGCGTCAGCGAAACGGCGGCGATGGCCGACATCCATCTCCAGCTGATACCGGGCCAGGATGCGGCGCTGTTCGCCGGTCTGATCCACGTCATCCTGCGCGAGGACTGGCACGATGCGGATTTCTGCGCGGACCATGTGACGCAAGTCGACGCCCTGCGCGCGAGCGTCGCACCGTTCACCCCGGACGAGGCATCCCGGCGCTGCGGCGTGCCGGCCGATCTGATCGAGGCGGCCGCGCGCCTGTTCGCGCATGAGGCGCAATCGGGCATGACCGGCAGCGGCACGGGCCCGGACATGGCGCGCAATTCCAACCTGTCCGAGCATCTGATCCACGTCCTCAACGTCATTTGCGGGCGGTTCCCGCGCGCTGGCGAAACGCTCCAGAACCCGCCGGTGATGCGCCCCCGCACCCCGATCCACGCGGAAGTCATCCCGCCCAACCGGACGTGGGAAAGCGGCCATCACAGCCGCTATGGCAATTATGGTACGATCATGGGCCAGATGATGTCGGCCATATTGGCGGACGAGATTTTGCTGGAGGGAAAGGGACGGATACGGGCGCTGCTCTGCGCGGGCAGCAACCCTGCAAACGCCCTGCCCGACCAGAAGAAGGCGATCCGCGCCCTCCAGTCGCTCGACCTGTTGGTCACGGCCGAACCCCGCTGGGCGGAAACCGCGCGGCTGGCCCATTATGTCATGGCGCCCGCGCTGGCGCTCGAACGGCCGGACCATACACTGTTTACCGAAATGTACGGCCTGACTGATCCCTACGCCCAATATACCCCGGCATTGCTTGATCCTCCGCCGGGCAGCGACGTCGTCGAGGACTGGTATGTCTATTATGCTCTTGCCCAGCGGCTGGGGCTTTCGCTGTCGCTGATGGGGCAGCCGCTGGATATGGCGAACCGGCCAAGCTCTGACGACCTGCTGGCCATCCTCGCCCGCCACGGACCGATATCCTATGGCGAGGTACGCTCGCACCCGCATGGCAAGATCTACGACGTGGAGCCGCAGGTCGTGCTTCCGGCCCGGCCCGAAGCGACCGGGCGCCTGGAGGTGATGCCTGCCGACGTGGCCGCCGACATGGCGGCGCTGGCACAGGCCGCGCCGAGCGATATCGGCCCCGGCACGGGCTTTACGCACCACCTGGTTTCGCGCCGTATCCGCGAGACGGTGAATACGCTGGGTCGCGAATTCACTGCCGTCCGGCGGCGGATGCCCTATAATCCGCTTGCCCTCCACCCGGAGGATCTGGCCCAACTGGGCCTGCGCGAACATGACCGGGTGCGGATCGTGTCGGAGGCGGAAACCATCGAGGCGCTCGTCGCCAGCGATGCGACTGTCCGGCGCGGCTCTGCGTCGATGAACCACGGCTGGGGCGGCCTGCCCGATGATGGCGACGTTACCGAGGTGGGGGTTTCCACCTCGCGCCTGGTGACGACCGATGCCGGGATCGAGACGATCAACGCAATGCCGCGCATGACGGCGATACCGATCCGCATCGAACCGCTTGCATCTTAGGGTCGTCGCGGCCTGCGGCTACGATGCCTACAGCCCTGCCAGCAACGGCTTCTGCTGCTTGACAATCTGCGTCAGCCAGTCCGTGAACACGCGGATGCGCGGCAGGCACAAGTATCCTGTTGCATGACAAGCCAGAAGCTGCGTTCGATCCGTACTTGCAATGGCGAATATCGGTTTCGCTCAGTCGATGATCTCGTCAAGGCTCTCGGCTGGGACGGCATCTCGAAGAGCCAGGTCAGCCGGCTATGCGAGGTGGCGTCCGCCTTAATCGCCAGCCTTCGCGCAGGAAACTCTAGAGCCCGCGAGCCGCTTGGTGGAGTGTCGATGCGGTTCTTCGAGTGCTCGATGATCTGCTGCATTCCCGTCACCGCGGTGGCCTGCGGCCGTCCCGCCGAAGCGAGGCTCTTGGCCGCAGAGTAAAGGTCGAATACGCAATCAGGGGACAGGATCGCTTCCAGGTCCGACCAGCGCTGTCTGTCGATCGCCTGTCACTAGCGTGCGCGCAACATCATCCCCAAACGCCGCGCATAGTCGGTTATGCGCTCGCGGCTATAGCCGCAACGACTGCGTGAAACGCACCAGCATGACGTAAAAGCTGGCCGTCATGGTCAATTCCATTACCTCCCTGTCGGAAAAATGGCGCTTCAATTCCAGCATGGCGGGCCTTGATGCCGGTCCCGCGAAAATCTGCTCGGCTACGGCTAGCGCCGCTTTGTCCGGCGGCGTGTAGTCGTCGGACCGATGCCAGTGCGCGAGATGCTCGATCTGATTGGGAGACAGGCCCGCCTTCAACCCTAGCCCCTCGTGAATGGCAAATTCGGCCTTGGCTTGCGCGAGTTGAAGGATGCGCAGGATCATCAGTTCGCGCACGGAGCGCGGCGCCGATGCGCCGTCCCGCAGCTCCCACGAGAATGTCTTCCAGGCGCGCAGCAGTGTGGGTGAGAGCGCAAGTGTGCGATAGAGCGGGGTCACCCTGCCGCCACGGGCGACGACCTCCGCGAAGATCGAGGACAGGACTGGATCATCGTCGGCTCCAGGCCTCGGCGCAAGGATCGCCTCGCCGACTGTCGACTCCCGCTTGACGCCCGCTCTGGCGTCGTCTTCCGGCGCCAGAGCGGGCATCTGCGGCCGATCGATCGTCATCGACGCGTTAGCCAGATCATGGCGGATGGGATCGCAAGCGGCACGAGGCGCGTCACAGGCGGCGATCGCCAGCAAGATAGTTATCATAGGCAAAGCCCTCCTCCTGTCATGTCCGCTCGCCCTTACCTGAAGCCCACAAATCGCTCGGATCGGGGATGCGCTGCAGACAGCGACATGCTCAATCCACCTTAGCCCGGCCGTCGCGCCTTGCGAGACGGCGATGGGCGGATGGCGACATGCCGTTGATTCTGCTGAAGCCGCGGCGAAAAGCAAAACCGTCGCTATAGCCTAGCCGCTCGGCAATCGCGTCGATCGGCAGATCTTCGTCCGCCAGCCATGTCTTCGCCATCTTGTCGAGCACCATGTCGCTGATTTCGCGAAATCCGGTCCCTTCGGCCGCAAGCCGGCGACGCAGGGTCGCCTCGCTCAGCCCGAGCCGCGTCGCGATACTGGGCAAGGTGCTGTGCGGCGCCGACTGCATACGATCCCTGCGGATGAGGCTGGCTACCAGCGTCTTGACGCTGACCCGCCCTTCCTTTTCCCCTACGATGGTCGATAACGGCAGGCCGTCGCAATAGCGGATGATGTCGCGGGCTTTGCCGACGACAGGCTTGTTCATATACCGCTTGGGTATCACCAGCACGAGTTCGGGAGAATCGAAGATCACGGCATGGCGAAAGAACAGGCGGAGAGCGGAGGGCTCCATCGTCCGCGGATGTCGGATTCGCGCGCACACGCCTTCTAAGGGCATCCCCACCAGCCACTCGAACTGAGACAACATCAGCGACGCTGCCCAAAGATCGCTGATGAGGCCGATAGCGCCCGGCCGACGACGTTCGAGCAACGATATTTCGGCGCTGTCAGCGGTATCGGTGCGCGCCGCGGGGCCTCGTTCCCACAGGATGCGGCTGAAACGGACCGACAATTCCAGTGCGTCACCCAGGGTCGGTGCGCCCGTCAGACAGTGCAGCAGAAGGCTCGTTTTTTCGCGCCGGTCCGGGTCCACGCGAGAAAGGCCGCGTTCGGCGAATATCCAGTCGAGATAGAGTGCTGAAAAATCCTTGAGCGCGGACTCTGGGGCTTCGCCAGGCAAAAGCGCAGCCTGCGCATCCAGTGCGAGCGCGGCGATAATCAGCTTCTCGGTTATCGTCTCCAGATCTGCGCGGTCTGCCGCCAGTTCCACTGTCCTGCTCCTCTGCCGGGGTCGAGCCGCCCAGTCGATTTGTAAACTGCCCTCGGAGAATCCGGAACTATATTCCACGGGTTGCTGCGCTCGATCGGCGCGCGCGCCGACAGTGATGGGCATATCGGCGCGCACGGCCATTTCAAAGCAGTGATCCAGCCGGATGTCAGGCTTTTCCGGTCGATGCCGGTTCGCTCGTCGAAGCCCTGTCGCGCGCGCCCGAGCCGATAGCGATGACAGCGAGCAGGGCAATCATGCCGCATCCGATCGCGAGAGCGAAGGCCATCAGATAGGCGGTCTCAGAGGGATATTCACCGGGATGGGCAGCAGAGCTGACGATCGATGAGCCAAGGATGAAGGCCACGAGCTGCGACCCGATGGTATAGCCCAGCGACCTGACGACCTGGGTCAGGCCGGTCGCCTCGCTGGTGCGATCGTTCGGCGTAGCTTCCATGATCAGGCTGGGGGTGCAGGCCGCGATGATGGTCATGCCCGGCGCCATCACGAGCGCGAAGGCCAGTGCTATCCAGAGCACTGAGTCGTGCTTGAAGAGTATGACCAGCCATCCCGCGATGGTCATCATCGCCCCCACCATCACCACGCGCCGCACGCCCCATTGTCGCGCCTTGTTGCCGGCATATACCGATGCCAGCCCGCCGACGACGTTGCCCGGTATCTTGATGCTCGCGGCCAATGCCGCGCTTATGCCCAGCCCGATCCCCGTCCAGACCGGCTGCTGCAACAAGGGCAGGAGGATGAGCGGCGACAACATCGGACCGAGCGCCGTGAAGAATACCGCCACATTGGTGAGCGCGATTTTTCTGTGCGACAGCAGCCGCACGTTGATGAGCGGGTTAGCGTGTCTCAGTTCGTAGAATATCCAGCAGGCGCCGGTGGCTAGCCCTGCGAGCAGCAGACCGATGCTCGTGGTACCCCAGCCGATCGACTGCGACAGAGCGAACGACAACAGGATAGCGGCGATTGCCGGTGCGAACAATATACCGCCGACGATGTCGAGACGGCCCGTGGCAGCAGACCGGGGAGAGGATGGAAGGAACGCCACAACGCCGATCAGCGTGATGAGTGCCAGACCCGCGCCAACCCAGAATATGGCCTGCCAATGACCGGCATCCACCAGCAGACCACCCAGGAGACCCGCAAAGCCGCCCCCGACCGTATAAGTCGCGCCCAATATGCCAACCCCGAACAAGACACGATCTGACGGCGCCCGTTCCTGCAATATACCATAAGCGAGGGGCAGGATGGCCATCGACACGCCCTGGATGGCGCGTCCGGCGATTATCACGCCCAGATGATCTGTAGATGCGCTGGCGATCGATCCCGCCGCGGCAATGGCCAGCACTACCGTCAGTACCCGGGTGCGGCCGTAAATGTCGCCCAAACGCCCGCAGATCGCCGCACTGGCGGCCGCGGTCAGGGAAAAGCCCGTGATGAGCCAGCCCACTTGGAATGGATTGCCATAGAGTTTGTAGAGTGTCGCCATGGCGACGAACATCATGTTCGTCTCGAGCGCGCAGGTCAGTTCCGCAACCACGAGAACGAGCATGAGCAGGCGGAATGACAGGCCATCGCCCCCGCTATTGCCGGTTGCCATCTGCTATCCTCCCACCCGCATCTGTCATTGTCGCATCACGGCTTCACGGCCCGCTCCATCGATCTCGACCTCCACAAAATCATCGAAGGCTGGCTCGCGCATGTCCGCTCGCAGCTGGTCAATGGAAAGCGGGTTGATCAAGGGTACACCCTCCTTGTCGAGATACCAGCTGCTGCAACCGCCCTGTGCCCAGATCGTGTTCTTCGCGGCCTCGCGCACGGCCGCCAGCAGTTTTTCAGTCGTCCGCCGGTCAGGCATCAGCGCGACATGCCTCTCGCGAATGCGATCGATGCACTGGATGATAAAGTTTACATGAGTCTCGATGATACCGACGACCGACGCGTTCCCGCCTGGACTGTAAGGGCCGTTGATCATGAAGAAATTTGGCATTTCGGGCAGCGCGACGGATTTATAGTTCAGGAATCCGCTGTCCCAGATATCGTCCAGTTTCGTGCCATTGGCTCCGCTAAGCGACATCGGGCGCATGAATGCATCCGTCTTGAAGCCGGTCGCAAGTACCAGAATGTCCAGTTCGTGCAGCCGCCCGTCCGCGGTCCGCACCCCCTGCCCCTCGGCCCGTTCGATCGCGTCGGTCACGAGCTCCACATTGTCGCCCTGCACAGCCTGGTAGAAATTGGGCGACATGACGATCCGCTTGCATCCGGGCTCGTAGTCGGGCCTCAGCTTGTCCCGCAATACCGGGTCCTCGACAGATGCCAGACCGGCTTCGCACATCGAACGGATGAACGATCGGTCCTTGCCTGTTATCAGTTCGACTGCCGCACGGCTTTCCTGGCGGAGCTTCGCCAGATATCGTTCATGCAATGCGGGAAATGCCCGGTATAGCGCGCGCCGGACCCAGGAATATCCGGGGTTCGGGATGGTCAGCACCCATTGCGGTGTGCGCTGGAAGATTGTCAGCCTGTCCACGACTGGCGCCAGGGCGGTCGTAAGCTGCGTCGCGGTGGAGCCGGTCCCGATGATGCCGACACGTTTTCCTTTTACGCCGACGCCGTCTGGCCAACGCGCCGAATGGAAAACCTGGCCGCCAAAGTCGTCCAGCCCCGCAATGTCGGGATATTTCGGGTGCTGGAGGCGGCCAACGGCGGAAATCAGGATGTCGGCTTCCAGCATTTTGCTTGGTCCGCTCGTCCGGATCAGCCAGTGTCGCCCCGTCCATTCCGCAGACAATACCTCCTCATTGTACGCGATGTGCTCCGTCACGCCATATTCGGCCGCGACCCCGGAATAATAGCGCCAGATGTCGGGACCTTCCGCAAAACGGCGCTTCCAGTTCGGATTGGGCCGGAAGGAGTAGACATAAAGATGCGCGGGCACATCGCAGGCAAGGCCCGGATAACGATTGTCACGCCATGTCCCGCCGAGCTTGCCGGCCTTTTCCAGGATGACAATGTCGTCGATACCCTGCGCCTTGAGCTTGATGGCACAGGCTATGCCGGCGACACCGGATCCGATGATGACCACCCTGGGCTGCCATTTTGCCGGTCGATCGGATGCCACATCCGGCCGCTTCAAGGTCGATTCCATTTCATTGTCCCGAATATTCAAGTGAGTGGCCACGTCAGCCGATGTGCTTGAGGGAATGGCCATCAGCCCCAGAAGGATTTGATCTGTTCGGCAGCACGCCTTCCCTGATCGTAACCCGCTCTCGCCGCGTCCGGCCGTCGTTCGGGCGAAAAGGGATTGAGACCGCACGCCGTCTGGGCGTGTGTATCCGGCGTGACGGCCAAAACCGCCGAACCGCTGGCCTCCAGCGCCCGGATATTGCCCTCCAGGCCGGGAATGCCGCTCGCCGGCGGGCGGCTGATCGGGGCAAGGACGAGTATCTTTGCCCAGCCGGTCGCCAGATCGGAATTGTCTGTGGAGCGCACCCCGCCGTCCATGAACACCCTATCGCCGACGCGAACCGGCGGCCATATACCCGGTACGGCACAGCTCGCCGCGACCGCATCGATTAGGGACACGCCGGTGTCGGCATCGAATACGGCCAGTGCCGTGCTGTCGACATCGACGGCACAAAGCCTGAGCTTGGCGGACGGCCATGCGTCGCGACCGATCCGGTCGCTGATGACGGCCCGTCGCCTGCCACCATCGTCCGGTGTTTCCCTTGCCAGAAGCGCCCGGCGAGCAAGCCGCTCGCTGGCTTCGAGCCCCCCTTCTTCCGATGCTGCCGCAATCAGATGCGCGACCCGCTCAGCTGGAGGCTCGATCTCGGCCACCTGCCGCTCAGGCTCCACCTGCCTTGCGAACAGGTCGGCAGCCCCGCCTTCGTCGAAAAGTCGAACGGCCACCACCGCCCCCGCGGACGTCCCGAGTATCAACGACGCGTCGGCCAGCGCGACACCCTGCTCCGTCAGGGCATGTACCAGGCCCGACAGCCAGGCGATGCCGGTTACCCCTCCCGCGCCGAGCACGAGTGCCCGATCACGAGTCGATGCACCTGTCAAAACATGCACTCCCCACATTATTCCGCGATTAACGAATATCGCCAGAATATATTGATCTTCTTCGCATATTGTCAGAACAAACCTTGGTCAACTGCGGCATATCTACTTTGATGCAGCGCCGACAGATTGAAGGATTTCGTATTATGAAATGAAAAAAAAGGTATCGGTAGATTTTGTATCGGGAAATTGATCGACTTTGACATTTTTAATTCGTCCCGCTCTGCTATTTCGATGCCGGCTGAATGAATCAGAGAGGCTGGGGCGTGCCCTTAGGGGAAGCGTGACCGGTGCGCGCGCTTGAGCAGCCTGCAGGACAGAATGAAAATATGCCCAGGAGGGGGAAATAGTGGTCATCAGAACGAATATCCTAGCCGCCGTTGCGGTCGCAGCAGTCGGCAGCGTACCAGCTCTCGCGCAGACTGAGGCCCCGACACAGGCAGGCCCGCAACCGGCGACTTGGGGCGAAACTGGCGATGCAGTCGCAAACAGTTCCGAAGATATCGTCGTTACTGCACGCCGCGTTTCCGAGAAGCTGCAGGACGTGCCACTCGCGATCTCAGCCGTTACGGGGGACGGCCTGCAACGGCAGGGCGTCAAGGAACTCAGGGACCTCAACGCCC
>JBEVME010000101.1:0-54378 GCA_040508785.1 Sphingobium sp.
GTTGGCCGCCCGCTCCCGACCAGCGGCAGGGGTATGATCAGAAACTCCCCGGCCTAAAAACTGCCCCGCAGGGTGATGCCATAGGTGCGCGGTTCCGCGAGATAGGCCGAGATCAGCTGGTTGGCCATCGGCACCGCAGCCGGGGGCGATCCGCACAATGTCCCGAACTGGCCCACCGACGACGTGCAGGGGCTGCTCGACTGGAGCGGGCTGCTGAACGCCACCTGGGTATATTTTTCATTGGTAATGTTCTGGCCCCACAGCTCCACCGCCCAGCGCTGGTTCGGACCCCGGATGCCGATGCGGGCATTCATGACGAAGACGCTGTCCTGCTTCTTTTCGGGGAACAGGTCGGAGCCGGTATTATAGTCGCTGCTCATGCGGCTATCGACATAGAAGAGCGCAGACAGGCCCGAACTGCCGATCGGCGGGGTCCAGGCGACGCTGCTGGTGACGACCAGCTTGGGCGCGTTGGAATTGATAGATCCGGGCAGGATGAACAGCGCGGGATCGAGCGGGACCGAGCCGGTGCCCGACCCCACCAGCCGGTCGGCGAACTTCGCTTCGGTATAGGTTGCGCCGCCCGCGACGCGGAAATTGCGGACCGGCGTCAGGCTGACCTCAAGCTCCACGCCCTGGCTGACCAGGCCCGGCTTTACGTCATCCCCGGCGCAGCGGCCGCCGCCGGCCGCCAATGTACCCGGTGTCAGCTGCCCCTTGCAGCCATTGATATTCTGGACGACGAAGCTGGTGCCGTTGAAGGTGTTGAGCTGGAAGTCCTTGAACTCCTGACGGAAGGCGGCGACGTTCGCGCTCCATTTGGGCGCGGTGTATTTCAGGCCGATTTCGAAGGCATTGACCTTCTCCGCCGCGAAGCGCAGCGAGGTGACGTCGGCATTCGACCGGGGCGAGAAGACGGCCGGCACGATATTGGTGCCCGTGCTGCCGAGCTGGAAGCGGTCGAGATTATAGCCGCCCGCCTTATAGCCGCGCGAATAGCTGCCATAGACCAGCACATCGTCGACCGGCTTCCAAGACAGCACGGCGGTGCCGGAAAACTCGCCGTCGCTTATGCGGTCCCGCAGGTCGAGATCGTTGAGATCGATCGACGCGTTGCCGAGGCAGGTCAGCGTCAATATGCCGCCGGCCAGCGCGGCCGCGCTGCCCAAGGCGGGATTGGTGGCGATCGGCGCAAGCCCGGACTGCAACGCCTTGCATGTGGCGTTATTGTTGTTGAGATCGGCCGAGAAACGCTTGCTTTCATGCGTGTAGCGCAGCCCGAGCGTCAGATCGAGCGTCGGGGTGATGTGCACGATGTTGTGGGTGAACAGCGCCCAGTTCTCGCTCTTCTGGAAATAGCGCGATCCGGTGTCGCCGGTGCCCGGAGCGATGGTCGCCAACGCGCGCAGGCCGTTGCCCAGCCCGGTCGATATCGCCCCTGCCTGCGCCGCCGCGATCGGCGCGGGGATGCCGGCGTTGATGAAGGCCGCAGTCAGGTTGCTGTTCAGGAGCCCCTGCGTTCCACTCATGGGCGAACCGATCAGCGCCAGCGTCGTCGGCAGGCTGGCACCGCAGGCGCCCAGCGTCGCGGCCGGGAAATTGCTGTTCGCCCCGGTGCCGGCCATCAGGCGGCAGGCGGAGAAGCGGCCATAATCCGTGCCGAAGCGGATATTGTCCTGCAGCGTCAGCTTCTCGTTGGCGTAATAGCCGCCGACCAGCCAGTCGAGCTTGTCGCCAAAGGCCGATCCCTGCAGCCGCAGTTCCTGGGTAAAGGTCTTGAACTGGCGGAAGGTGCCGGGATCGCGATAGAGAAGGTCCGCGCCCGAATAGTCGTAATCGCCATAGTCGCGGCTCTTATAATCGCGATAGGCGGTGATGCTGGTCAGCTTGGCGCCCCCCAGATCATAGTTGATCTCGCCCGAGACGCCCCAGTCCTTGAGCTTGCTGACATAGGGATGGTCGCCCGAGATGGTAAGGTTGCGCGCATAGGGATCGGTCGGAAACACGCTGCCCTGTCCCGCCAGGATCGCCTGGATGCGGTTGAAGGGCGACACCAGATAGCCCTGCCCGGTGCCGGGCACGCGCTCGCGCGTCTCGATATAGGCCGCGCCGCAACAGCTTTCGTCGCGATGGGTATAGTCGCCGATCAGGCGGATCGAGAGCGCGTCATTGGGTTCGATCAGCGCCTGGCCGCGCAGAAAATAGCGGTCGCGATCGTTCGTGTTGGCAAGGCGTGCACCGCTCTTGTCATAGACCTTGTAGAAACCGTCGCGCTTCTGCCAGACGCCGTCGAGGCTGAGCGCCACGCCGTCGGCGATCGGGCCGGTGACGCGGCCAGACAGGCGCCAATAATCATAATTGCCATAAGTGATCTCGCCCTTGGCACCGAAGGTGAACTCGGGCGCCTTCGAGATGATATTGATGAGACCGGCGGACGCATTGCGGCCGAACAGCGTGCCCTGCGGCCCGCGCAGCACCTCGACCCGCTCGATCTCGCCCAGGTCGCTGAGGCCGGCGCCGGTGCGCGAGCGATAGACGCCGTCGATGAACACGGCGACGGAGCTTTCGAGGCCCGGATTGTCGCCGACCGTGCCGATGCCGCGGATGCGGGCGGATGCGTTCGCTTCCGTACCGGTCGAGGAGACGAGCAGCGAGGGGGCCAGCTGGTTGAGCGCGCGGATGTCGTTGGCGCCGCTGTTCTGCATCGCCTGGGCGCCGACGGCCGACACCGCGATCGGCACGTCCGACAGGGGGCTTGCGCGGCGCGTGGCCGTGACGATGATGTCGGAACTTGCCTCTTCGGCGGCCGCCTGCGGCTGGGCCTGGTCCTGCGCATGGGCGAGCGGAATGGTTGCCCCCAGCGCGATTACGCCGACGGACAGCAGCCAAAGGCTCTTCTGGGTCATGATGTGCGTCCTCTCTGACCCCGCACGGAATTTCCGCATCGGGCTATTCTGATCATTTTTCTGTTCAGGATTATGAAGCGGCGTCGCTCCTAAGGCAAGAGACCCAAGCATTTCTGCGCCTTTCCCCTGTTAGTGTGACGTGCAACGCATAGGCCGTTGCATAGTTGCAACGACTTAACAGGCGGTTTCCGTAGCGTCGCCCTTACGCTAAGGGAAAGCGCAGCAGGCGATCGGCGGTCGGCACCAGCGCGGCGGCGCCCGGCCCCACCGCGCGTCGAATCGCGCGGTCGCCGGCATCGAGCCCGCCGGTGAGCGCGCCGAGCGCCGGCAGGATCAATTTGGTCGGCGATCCGACGAAGCAGCGGCGCGAGACATGGCGCCCGCGCAGCGACAGCCGCAGCTTGGGGTGAAAATGGCCGGAAATCTCCGGGCGCGGATCGGCCGGGTCGGCTTCATGCCGCAGCAGGATGCCGTCCACCAGCGCCTGCGCCAGCTGCCGCCCGCCCGGCGGATCGACGAGGGCGGCGTCGTGATTGCCGGTGATCCACAGCCAGTCGAGCCGCGCGGTCAGCCCCTCCAGCCGGGCGCGGATCGCAGTGTCGAGCCGGCCGAGCCCGCCCGCGTCGTGAAAGCTGTCGCCCAGCGTCCACACCGCCCGCGCGCCGGTGCGCACCACCAGCGTCTCGATAAGGTCGAGCGTAGCACGGCTGTCGTGCGGCGGCAGATATTGTCCGAACCGCGCGAACCAGCTCGCCTTTTCGAAATGCAGGTCGGCGACGATCAGCGCGCCGTGGCGCGGCCAGAACAGGCCAGCCTCCGGCAAGGCGAGGAAGTCGTGACCTGCGAACGAAAGGGGAACCATGCCCCGCCTATGCGCGCGGCGGCGGCGGCGCGCAAGAGGGGCGCGGAGGATGCCGCAATCAGCCGATATAGCGGTGCAGCCCGGAGCCGTTGAGCCGCAGCCAGGCGCGCGCGGGCGCCGGGTCCGCATCGAGAATGCGCGCGTGGGCATCGTGGAAGGCACGGCTATGGTCCATGTGGAGCAGATGGGCGAGCTCATGCGCCACGGTCGCGCGGCGAACGTCCGGCGGGCAGAGGATGAGGCGCCAGCTGTAGCGGATCGCCCCGTCCGACGTGCAGCTGCCCCAGCGGCTGCGCGGATCGCCGATGCCGACCGACGCGACCGTCAGGCCATGGTCGGCCGCCATTGCGCGCGTCTCTTCCTCCAGCACGGTGCGCGCCCGCGCCTTCAACCAGCGCACCACGCGCGGGGCCACGCCATCCGCCGGACCGCCCAGGAGCAATCCGTCGCCCTCTATCCGCACGGTGCGCGCCGCGCCGGCCAGCCAGCGGATATGCAGGTTGCGTCCCTCGACCGGAACCCGCGCGCCGTCGCATAGCAGGACCGTGTCCGGCCGCTTCGCCATCTGGGTGCGGACCCATCCCTCATGCTGCTGCGCCCAGCCCAGGGCACGTTTCAGGCTGGCGCGCGGCGGCACCGACAGTCGCAGCTCGCCCCTGGCGCCGATCGAGAGGCGATAGCTGCGCGCGCGGGCCGGGCGCATGATGCGCAGCGGCACTTCCACGCCGTCGATCAGCAAGGTCAGCGCGTCATCGGTGGTTCCGGCGCGCGCTCTCACCCGGCCACGCAATGCCGGTATCATGTGGGTGGCCGGGTGGGGGAGCGGGCCGGAACCGCAACAAAATGCGCTCTGCCGCGCATTTTTTTGCAACGCCTCTCAGAGCTCGCGGTCGACAAGATGATTTTCCCAGTCGCCGGCATCCGCTTCGGCAATGGTCCAGCCGCGCACCGATTCCTGTGCGCGGTGCACCGCCTCGCGGTCGCCGCTGACAAGATAGTGCCAGTCCGGCAGCGGCTTGCCTTCGTCGCGCAGGCGATAGGCGCAGGTGCGCGGCAGCCAGCTGATGCGGCCGACCTTGGCCACCGTGAGCTGAACGCAATCGGGCACGAAACGCTTGCGGCCGGGATAGTTGGTGCAGCGGCCCGAATGGCGATCGAGCAGGCGGCAGGCGACGTTGGTGGGGTAGATGCGGCCGCTATCCTCATCCTCCGCCTTGTGCAGGCAGCATTTGCCGCAGCCGTCGCACAGCGCTTCCCACTCGGCGCGATCGAGCGCCTCGAGCGGCTTTTCCCAGAAGGGCGTGGCGGTCATGTCACCCATTTTTGGAGGAAGGCGAGCACTGCATCGGACTTGCCTTCATCGACGTCCGGTGTCGCCGGATCGTCGACCGGAACCAGCGCGATCGGCTTGCCGTCGGGGCCGAACAGATAGGGCGTGCGGCTGTGGCTGACGAGATAGTCGCTCGCGCCCTTCGCATCCTCCTCCATATGGACGACGACGAAGTCCTTCGCGACCTTGGCGATCTGCTCGGGCGTGCCGGTCAGGCCGATGAGGCGCGGGTGGAAGGCGGCGACATAGGTTTTGAGCACGGCGGGCGTATCGCGGCCGGGATCGACCGAGATGAAGATGGGTTGCACCTTCGCGGCGAGCGCCGGCTTTGCCTTTTCGAATGCCCTGAATGCCTGCATGATGCGCTGCAGATCGACCGGGCAGACGTCCGGGCAATAGGTATAGCCGAAATAGGTGATGACGTAGCGGCCACGGAAATCGTCCCACCGCACCGTCTTCCCATTCTGGTCGGTCAGGGTGAAGGGGGCGCCGATCCGCGCACCCACCAGATCGCCCTGCGCGTTGGAGGCGTCGGTGGCGTTGCCACCCGTTTCCCTGTTGCAGGCGGCGAGGAGCAGCGGCAGGACGAGCGCGATCAGGAACTTGTTCATGGCCGGGCCAGCCATGCCCTGCTATGGGGCGCATTGCAAACGAACAGGGCGTGACAGATGAAGCATTGGGCTATTTTCAGCTGGGCGGCGATGGGCCGCGCGATCGTGCCGGCGCTGGCGCTGATGGCGCCCGTCACGGCGCAAGCGCAATTCTCCGAGGGCTATACCTTCCTGAAGGCGGTCAGGGACAAGGACGGCCAGAAGGTGACCGACCTGATCCAGAAGCCCGGTTCCAACCTCATCAACAGCCGTGATATCCGCACTGGCGAGACGGCGCTGCACATCGTCATCGCCGCGCGCGACGCGACCTGGGTCCGCTTCCTGGTGGGCAATGGCGCCAATGCGAACCTGGCCGACAATGCCGGGGACACGCCACTGATGGAAGCGGTGCAGGCGCGGTTCGACGAGGGCGTGCGTGCGCTCATCAGCGGCGGCGCGAGCGTGGACAAGGCAAATGGCAGCGGCGAGACCCCGCTGATCCGCGCGGTGCAGCTGCGCGACATCGCGATGACCCGGCTGCTGGTGACCAACGGCGCCAATCCCGACAAGCGCGACACCATCGCCGGCATGTCCGCCCGCGACTATGCGACCCGCGACAACCGCACGCCCGGACTGATCGACGCGCTGAGCGAGGCCAAGGCCGTGGCCAAGCCCAAAGGGCCGGTGCAGGGACCGACTTTCTGATCTGATCCTGCCTTGCCGGATCGCGCCGCACCGGCCCGCACAGGCGGAACTAGAGACTCTCGAAATTCAGCAGCGCGTTGAGGGCGAAGGCGGCGAGCCCGGCGAAGAGCGAGGCGATCACCCGTGCGCCGATGAAATGCATGTCGGCCCATTCGGTGAAGACGGCAAACAGCGCCATCGTGACCGCCAGCCCGACCCCCGCATTGAGGAAGAAATAGACATAGCCCCTGCCCAGCGCGCGCTGTGTCCCACGGAAAATCCAGGTGCGGGCAAAGGCATAATGGGCGCTGTTGGTGAGAAGGAAGCTGATTGCCGTCGCCGCATAGGGATTGACGCCCAGGAAGCGGATCATGACCCACATCAGACCGATGCCGAAAGCAAAGACGCTGCAGCTGACCAGGCTGTTGCGCAGCAGCATGGCCGCCGCGCGCGGTGTCAGCAGGCGGCGGTGCCAAGCGGGGCGGGGCGCCTTCTGCGCGGACGGCGATACGATATCGGGCATGGTCACCAAATCCCCTTATGGACAGGGCCGGGAAAATGCTAGGCGCACCCCCATGGTCCCGATGCCCGCCGATATCGACCCCCAGCCAGCCGTCTTGGCGGCGGCAGATCCGGCCGCCCGGCTGGCCGGCGTGCGCGTCGCGATCGTCACGGGCAATTATAATTATGTGAAGGAGGGTGCGAACCAGGCGCTCAACCGGCTGGCCGCCCATCTGGTGGCGCGTACGGGCGCGCAGATACGCGCCTATTCACCCGTCACCGCCACCCCCGCCTTCGATCCTGTGGGGACGATCGTGCCGATCCGGTCGATCGCGGCGCCGGGGCGACCCGAATTCCGCATCGCGATGGGCCTGCCGCGCGCGGCCCGTGCCGATATGGCCGCGTTCGCGCCCGACATCGTGCATATCGCGACACCGGACTGGCTGGGCGTGCAGGCGCAACGTTTTGCCCGCGCGAGGGGTTTCCCCGTCGTGGCCAGCCTGCACACCCATTTCGAACGCTATTGCGACTATTATGGCCTAGGGATGCTCCGCCCGGCGGTCGAGGCGCATTTGCGCCGCTTCTACCGCCGCAGCGATCGCGTGCTGGTGCCGACCGGCGCCGTGCTGGACGATATGGCGGCGGCGCAGGGGCGCGACCGGCTGGCGATCTGGTCGCGTGGGGTGGACACGGCGCTGTTCGACCCGGCGCATCGCAGCCAGGCGTGGCGCCAGCGCCACGGCATCGGTGACGATCGGATCGCGATTCTATTCTTCGGGCGGATCGTGCTGGAAAAGGGGCTGGACCGCTTCGCCGAGACGGTCGCGCTGCTGCGCACGCTGGGCCATGCGGTGCAGCCCGTGATCGTCGGCGAGGGACCTGCGCGCGCGCGGTTGCAGGCGGCGCTGCCCGATGCGGTCTTTACCGGCCATCTGGTGGACGAGTCGCTGGCTGTCGCTGTCGCCAGCTGCGACATGATGATCAACCCGAGCGTCACCGAGACGTTCGGCAATGTCAGTCTGGAGGCGATGGCGTCGGGCCTGGCGGTCGTGGCCGCGCGGGTGCCGAGCAGCGCCAACCTGATCGACCATGGCGTCAGCGGCCTGATTGCCGACGGGCATGACGCGATCGCCATGGCGGCTCAGGCGCAGCGGGCGATCGTCGATCCGGCGTTGCGGCAGCGGCTGGGGAGCGCCGCGCGCGCCGCCGCGATGGGGCGCGGATGGGACAGCGTGCTCGACACCGTGCTGGACAGCTATGCGACGGTGCTGGGGCGCGGCGGCGCCGCATGATCGGGCGCGCGCGCTTCCTCGACGTGCTCGCATCGCTCTACATCTATAACGAGCATCGCGGCTATTCCAGCATCGACCGGGTGCTGGAGGCGGTGCTGGCCAAATGCCCGGACGAGGCGGACTTCATCGCCGCCGTGCGCAAGCACCGCGCGGACGAGCGCAAACATTATATGATGTTTCGGCGCTGGTTCGAGCTGCGCGGCACGAAACCCTATGTCGTCGACCGCACCTGCGGCCATATCGACCGGCTGATCCACCTGACCTTCGGCACCGGCATCGACGAGATGGATACCACCGCGATCGTCGCCGACGATGCGCTGTTCAAGCGACTGTGCCGGATCATCATGCTGACGGAACAGCGCGGCGAGCGCCAGCTGGAGGTGCTGCTCCATTCGCCTGCGGTCCGCTCCGACAAGGCACTGGGCCGGATATTCGAGGTGATACGCGTCGACGAACCGAGCCACTGGCAGCCCTATGCCGGCTGGCTGGAGCGCCATGGCGGCAGGCGCGCGCTGCGGCGCGAGCGGCTGGCCGACTGGTTCGTCCACAAGACGCTCATCCTGGTGAAGCTGCCCCTGCTCTACCTCAATCCGCGCCTGCCGCGCCGGACGGACTGGCTGGACCCCGCGGATGAGGTGCCCAGGCAGGGTGCGAGCGCATCCTGCTGACCGCGCGCTACCAGCCAGTCTCCGCTGCATGGTCCGGATCGGCGAGCGCGGTGAGGCGGCGGGCGGCGCGGAGTGCGAAGCGCAGCGTTTCCGCCTTGCGCCGCGCGGCCGCCAGCGATTCGATGGGGGCGGGGCGCACCAGCTCGGCATCGTAGCGATCCGCGACGATCAGGCCGGTACGGTCGGGCCACAGCGCCTCGCGATCGAACAGCGCCAGGTCGAAGCCGGCGGGCACCGCCCAGAAATAGCGATCGCAATAGTCGAAATAGTCGGGCCATTTGAGGTCGCCGAGCAGATCCGCCTTGCTGCACTTGATCTCGACGATGGTGATGCGCCCGGCGCCGTCGAGCGCCATGATGTCCGCGCGGCGGCCATTGGGCAGCGGGACTTCAAGAATGCCGTTGGTCTGATGTCGGGAAAACAATCGCAGCGTCCCGCGCGCGACAGCAATCGCGGTGCCGTCCGTCAACGGGGAGCAGCCATGATCGGGTGCGGAAGCCATGAGTCGATCATAGAACAGGAAGAGAACAAAAGAAAAGACCGATTCGCGCATCTGGCGAATCGGTCCTTCGATGGCTGCACCCTTGCGGGGCGCCGGGCCCATTCCGAAGAACGCTCTTCCGCGCGCTTCGGAACAAGGCCTCAACGATAGAAGATGTGATTGTCGATCAGCGCCAGCTTGGCCTTGCCCCAGCCTGGCGAGACGCGCCGGGCGTGGAAGAACAGCGCGCCCTCAGCCTGGCTGTTCCAGCTCTTCGCGGTGGCGATCTGAGCGATCGCTACGGCTTCGCGCCAGTCGCGGCTGGCGAGCGGGATCGCCGGCATCGAGCCGCCGCGCACGAAGCTGAACTGGCCCCGCTGATAGACGACGCCACACAGGCTGTCGGCAAAGCGGCCGGAACGGGCGCGGTTGATGATCACGCGCGCCACTGCCAGCTGGCCTTCCAGGCTTTCGCCCTTGGATTCGAAATAGATCGCGCCGGCGAGGCAGCGCATGTCGCCATCCACATCCTCGGCCGCGCCATGCGCATCGACGAGCGCGGCGAGGCTGGTCGCCGGCTGGCTGTCGCCCTGAGGAGTGGAGGTACGGAAATCCTGGGAAGCCGCTGCGACCGGGTCTGCCGGGATCGGCTGCACGACGGGGCTGGGCTTCGAGAAAATCACGGGCTTCTGCCCGGCTTCGGGAACCACAACAGCGTCCCGGTATTCCTTGGCTATGATCACGGGCGAGGCGGTCTCGCTGGCGATCGACATATCGGTGACGAACAAGGCGGCGACGACCGACATGGAAAAGGCCGCTGCAATGGCGGCGTTCAGACGAAAGCTCATATCACTTCAGTTTATGCGGTTATTGGCTGGTGCGTCGTGAGGCACTGAAATATCGACGTCCGGCCGCCCCCCGTCTGCGTGTTTACCGCGCCGCCCCCTGTGGCGACATGCGGCAACCTGCGCGTGGCGTGGGCGCGCCCCTGCCGTTCCTGACGATATTTGTCAACAATCAGCCGATCGTTTCAGCGGCGAACCGTTCCGCTTCCGGGATGTCGAGTTCGATCACCCACAGGTCTGGGTCTGACCGTCGGCGCCGGTCGACATAGGCACTCGCGGCGGCGGGGCCTTCCTCAACAGAGGGACCGCAGGGCACCAGCCTGTAGCCGCCGGCAAAATCCGACATCCGCTCGAACAGGCCGGTTTCCCGGCCCTTTTCAAGGGCTTGCAACAGTATGATGCCGCTGGTCTCGTCGCCCTTGCGCAGCACCGTCAGGAATCCGCCAGCCGCCTGCGCGCGCCGCATCAACGCGCCGACCAGCATGGCGCTGGTAAGCCGGGCGGTCGGTTCAGGCGGCATAGCCCGGCAGGGAGGAGAGCGCGAACTGCGAGCGCATGAAGGTCCCGGTGCCGCGCCCCACTTCCTCGCCCTCCTCGTCCACCAGGCTGGCTTCGGCGACATAGACCCGGCGACGGCCGCTGATCCAGCGCCCTTCGGCGCGGATTCGGCCCGGCCCGATCGGGCGGGTGAAGAGCAGGTTGAAGCTGGTGGTGAGCAGGAAGCGATCGCTGACCAGGCTGTTGGCGGCGTAGAAGGCCGCATCGTCCAGCATCTTGAAATAGACCGTGCCGTGGACCGCGCCGGCGGCATGGAACATGCTTTCGTCGACTTCGAAGTCGATCGCCGAATGGCCGGCCGACGGGATGCTCATGCGCGAACGGAACAGGCCGTTGATCGGTGCGGATCGGTATAGCCCCTCGAGCGCGCGGAAATGCGCCGCTTCCCCGCTCGGCACCGGATCGCCGTCAGGCAGCGTCACGCGCCCCGCCGCCGGTCAGCAAGGCGTGCAGCGCCTCGGCCGAATGGACGCCGCGCAGGCGCGCAACCTGCCCTTCGTCGCGCAGATAGCGCGATACGCGCGCAAGCGTCTTGAGATGATCAGCGCCGCTGTCCGGCGGCGACAGCAAGGCGAAGACGATATTGACCGGCGCATCGTCGACCGCGTCGAACGGCACCGGCACATCCAGCAGGATGACGACACCGCAGACGCGATCAAGCCCCGCCAGCTTGGCGTGAGGGATGGCGATACCGCCGCCGAACCCGGTGGAACCCAGCTTCTCGCGTTCGGCAAGCGCGTCGGCCACCGCCTCGGCGTCGAGCCCGTAGGCGGAGCAGGCCAATGCCCCGATCTTCTGGAACAGGTGGCGCTTGCCGTTAGCCGTCACGCCCGTCGCCAGCGCATCCGCCGAGACGATGTCGTTGAAATGAACCATGCCAAATCCGCATACCGCCGGGCCGCGCCCACTATTGTCGCTGGATACCCGGCATGAAGCCCGGCGCCATAAGGCCAGCGGCGGCGCAGGTCAACTGCGCCGCATGAAACGGCCGCTCAGGCGCGCGGTTCGACCCATCCAATGGTGCCGTCGTGCCGGCGGTAGACCATGTTATAGGCGGCCGTGCCCGCATTCAGGAACATCAGCGCATTGGTGTTGCGCAGGTCCAGCATCATCACCGCGTCCGACACGCTGGCTTCGGGTATGTCGACCCGCGTTTCCGCCACGATCAGCGGCGAATCGGTGGGCTCCTCTTCCTCGTCGGCGCCCGCGAAGATGGTGTAGGCGGCGCCGTCCGCATCGAAGCCGTTAAGGTTGCTGCTGCGCTCGGCTTCGGCGGCAACGGCCTGGATATGATGGTCCTTCAGGCGCCGGGTATAGCGGCGCAGCTGCTTTTCGATCTTGTCGGCCGCCTGGTCGAAGGCGGGATGCGCCTCTTGCGCCTCGCCCGCGCCCTTCAGGATAAGGCCGGTCTTCACATGGCAGATGACGTCACAGTGGAAGGCACCGTGCGGGGCCGGCCGGAAAGTCACATGGGCGGATATAGCGCGGGAGAAATGCTTGTCGGCGATGGCGGCGAGCTTGGTTTCGACATGCTCCTTGAGCGCGTCACCCGTATCGACCTGATGCCCGGAAACACGAATATCCATATGCCTTCTCCTTGTTCTTGCCGACCCTGAAAGGAACAGGACCGGGTGTCGCCGGCAAGCGACAGGGGCAGTCTCAGCCCGGCACCGCGCCGTCGAGCCATAGCGGCGCCTGCAGCGTCGCGATGAACGCCGCATGGCGCTCCAATTCCGCGATGCTCGGCGCGAATATGCGCGCGGGCCTTATCGGGCGAACCACGGCCGGCGCCGCATGTTCCGCCGCGCCAAGCGCCGCATCGTCGACGCGCGCCAGACCGAGCCCGATCTGCCGTCCGCCGGTGAGTTCGATGTAGAGCTGGGCGAGCAGTTCGGCGTCCAGCAGCGCGCCATGCTTGACCCGGTGGCTGCGATCTATGCCGTAGCGGGTGCAGAGCGCGTCCAGGCTGTGCTTGGCGCCCGGATGCAGCGTGCGCGCCATCGCCACCGTGTCGATCATCCGGCTCAGGCAGACCTCCGGCCGGCCGCACAGGCGCAGCTCGTTGTTGAGAAAGCCGAAATCGAAGCGCGCATTGTGCGCGACCAGCGGGCTGTCCTCGATGAAGGCAAGCAGATCCTCCACGCCGGCCATGAAGACCGGCTTGTCCGACAGGAACGTTTCCGACAGGCCGTGCACCGCTTCGGCGGCGGCCGGCATCGACCGGCCGGGATTGTAATAAGCGTGGAAAGTGCGGCCCGTGGGCACGCGGTTCATCAGCTCGATGCAGCCGATCTCCACCAGGCGATCGCCCGAGGCCGGATCGAGTCCCGTGGTTTCCGTGTCGAAGATAATCTCTCGCATGGTCCTCCGGCTCGACTCTTGGGCTTCACTATCTGCCTGTCCGCGCGCCAAGGCAAGCGAGCAGGCGACGCACCTGAGCGCGACTTTTGTCCAGCGTGCCGCCCGTGTCGATCACATGGGTGGCGCGGCGCCGCTTTTCCACGTCGGGCACCTGGAGCTTGAGGATGCGGTCGAACTTGGCGGCGGTCATGCCCGGTCGCGCCATCACGCGCTTGCGCTGCTTCCATGCGGGCGCGCTGACGACAATGACGTCGCGCACGGGGCGCCCGCGCCGCCCTTCGAACAGCAGCGGAATGTCCAGCACGACGACCGGGCGCGAGCGATATCGGCGCAGAAACGACTCGCGCGAGCGGCGCACGGCGGGGTGAACGATCGCTTCGAGCGCCTTGAGTTCCTCCACCTTGCCGAATACGGCGGCGCCCAGCTTCTGCCGGTCCACCCCGGACGACCCGGTGGTGCCGGGGAAGCGCGCCTCTATCAAATGGAGCAGCGCGCCGTTCGGGCCCTGCAGCCGATGCACCTCGGCATCGGCGTCGAATACCGGCACCCCCGCCTTGCGCAGCATCGCGGCGACGGTCGACTTGCCCATCCCGATCGAACCGGTCAGACCCCAGATGCGCATGAGGTCAGCCCGCCGTCAGCAGCGCGCGCAGCTCCGCGTCGCGCTCGCGCGGGGGCTGGGCGTCGAAAAATATGTCGAAGGCAAGCGCCGCCTGGCCGATCAGCATCTCCAGTCCGTCGAGCGTCTTGAGGCCGCGCGCCCGCGCCGCCGCCAGCAATCCGGTCTCCAGCGGCGCATAGACGATGTCATAGACCGTGGCTGTGTCCGGCAGCGGCGAAAGGTCGAGCGCCAGCGGCGGCTGGCCGACCATGCCGAGCGGACTGCCGTTCACCAGCAGATCGGCCGGCGGCAGCGCATCGCCCATGCCGATCACCCGCCCCTTGATGTCGCCGCGATCCAGCAGTGCCTGCCCCTTGGCCGGATCGCGCGCCATGATGCTGATGTCGGGTACGCCAAGGCTGGCGAGCGCGAACAGGATCGCCCGCGCCGCGCCGCCGGCGCCCACGATCACCGCGCTCTGCCCGCTCCACTTGTCGCGCAGCAGCGGCTGGAGGAAGCCGCCGGCATCGGTGTTGGTGCCGACCAGCGGCCCGCCGGTCTCGCAGGCGATGGTGTTCATCGCACCGATCCGTTCGCGCACGCCGCCCGGATCGTCGGTATAGTCCATCACCGCGATCTTGTGCGGGATGGTGACATTGCAGCCCAGCCAGTCGGGATCGCCGCGCCGTTCCAGGAAATAGCCGGCAAGACCGTCGGCCGTCACATGGGTCTTGCGGTATTCGGCTTCTATATCGAGCGATTGCAGCCAGAAATTATGGATGATCGGCGATTTGCTGTGCGCGATCGGATCGCCGATCACTTCTGCATAAGGGAGCTTGTCGGTCATGCCGCCAGAACGCCGCGGGTGCGCAGGAAGTCAAGCAGCGGCAGCAGCGGCAGGCCCTGCACCGCGAAAGAACTGCCCTCCACCTTCGCGAACAGCTGCGCGCCCGGTCCCTCGATCCGGTAGCAGCCGACACACCAGCGGCAATCGTCCCAGTCCCCGTCCAAATAGGCGGCGATGAAGGCGTCGGACAGCGGGCGGACGGTCATGCGCACCCGCTCGACATGGCGCCAGATCGGCGTACCGCCCAGCGCGATCACCGCCGCGCTGTTGAGATGATGAACCCTGCCGGACAGCAGACGCAATATCCGTTCCGCGTCGGCGCGATCGACCGCCTTGTCGATCTGGGTGCCGTCCTCCAGCACCAGCGTCTGGTCGCAGCCGAGCACCAGCGCGCCTGGCGCGCGGCGCGATATCTTGAGTGCCTTCAATTCCGCCAGCGCATCGGCCAGCGCGCGGCCATCCAGGCCATCGGCACGCAGCGCTTCCTTGGCGGCCTCCTCGTCGACGCCAGGTGCCAGCGCCTCGAACGGTACCCCGGCGGCCGTCAGCATCGCGCGGCGGCTGGCGCTCTGGGAGGCGAGCACGATCATGCCTCGTGCCCCTCGGCCAGCACGCGGTCATTGAACAGGTTGATGATCGCGGCCGCCGCTTCCTCGATCGAGCGGCGGGTCATGTCGATCACCGGCCAGCCATGGTCGGCGAACAGGCGACGGGCGAAAGCCAGTTCCTCCTGCACCTTGTCCATGTCGACATAGCTGGTTTCGGGCGCCTGGTTGAGCGACAGTAGCCGGTTGCGCCGGATCTGGATCAGCCGCTCCGGGCTGACGGTCAGCCCGATCACCATCGGATGCTTGAGCGAATAGAGATCGGGCGGGGGCGGAGACACCGGCACCAGGGGAATATTGGCCGTCTTGTAGCCACGGTTGGCGAGGTAGATGGACGTCGGCGTCTTCGATGCGCGCGATACACCCGCGAGCACGATGTCCGCCTCCTCCCAATTTTCATGCCCGACGCCGTCGTCATGGGCGATGGTGAACTGGATCGCCTCGATCCGGGCGAAATAGGCTTCGTCCAGTATATGCTTGCGGCCCGGCCGGTTGCGCGTCTCCTGCCCCAATATGTTGGACAGCGCGTCCGTGACGGTGTCGAGCGCGGCGACATGGGGCAGGCCGAGCGCGCGACAGCGATTTTCCAGCCGGCGGCGCAGCGCCATGTTGCTGAGCGTGAAGAGGACAAGGCCGGGATTGACCGCGATGTCCTGGAGGATGCGGTCGAGATGGACGTCGGAGCGGACCATCGGCCAGAAATGGCGGATCGCCTCCACATTTTCGAAAGCGCCGATCGCGGCCTTGGCGATATTCTCCAGCGTCTCGCCGGTCGAGTCCGACAGCAGATGGAGATGGATGCGGGTCATGGCCAAACTCTGTGGGGATCATGGGGATAAAGCAAGGGACAGACTGTGTGCCGATCGGCCGTCGGAAAGTCATGCCCGATCCCGCCGATTTCATCCACAGCCCACGCACAGCAGCCCGATTCCATCCACAGCCTGTGGGTAATGTGGATATATGGGCTGACTCGATCCGATTTGCGCCAGCCGGCCAAGTCAATCTGTTGGCAAAAGCGGGCACAGCGCATAAACCCCGCTGCCAACCGACCAACTGCTATCAACAACCTTCAAAGAATCCTTTATATTAAGATTGGAAGATCGATGTCCGCCGCCCCGCGCCCGTTCAAACCTCTGCTCGCCACGCTGCGCGGGGAAAGGCAGGACGTGCCGCCCATGTGGCTGATGCGTCAGGCCGGGCGCTATCTGCCCGAATATCGCGCCTTGCGCGCGGACAAGGGCGGCTTTCTGGAACTGGTCTATGACAGTGCCGCCGCAGCAGAAGTGACGTTGCAGCCGCTGCGTCGCTTCGCTTTCGACGGTGCGATCCTGTTTTCCGACATATTGATCGTCCCCTATGCGATGGGCCAGGATCTGTGGTTCGAAACGGGGGAAGGGCCAAGGCTGGCGCCGATCCTGGCCGAAACCGAACTGTCCGCGCTGACCCCCGACCTGTCGCGCTTCGACGCTGTGTACGAGACGGTTCGGCGGGTGAAGGCTGCGCTCGACCCGGAGGTCACCTTCCTGGGCTTCGCCGGCAGCCCCTGGACGGTCGCCACCTACATGGTCGCCGGGCAGGGCAGCAAGGACCAGGGTGCCGCTCGCCGGCTGGCCTATGCCGATCCGGCGCGGTTCCAGGGGATCATTTCGGCGATCGAGGACGCCACCGTCACCTATCTGCTCGGCCAGATCGAGGCGGGTGTGGAGGCGGTGCAGCTGTTCGACAGCTGGGCCGGCAGCCTGGCGCCGCGCCAGTTCGACCGCTGGGTGATCGAACCCAATGCGCGGATCGTGGCCCGGCTGAAGGCGCTGGCCCCGCATATCCCCATCATCGGCTTTCCAAAGGGCGCGCCAGCGCGCCTGCCCGATTATGTTGCCGGAACCGGGGTGGATGCGGTGGGCCTGGACGAGACGGTCGATCCCTATTGGGCCGACGCCGCGCTGCCCAAAGGCCTGCCGGTGCAGGGCAATCTCGATCCGCTGGTGCTGATCGCGGGCGGCATTGCGCTCGAACGGGCGGTTGCCGACATCATCGCCGCCTTCCCGGACCGGCCGCATATCTTCAACCTCGGGCACGGGATCACGCCCGAAGCGCCGACCGCGCATGTCGAGGCGCTGGTGACGCATGTCCGTGGCGCGGCCGTCCGTCAGGGGGAGCCTGTCTGATGCCCTTTCTCGGCGCTGCCTATCTTTGGGTGAAGGCCGCCCATGTCATCTTCGTCATCTTCCTGATGGCGGGGCTGTTCATGATGCCGCGTTTCTTCGTCTATCATCAGGAATGCGCCGTGGGGTCGGACGAGGACCGCAAATGGATCGAACGCGAGCGCAAGCTGCTCAGGATCATCCTCAATCCGGCGCTGACGCTGGCGTGGCTATTCGGCCTGATGCTGATGGTGGAGACGGGCGCCTGGGCGTCCGCCTGGTTCCAGGCGAAGTTGCTGCTCGTGATCGGCCTGTCGGGCTATCATGGCTGGATCGCGGGCTATGCGAAGAAGCTGGCGCTCGGGCAGCGGCAGCTCAAGGATCGGCAGCTGCGGCTGTTGAACGAAGTGCCGGGAATCGCGGTGGCGCTGGTCGTCATCCTGGTGATCGTCCGGCCCTTTTAACGTCTGCCCCGAATAGGGAGGATCAGGCCGGATCGACCGCGATATTGTCGATCAGCCGGGTCGTGCCGAGCTTCGCCGCGCCGAGCAGCCGGGCCGGACGGTCCAGCACCGTCATAGGCTCCAGCGTCGCGGCGTCGCACAGCGTCACATAGTCGATCGGCCCGAAGCCATGGGCGGACAGAGTTGCGATCGCCTTCGCCAGCGCTGCCTCGACCGGCTGGCCCTTTTCGATCTGGCGCTTCGCCTCGCCCAGCGCCCGTGGCAACGCGAGCGCCTCGTGCCGTTCTGCGTCGCTGAGATAAGCATTGCGCGAGGATAGAGCCAAACCATCCTCGGCGCGCTGGGTCGGCACGCCGACGATTTCCAGCCCCATGTCAAGGTCGGCGACCATGCGGCGGATCACGGCGAGCTGCTGATAATCCTTCTCGCCGAACAGCGCGACATCGGGCCTGACCTGGTTAAACAGCTTGGTAACGACGGTTGCGACCCCGTCGAAATGCCCAGGCCGGGCGGCACCGTCGAGGCCGTCGCTGACACCGGACACGGACACGGTGCTGGCGAATCCGGCGGGATACATGGCGTCCACCGTCGGCGCCCAGAGAATGTCGACACCGCCGGCCTGCAGCATCTTCGCATCCTTTGCCTCTCGCCGCGGATAGGCGGCCAGATCCTCGTTAGCGCCAAACTGCATCGGATTGACGAAGATCGACACGACGACATGGCCGGCGCGGCGTCGCGCTTCCTCCACCAGTGCCATATGCCCGTCGTGCAGCGCACCCATGGTCGGCACCAGCGCCAGCCGCTTTTCGTCGGTCCGCAGAGCGGCGACGGCGGCGCGAAGCGACGGAAGATCACGCAGGGTTTGCACGGGACGAAGGGCTCCGATAAGGGCTTGGCGTGGCCTTCCCGCTAGGCGGGGCGTGGCGACAGCGTCAAGAAACAATATGACAATCAACGAGGTTATCGGGTTCCCATGGCGCAGGCTGAGCCGCATCATATCGTCTTCGCGAACGAAAAGGGCGGGACAGGCAAGTCGACCACTGCCGTCCATACCGCCATCGCGCTCGCCGCGCTCGGCCATCGAGTCGGGCTGATCGATCTCGATCCGCGCCAGCGTACCGTCACGCGCTATATGGAGAATCGCGCGGCAACGGCCCAGCGGCGCGGTGTCACGCTGCCGATGCCGCGCTATGCCGTGCTGCGGGGCGACAGCATCGACGCGCTGGACGAGGAACGGGCGGCGGTCGCCGAGGGCATGGAGTTCCTGATCGTCGACACGCCCGGCCGCGACGATCCCTTCGCCCGCCACATGGCCGCGCGCGCCCATACGCTGGTCACGCCGATGAACGACAGCTTCGTCGATTTCGACCTGATCGGCCAGGTCGATGCCGAGACGTTCAAGGTCAAGCGCCTGTCCTTCTATTCCGAACTGATCTTCGACGCGCGCAAGTCGCGGGCCAAGGCGGACGGCATCTCGATCGACTGGGTGGTGCTGCGCAACCGCGTCCAGCATCACGACGCGCGCAACAAGAAGCGGGTTGGCGACGCCCTGGCCGAGCTGTCGCGGCGCGTGGGTTTCCGGGTCATTCCCGGTCTTTCCGAGCGCGTGATCTTCCGCGAACTCTTTCCATCCGGGCTGACGCTGCTCGACAAGGGGCATCTGGGTGATCTGGGCGTCGCGCATATCGCCGCACGGCAGGAACTGCGCGAGATGGTGGCGGGGCTGGCGCTGCCGGCGCGGGTCGACCAGACCGCGTTCGATCCGGCGCTCGCGCTCTGATGGGATGGCTTGCGCTGCTTCTCCTCCTGGCGGCCGGCTGGCTGTTCTGGACCGGACGTCTGCAGCGCATGACGGGACGCGACGGATTGATGATCGGACTCACTCTGGTTGGCGCAGTGCTGGCGGCCAAGGGCAAGCCGGTGGCCGGCGCACTGCCGCTGCTGATAGCCGCCGGGGACTGGATGTTCCGGATGTGGCGGCGCAAGGCCCCAGCTTCCCGATCCGTACCCGCGCAACCGGGGAGCGACGAGATCGCCCGCGCGCAGGCCCTGCTGGGTCTTTCCCCTGGATGCGATGCCGAAGCCGTGCGCGCGGCGCATCGTCGGCTGATCGCGGCGGTTCATCCCGATCGCGGTGGAAGCGAGGCGCTGGCCGCCCAGATCAACGCGGCGCGCGACCTGCTGCTGCGCGCGCAACCCCCCCAATGACCAGGAACCGGCCCGATCGGGTCGCTATCAGGATGACAGCATGACGCATGATTTCCACCTGACCTCGCTCCGGGAATATGACATTCGCGGCATTGTCGGCGAGACGCTGGGAGAGGCGGATGCCTATGCCATCGGGCGTGGCTTCGCGACGCTGATCGCGCGCGCGGGCGGATCAAGGGTCGCGGTCGGCTATGACGGGCGCAAGAGCTCGCCCCTGCTGGAAGCGGCGCTGGTCCGCGGGCTCAACGACAGCGGCGTCGACGCGGTGCGGGTCGGTCTGGGCCCCACGCCGATGCTCTATTATGCCGAAGCAGTGCTGGACGTCGATGGCGGCATTCAGATAACCGGCAGCCACAATCCCTCCAATTACAATGGCTTCAAGCTGGTGTTTCAGCATCGTCCGTTTTTCGGGGCGGACATTTTGAAGCTGGGCACGATGGCAGCGAGCGGCGACTGGTTGAGCGGGTCCGCTTCGTCCGAGGAAGTCGCGATCATCGACCGTTATGTCGCGCGGCTGCTGGAGGGGTTCGACGGTGCGGCCTACCGCATCGGCTGGGACGCGGGCAATGGCGCCGCAGGACCGGTCGTGGACAAGTTGGTCAAGCTGCTGCCGGGTGAGCATCATACGCTGTTCACCGATGTAGACGGCGAATTTCCCAACCATCATCCCGATCCCACCGAAGAGAAGAACCTGGCCGATCTGCGCAGGCTCGTCAGCGACAAGAAGCTCGACTTCGGTGTGGCTTTCGACGGCGACGGCGACCGGATCGGTGCGATCGACGGGCGCGGCCGGGTAATCTGGGGCGACCAGCTGCTCGCGATCTTCGCCGAGCCGGTGCTGCAGGATGTGCCAGGTGCCACGATCATCGCCGATGTGAAGGCGAGCCAGGCGCTGTTCGACCGGGTCGCAGCACTCGGCGGCGTACCGATGATGTGGAAGACCGGCCACAGCCTGATCAAGTCCAAAATGAAGGAAGTAGACAGCCCGCTGGCCGGCGAGATGAGCGGTCACATCTTCTTCAAGCACGGCTATTACGGGTTTGA
Organism: Sphingobium sp.; assembly: GCA_040508785.1. Taxonomy (GTDB): domain Bacteria; phylum Pseudomonadota; class Alphaproteobacteria; order Sphingomonadales; family Sphingomonadaceae; genus Sphingobium. The sequence continues at coordinate 20,989 of JBEVME010000101.1, forward strand.
CGACGCCCTTTATGCGGCCGTGCGGCTGATTTCGGCAGCGACCCGGCTGGGCAAGAGCGTGACGGAGCTGCGCGAGGCGATGCCCGAGCTGATGAACACGCCCGAACTGCGCTTCCAGATCGACGAGTCCCGCAAGTTCGCGGTGGTGGAGGAGGTGCGCGACCGGCTCGCCGCAGCCGGCGCGAAGGTGGACGCCACCGACGGGGTCCGGGTCAATACCGACTATGGCTGGTGGCTGCTGCGCGCGTCCAACACGCAGGACGTGCTGGTCGCGCGGGCGGAGGCGACCGATGCCGACGGACTTGCGCAGTTGATGGCGGATATCGATTCGCAGCTGGCGCAATCGGGGGTCGAGCGCGGCGAATCGGTGGAACATTGACCGGAATCGCGTCTCGCGTAGCGCAATGATAAGCAGGCTTACGTTACGGAAAGCTGTTTCTGTTGCACCAGTTGCAACAAATGCAATTGCCCTGCTCCCTTTCGCATTTGCGTAAGAAAGCGCTGCGATGCACAAGGATCGTGCCTTTCAGGCATCCTCTCCTAAAACTTTTCCGGCCGTCCTTCGGGGCGGCCTTTTTTTTGCCCGCGACAGGTCGGCGGGCTGCACGTCATGCTTACCGTCCATTAACCATGAGCCTGCTATGCGCTGGCCTTGGACGACGGCCGCCGATCCGGGGGTGGACAGGCCGCGCGCAGGGGACAAGCCATGTCAGCCACAGACCGCCTATTTCCCGCCATGCTCGCCTTCGGCCTGCTTGTGCCCGGTCAGGCCATGGCCGGCGGCTTCTACCTGCAGGAACAGTCACCCAAGGAAACGGGTCGGGCGATGGCCGGCGGCGCCGCCGCCGCCGACGATCCCTCCATCGTCTATTTCAACCCCGCCGCGATGACGCAGCTCGACGGGCTGCAGCTGTCGACGGGCGCCGTCGCGCTGTTCGCGACCGCGGGCCATAGCGACCGCGGATCGACGCGCACCCTGGCAGGTTCGGCGGCGACGGTGCCGGTCACCGGCGGATCCGGAGGCAATCCCTTCGCGGCGATCATTCCGGTGCCGAGCGCCTATGCGACGAAGCAGCTGGGCGACCGCTTCTGGATCGGCATCGGCGTCACCGCGCCGTTCGGCCTCAAGCTCGATTATGACGCCGGCTTCTTTGGCCGCTATGATTCGCTCCATACCGACCTCAAGACCTATAATGTCCAGCCATCGGCCGCCTGGAAGATCGGCGAGGGCCTGTCGGTCGGCGGCGGCGTGGATGTGCAATATGTGAAGGTCAAGCTGACCAATGCGCTCCCCAATCTGTCGCCGGATTCCGCCGACGGGCTGGCCGTGGTAAAGGGCGACGACCTGACCGTCGGCTGGAATGCGGGCATATTCTACACCGGCGGCGCCACCAATATCGGCATCCATTATCGATCCGGCATTCGCCATCACATCCGGGGCAGCCAGACCAACAGCGGCCTGCTGGGGCCGATCGCGGCCGCCAACGGCACCTCCGCCGCCAGCGCGCCGCTCGCCCTGCCCGATATCGTGACCGCCAGCGTGACCCGGAAACTGTCCCCGACCATCCGTGCGATGGCGACCGCGCGCTGGTACAATTGGTCAGTGTTTCGCGAGATCGCGATCACTTCCGGCACCGGTACGGCGGTCAAGGCCATGCGCTATCATGACAGCTGGTCGGTCAGCATCGGCGGCGAAGTCGATGTCGATCAGCGGCTGACGCTGCGCGCGGGCACGAGGTTCGACCGCACGCCCACCAACAGCGCATTCCTGACCACGCGAGTGCCGGACGGCGACCGCAAATGGCTGTCGGCGGGCGCGACCTGGGCCGTGACCGATCATATGGCGCTGAACCTGAGCTATGCGCATAATTTCGTCGACAAGGCCGACCTGGTGCGCACCGACCATTATTACGGGCTGGTCACCACGACCACGCGCTCGCGGGTCAGCGGCAATGCGGACCAGCTTGCGGCATCCCTGAGCGCGCGCTTCTAAACCGCGCGATAAATCCTTATAAGGGCTGCATCACCCGGAGCCCTTTCTTCATGTCCGACCATAATCCCGGCCTGCGCCCCTGGCGCGACATAGCGTGGCGTCAGTCGCGCCAGATCATGGTCGGCAACGTCCCCGTTGGCGGCGGCGCGCCGGTGACGGTCCAGACCATGACCAACACGCTGACCCATGACGTGAAGGCGACGATCGACCAGATCCGCCGGTGCGAGGAGGCAGGCGTGGACATCATCCGCGTGTCCTGCCCCGACGAGGAATCGACCGCCGCGCTGAAACAGATCGTGCGCGCGGCGCGGGTACCGATCGTCGCCGACATCCATTTCCACTATAAGCGCGCGCTGGAAGCGGCGGATGCGGGCGCGGCCTGTCTGCGCATCAATCCCGGCAATATCGGGTCGGAAGCGCGGGTCAAGGAAGTGGTCGATGCGGCAAAGGCCAATGGCTGCTCCATCCGCATCGGCGTCAACGCCGGCAGTCTGGAGAAGGACCTGCTGGAAAAATATGGCGAGCCCTGCCCGGAGGCGCTGGTCGAGTCCGCGCTCGATCATATCAAGCTGCTGCAGGACCAGGATTTCCACGAATATAAGGTCGCGGTGAAGGCCAGCGACGTGTTCCTCGCGGTCGCCGCCTATATGCAGCTCGCCGACGCGGTGGATTGCCCGCTGCATCTGGGCATCACCGAAGCGGGCGGCCTGATCGGCGGCACCGTGAAGAGCGCGATCGGCATCGGCAACCTGCTCTGGGCCGGGATCGGCGACACGATCCGCGTCTCGCTCTCTGCCGAACCGGAAGAGGAAGTGCGCGTCGGCTACGAGATATTGAAGTCGCTGGGCATCCGCACGCGCGGTGTCCGCGTCGTGTCCTGCCCCAGTTGCGCGCGACAGGGTTTCGACGTGATCCGCACCGTGCAGGCGCTGGAGGAACGGCTCCAGCATATCAACACGCCGCTGTCGCTCTCGGTCCTCGGCTGTGTCGTCAATGGACCGGGCGAGGCCCGCGAGACCGACATCGGTCTGACCGGTGGCGGTGCGGGCAAGCATATGGTCTATCTGTCCGGCATCACCGACCATATCATCCGCGACGAGGGCATGATCGACCATATCGTCGGCCTGGTCGAAGCCAAGGCGGCGGAGATCGAGGCGGCCAAGCTGGAGGCGGAAAGCAGCGACGCAGGGCGGGTCGAGGCAGCGGAGTAGGTGTGGCGCAGGTTGGCTTGGGCGGCGCTGGCGTTGTCGCTACCCACAATAGCTGCCTGCAGCCGGGCAAGCACGGGTTTGATCGTGACGATCACGGCAACGGAGAGTCGTTGCATGGCCAGCATGGGCGGCCGATCTTTCGACCGGCCGATCAGTCTGCCGTCGAACCCGCTATCCCATCCGCGAAAGGCAATGGAGGCAAGGTCCGTATCATCGGCGATATCAACACGCCCTATCGCTGCATCGGCAACTTGATCTACATGTTGCAGCGCCGGGCCATCACAGGGTCGAGTTTGTCTCGAATCCGTTGGAGAGATGATGTGAGCAGAGCCCCTTCCGAGATCAAGCGTGCGGACAAAAACGCCGCCGTCGCCGTGGGTGCTCAAGCGACCGGAGCGTCGGCACTGGGCGCAGGCTCGATCGGCGCGCTCGCGCTTGGCGCCATGGCGCTTGGAGCGCTTGCCATCGGTGCGCTCGCGATCGGGCGCTTGCGCATCGGGCGGGCGCGTATCAGACGCCTGGACATTGACGAGCTGCGGATCGGCCGGATCACGCGGATCGGCGATTGAGCGCGCCGATGGACTTGCCCGGCGCGCCCCGATAGGGCGGGCCATGGTCCGTCCCGCCTTCGCCATCCCCTTTGCCGTCTGCTGCGCGGGGGTGGCGCTGTTTTCCGTGATGGACGGGGCGATGAAGGGGCTGGCGCTCGCCATCGGCCTCTACAACGCGTTGTTTTGGCGATCGGTGACGGGAAGTCTGCTCGGCGTCTTGCTGATGCTGGCGACCCGGCGTCCCTGGCCCGGCCCCGCCGTGCTGCGCGTCCACCTGCTGCGCGGCACGGTGGTGGCGGCGATGGCGGGGCTGTTCTTCTGGGCGCTGCTGCGCCTGCCCATGGCCGAGGCGATCGCGCTCAGCTTCATCGCGCCGCTGATCGCGCTCTATCTCGCATCGCTGCTGCTGGGCGAAAAGATCGGCAAGCAGGCGATCGGCGCGTCGATCCTGGGCCTGGTCGGCGTGGGCGTGATCCTGTCGGGGCGGATGCGCGGCGTCTATGATGCCGATGCGCTGCTGGGGGCGGGGGCGATGTTGCTGTCGGCGATCCTCTTCGCCTGGAACCTCGTCATCCAGCGCCAGCAGGCGCAGCTCGCCTCGCCGGTGGAGGTCGCCTTCTTCCAGCATCTGGTGATGTTCGGCGTCTATCTCTGCGGCGCGCCCTTCCTTGCGGTGCTGCCGCCGGCAAGCGCCGTGCCGCTGGTGCTGATTGCCGCCGTGCTGGCCTTCACCTCGCTCGCCGCGCTCGCCTGGGCCTATGCGCGGGCCGAGGCGCAGCGGCTGATCCCGGTGGAATATAGTGCCTTCGTATGGGCGGCGATCGTCGGCTGGCTTGCCTTTGGCGAGCGGCTGACGCTGACGACGGTGGCGGGCGCCGCGCTGATCGTCGCCGGCTGCCTGATCGCGGCGCGCGCAAGGCCCGCCGATCCACCCCATGTCGAACCCGGAGTCGCATGAGCATCCTGATCCGCCCCGCCGAACCCGCCGATATCGGCACGATCCAAGATTTCATCCTGGCGCTCGCCGGTTACGAGAAGCTGCGTCACGAGGCGCGCGCGACCCGCGAGGACTTGGCGCATCATTTGTTCGGCCCCCGTCCGATGGCCGAGGTGCTGATCGCCGACGGGGCGGAAGGCCCGATCGGCTTCGCGCTGTTCTTCCATAATTTTTCGACCTTCGAGGGCAAGCCGGGCATCTATCTGGAGGATCTGTTCGTGCTGCCGCAGGCGCGCGGGCTGGGGGCGGGCAAGGCATTGCTGGCACGGCTGGCGGCACTCGCGGTCGAGCGCGGCTGCGCCCGACTGGAATGGTCCGTGCTCGACTGGAACGCGCCCGCCATCGCATTCTATCGCAGGATCGGCGCGCGGCCGATGGACGAATGGACCGTGCAGCGGCTCGACGGGTCGGCGCTGCGGGCCTTGGCGCAGGGGTAGGCGATGGCGATCGACGAAGGGCTGGTGGGCTGGGTCGTCGAATCGCTGGCGCCGATCGGCACGGTCACGATGCGCCGGATGATGGGCGGCGCGACACTCTATTGCGACGGCACCATCTTCGCCATCTTCAGCCAGGACGCGCTCTGGTTCAAGGCGGACGCGGCGAGTGATGCGTTCTGGGACGGGCAGAACTGCCCCCGGATAAGCTTCGACATGCCGGGCAGGGGCGTGGTGTCGATGAACTCTCGCCGTGCGCCCGACGAGGTCCATGACGATGCCGACGCGATGCAGCGCTGGGCCGTGCTCGCGCTGGAGGCCGGGCGACGGGCCCCGGTGCGCAGGAAGCGCAGAACGACGCGCAGCCGCAAGGGGACTGCCGGGCCGGACTCTTGACGGCGACTCCCCGGCTGGCGCATTGTGCCGAAACGGAACATTTGGGGGACATGGAATAGGGATGGCTGTCAGTCGCAACGTCAAGCGGACGCCGGAATGGCGCGCGATGCTGAAGCGCAGCCTGATCCGGTCGGGCGCGCTGATCGGCGCGATCGCGCTGATGCTGGGGACGCTCTTCCTGGCGCTGGCGCTGTTGAGCTATACGCCCAGCGATCCGTCGATGAACACCGTCGCGGGCAGCGAGGTGCGCAACGTCATGCAGTTGCCAGGCGCCTGGATCGCCGATTTCCTGCTGTGGCTGCTGGGAGTTCCGGCGGCGTTGCTGCTGCCGCTGATGGCGGTGACCGCGCGTCGTATGTGGGGCGACCAGGACATGGATGGTTGGAAGGCGCAGTTCGGCAAGTGCATCGCGGGCATCCTGCTGGTCGGCCTGGCGCTCGCCCTGTTCCAGCCCGATCCGCTGGTGGGCCTGCCCGCCGGCTGGGGCGGCATCGTCGCGCTGGTGAGCGCGCACGGCATATTGAGCCTGACGGCGCAGGCGCCCGAGGCCGGGCAGGGCTGGATCAGCGGGGCAATCCTGCTGATCGCGCTCATTGCCGGCCTGTTTCTCTGGTATCGCAGCCTGGCGCTGGAGAAGCCGATTCTGGCACTGCGCGCGCCGAGCCTGCCGCGCCTCAGCCTGCCCCGTTTCGCGCCGGCTGCCGACCAGGAGGATGACGAGCCCAGGCCAGAGCGTATGCCCGAGCGGCTGGTGGCGCCGCGCAAGACCGTGTCGAACGAGCCCAAGCCGCCGATCACGATCCAGAGCCCCAAGCCGGCGCCCGTGCAGCGCCCGATGGCGCCGGTCAGCCAGGACGACCTGTTCGGTCACAGCTCGCTGCCCTCGCCCGAACTTCTCAGCCCGCCGCCCGCCAACCAGGGCATGAAAGTCGACAAGGCGGCGCTGGAGCGCAACGCCCGGCTGCTCGAATCCGTGCTCGACGACTTCCATGTGAAGGGCAATATCGTCGAGGTCCGCCCCGGCCCCGTCGTCACCATGTACGAGCTGGAACCGGCTCCTGGCATCAAGGCGAGCCGGGTGATCGCGCTGGCCGAGGATATCGCGCGCAACATGTCCGCGCTGTCGGCCCGCGTGGCGACCATTCCCGGTCGGACCGTGATCGGCATAGAGCTGCCCAATGTGAACCGCGAATCGGTGGTGCTGCGCCAGATGATCGAGAGCGCGGCGTTCATGTCCGACGCGACGCTGCCGATCGTGCTGGGCAAGAATATCTCGGGCGAGCCGATCATCGCCGACCTGGCGCCGATGCCGCACCTGCTGATCGCGGGTACGACCGGATCGGGCAAGTCGGTGGGCCTCAACTGCATGATCCTGTCGCTGCTCTACCGCATGACGCCGGACCAGCTGCGGCTCATCATGATCGACCCCAAGATGCTGGAACTGAGCATCTACGACGATATTCCGCATCTGCTCGCCCCCGTCGTGACCGCACCGGACAAGGCCATCCGTGCGCTCAAATGGGCGGTGGAGCAGATGGAGGACCGCTATCGCATGATGGCGTCCATCTCGGTCCGCAACCTCGCCAACTATAACGAGAAGGTTCGCGCCGCGAAGGCCAAGGGCAAGCCGCTCGGCCGCCGCGTCCAGACCGGCTACGATCCCGAAAGCGGCAAGCCGATCTACGAGGAGGAACAGCTCGATTTCCAGCCGCTGCCGCAGATCGTGGTGGTGGTGGACGAGCTGGCCGACCTGATGATGACGGCGGGCAAGGAAGTCGAATTCCTGATCCAGCGGCTGGCGCAGAAGGCGCGCGCCGCCGGCATCCACCTGATCCTGGCGACCCAGCGCCCGTCGGTCGACGTCATCACCGGCGTCATCAAGGCAAACCTGCCGACGCGCATCAGCTTCTTCGTGACGTCGAAGATCGACAGCCGCACCATATTGGGCGAGCAGGGCGCCGAGCAGCTGCTGGGCAAGGGCGACATGCTCTACATGGCGGGCGGCAAGCAGCTGACGCGCGTCCACGGCCCCTTCGTGTCGGACGACGAAGTGCGCGCGGTTGCTGACCATTGGCGCGCGCAGGGCAAGCCCGACTATATCCAGGCGGTCACCGAGGAGCCGGAGGAGGGCAGCTTCGCGCTCGACGGCGTGGACCTGGGCGACGACAGCCCGGATGCGCAGCTGTATCGCAAGGCCTGCCAGCTGGTGTTCGACAATCAGAAGGCGTCGACCAGCTGGCTGCAACGTCAGCTACGTGTCGGCTACAATAGTGCCGCGCGGCTGATCGAGCGGATGGAGGAGGACGGGCTGGTCGGCGCGCCCAACCATGTCGGCCGGCGCGAGGTGTTGCGCGACGAGAATGGCAACCCGCTCTAGCCTTCTGTCGCAAATGGATGCGCCGGCGGCTTGTGCCTGTCCTGCGCGTCTGCAATCCTGCGGTTCGGGACAACCGGCGGGCCAGGGGGGCAGATGCGGGCCTTCACAACTGATGATTTCGAACGCGCGATAGCCGCCTTCGCCGCCGCCCCCTTTGATTCCGACCGGTGGACCGACGCGCTGGACCTGCTGGGTCTGGCCGCGGGCGGGTGGAGCGGCCAGCTGCTGGGCGTAAGTCCCGACGGCGCGATCCGCTTCAACATCGTCACCAACATGCCCGACGATGCCACCGCCGAATGGGAACGGCGTGGCGGCGGCATGGTCGGCGTCAATCCGCGCGCGCTCAGCATCCTGACCGAGCCGTTCCAGATTACCGCCGACGATGATTATCTGGACAGGAACGCGCAGGAGGCTTCGCCCTTCTACCAAGAGATTTTCACGCCGTTCGATGCGCGCTTCATGGCGGTGGGGCGGCTGGCCAATCACGGCGATACGAGCGCGGTGGTCGGCGCCATCCGCACCAAGGCACAGGGGCATGTCCAAAGGGAGGATCAGGAACGGCTGACACAATTGCTTCCTCATGCCGATGCCGCAGTGGCACTTCATCTCCAGCTTGGCGGCCAGATGCTGTCGGCGTCTCTGGCAACGCTGGAGATAGGCGGGACGGCTGCGCTGTTCTGCGATCATTGGGGACGGGTGATCGGCATGACGGCAGCGGCCGACGCGCTGTTGCGCGACGATGCGCTGCTGCGTCTGCGTGGCGGACGATTGCACGCGACGCAGGCCCGCGCCGACGAACGGCTGCAGCAGGCGCTGCGGCGCGCGAGCCTGCGGCCCGGCGAGCGGGGGACGGCCGTGCGCCAGTCGATGTTTGCGCTGGTCGATGCCGAGGGCCATGTTCGCCGGGTGGACGTGGCGCCGGTGCCGCCCGGGCGCTTTCCCTTCTCGCTGGCCGCCGCCCTGCTGGTGACGATCGCTCCGGCGCCCGCGCCGGCCGAGGCGGGGGTGCTGTTGCAGGAAGCCTTCGGCCTGACCCGCGCGGAAGCGGCGATCGCGCTCGACCTGGCGCATGGCCTGGGCGCGGCCGAGATCGCGGTGCAGCGCGGCCGCAGCCCCGCCACCGTCAGGGTGCAGATCCGCTCCTTGCTGGCGAAGATGGATATTTCCAAGGCGACGGCGGTTGCCGCGATCGTCGGGCGACTTTCCGGGTGACAGGGGTTCACGGCCGGTTCAAGCCGCCGACCTAGAGTCGCGACGACGATGACAATGGAACCGCCAATGAAGACCATGATGCAGGCGCTGATCGCGGCGCCCCTGATCCTCGCCCCCCAGGCGATCGCGCAACAGGCGCCCGCTTCGGATCTGGGCCGGGTATCGGCCTATATCCGCAGCGTTACGACGCTGACCGCCGATTTCGCGCAGACCGATCGCAATGGCCAGACCCTGACGGGCAAGCTGACCCTGAAGCAGCCCGGCAAGATCCGCTTCGAGTATCAGAGGGGTATTCCTCTGCTGATCGTGGGCGACGGCAAGTCGCTGACGCTGATCGACTACGAAGTGCGGCAGGTGCAGCGCTGGCCGATTGGCAACTCGCCGCTTGGCGCGCTGATCGACCCGAGCCGCGACCTGTCCAAATTCGGCAGGATCATCCCCACCGGCGACCCCGATATCATCAGTGTGCAGGCGCGCGATGCCAAGCGCCCGGAATTCGGCACCATCACGATGATCTTCAAGCGCGTCCCCTCCGCGCCCGCAGGTCTGCAACTCTACGGCTGGGTCGCGCTCGATTCGCAGAACAACCGCACTGCGGTACGACTGTCGGGACAGCGCTATGGCGTCCCGATTGCCGACAGCGTCTTTCGCTGGACGGACCCGAGGCCCAAGGTGCGGCCCAATGGGTGACGAAGCGGTACTGCGGTGCGACAAGCGGTAAAGCTGTCGGATTCGTTCATCTGCCGCTCATATGGCGGGCGCTAATCAGAGTCCAACGACGCAGCCGCAACCGGGATTTCCCCCCTGTTACCTCGGTGCAAGCTACGTCGCGAAGCGCTTCAAGGGCGCGATCGAGACCCCCGTTCCACGCCCCCGGAGCGGGGGTCTTATTTTGTCCCGCGCATGTGCCGCATCCGGCCGCGCCCAGCCTTGCGACTCCGGCCTCAGCCTTCTAGGGCGTTGCCATGCCGCAGACCCTCAGCATCGCATCCTGGAACATAAACAGCGTCCGCGCCCGGATCGAGATCGTCGAGCGATTCCTGATCGAGGAGCGCCCCGACATATTGTGTTTGCAGGAAACCAAGGTCGTGAACGAGACATTCCCGGCGGACATGTTTCGCAGGCTCGGCTATGGCTATCAGATGCTGAACGGCCAGCGGATGCATCATGGCGTCGCGATCATCGCGCGCGTTCCGGTATATGAGGACGACCGGCTGGACTGGCAGGCAAATGGCGAGGCGCGGCACATCGGCGCGCGGCTCGACAATGGCGTGCGGATCGAAAACGTGTATGTCCCGGCTGGCGGGGATATTCCGGACCGCGCCGAAAACCCCAAATTCGGGCAGAAGATCGACTTTATCGAGCGCATGATCGAGTGGTCGTCCGCGCTGGAGGACAAGCCGACGATCCTGACCGGCGATTTCAACATCGCGCCGCTGGAATCGGATGTGTGGAGCCACAAGCAGTTGCTGAACGTCGTCAGCCACACCCCGCTGGAATGCGAACTGCTGGGCCGGCTGCAGGCGTCGAACGACTGGGTCGATATCGGCCGCAAATTCTTCCCCGCGCCGCAGCGGCTCTATACCTGGTGGAGCTATCGCGCGAAGGACTGGGCCGAATCCGATCGCGGCCGGCGGCTCGACCATATGTGGACGACCGCCGACATCGCCGATAAGGCGGTAAGCCACCGCACCGTCGAACCGGCACGTAGCTGGACGCGCCCGTCGGACCATGTGCCGATCATCACGGAATTCGCCTTCTGATGAGGAACGCCTGATGCAGCCCCGCGCCGCCGCGCGCGCGATCGATGCGTTGCGCCGCGGCTGGCCCGTAGGCGTGGTGGCGGGCGACGGCGTGCTGCGCCTGCTGGCGATCGAAGGAGCCGATGCGGTGACGCTGGCTGGTTTCGACCCGGCGGGGCAGGCCGATATCCTCATTTCCGCGTCGCGCGCGCAGACGCTCAAGCTCGCAAACCAGCGCGACGCGGCCGACCCAGACCGGCCGGTGCTGGTCGCGCGGATGCCTTGGATCGACAGGGACGTCGCGACGGCGATTGCCGATCCGGTGCTCGACCTGCACTCGCCGCTGAAAGGCCCGTTCACCGCGAAGCCGCTGGCGGCGGTGCAGGCAGCGGCGGCGGCGCTGCGGCTGGCGCGGCTTGCAGGCATCCTGCCGGCCTTTTTCGTGCAGCGCGGCGACGGCCCGACCGAGGCATCGGTAAGCGCGGAGGACATCGCTGGCTATGACGATGCCGCGACGCTGGCCATCGCCACCCGTGCCAGCCTGCCGGTCGCGGCCAGCGAGAGCGCACAGATCGTCGCCTTCCGCAGCCCCGACGATTCGCGCGAACATGTGGCGCTGCTGCTTGGCCGGCGCGAGTCCTCGCCCCCGGTGGTGCGGCTGCACAGCGAATGCCTGACCGGCGACGTGCTCGGGAGCCTCAAATGCGATTGCGGGCCGCAACTGCATCAGGCGCTGCACGCCATCGCCGATGCGCCCTGGGGCATATTGCTCTATCTGCGCCAGGAAGGGCGCGGCATCGGCCTCATCAACAAGCTGCGCGCCTATGCGTTGCAGGACCAGGGGTTCGACACGGTCGATGCCAATGTCCGGCTGGGCTTCGCGGTCGACGCGCGTGACTTTTCGGTAGCGGCTCGAATGCTCGACCTGCTCGGCGTCGGCTCCGTGCGGCTGCTGACCAACAATCCGAACAAGGTGGCGGGGCTGGAGGCGGCCGGCGTAAGGGTGATCGAGCGCCTGCCGATCAGCCTGCCGGCCAACCCCCATAATGAACGCTATCTCGCGACCAAGCGGGACCGGACCGGCCACCAGCTTTGAGCACGATTCGCGTCGATGCCGCGGCGGGAACGCTCCATTTCGGAGGCCTGGCGATGCCCTGCGCGATCGGTCGGGGCGGCGCCTGCGCGGCCGCCGGCAAGCGCGAAGGCGACGGCTGCACACCGGTCGGGCGCTGGCCGCTGCGCGGCGTGCTGCTGCGGCCGGGCAAGGTCCCGTCCGAAGGCATCCCGCTGCCCTGGCGCTGGATCAGGCCGGACGATGGCTGGTCGGACGATCCCGCCGACCCGGCCTATAATCGCCCGGTGCGCCTGCCCCGCGCCTTTTCGGCCGAACGGATGCGCCGCGACGATGATGCCTATGATGTGGTGATCATTCTGGGCCACAACGATGCGCCGCCGGTACCGGGCATGGGCAGCGCGGTCTTCTTCCACCTGTCCGAAGGCTGCCCGACCGCCGGCTGCGTCGCGGTCGAGCGGTCCGATATGCTGCGCCTGCTGCCGTTGCTGAGGCCGGGCGATGTTATGGAGATTGTCGACATCGCCGAACACTGTTCGCCCTGAGCACCTCGAAAAGCTCCCTCTCCCCGCGTGGAAAAGATGGAGGGCCTTTGGGCTGTAGTGACGAATCAACTATTTGAGCCATAGCATGACCTCGGCGAGTTTGACGAAGCCGAGGAAGTTGGCAGCGAGCGAAGAACCTTCGATGCCCCATCTTTGGCGATTGGCGATGACATCATATGGCCGGTAGATGCTGCGATGGTTACGGCGGGGTGACAGGCTCGCCGCCTTGGTCGCGGCTCAGGTCGCATAGGCTGTCGGCACGCATCTGTCTGTCGGACAGTCCCCGGATCAGTTCGACGGCGGGAGCCATGTCGTTCTGCTGCCCTGGACCCAGGACGAAGCGCACCGGCAAGCCATGAGCATCGACCACGGCATGGATTTTTGTATCGAACTCGCTTCCGGAGCGGCCAAGTGCGAGGGCTTGAACGCCGCCCTTCTACCCTTGCCCCAGCCGCCTGAGACTGGGCACGGACCACAATGGCATCGATCGCCTGCCATTCGATGTCGGGACCATCCGACACCGCCTCGAATATACGGTCGATCACACCTTCGACCCAGCGATGATCGTGCCGCTTTGCCCAGGACTGTCAGAGCAACGAGGAGCACCCGCTAAGCGGAGAAGAATTTTGAGCGGTCCGTATATGCTCGCTCGATGTAGCAGATGAAGTGGTGGGCGTTCCAAATCCCAGGCTAAGCCATTGATTTTATTGAAGTTCTGGCGGAGACGGAGGGATTCGAACCCTCGGTGCCGAATTCTCAGCACGACGGTTTAGCAAACCGTTGGTTTCAGCCACTCACCCACGTCTCCAAACATGGCCCGAACGCCCGCTTGGGGCGGGCTGCGGCTAGGCGTGAAGCGCTATAGCGGCGGCTTAGCACGATGGCAACGGCGATATCGGTGGCGAACATGCTTCGATCCGGCGCGGAATCGACTCGGGTCGCCGTTCGTTCATTGTCGGCTCAGCTTGCGAACCGATAAGGAAGGGATACGCATAAGCGCGGGTTGGGGAGTTTGGGGACATGATCGGCATGATGACAAGGGCGGGCGGCCCGGCGGGCGCGCTGCGCATCGCGATGCTCGCCTGCTGCGCGATGCTGGCGGCCGCGGCGCCGCTCCACGCCCAGGTCCGCACGGTCGATCCCAACAGCGCGATCGACGCCGACCTGGCGCCGCCGCCGCCAAAGGCGGCCGCCCCGACCGAGCCCGGCGTCGATACCAGCATCCAGACCGACAATCGCGCCATCGATCCGCAGGCCGACACCGGCGTGATGAGCGGGACGACCGCGACCGGCGATCCAGTCACCGCCGCTTCGCCGCCCGCCGCCCCGGTGCCGGGCGCCTCCTATCAGGAGGACGACCTGATCGGCGCGGCCGAGGGCGTGTTCGGCAAGGGGGCCGCGGGCCTGGCGGGCATGATCGAGAAAATCCTGAAGGATCAGGGCCGCCCCAACGCCTATATCGCCGGGCGCGAGGCATCGGGCGCCTTTGTCGTCGGCCTGCGCTACGGATCGGGCACGCTCAATCACAAGGTGGAAGGCACGCGCCAGGTCTACTGGACCGGCCCCTCAGTCGGCTTCGACTTTGGCGGCAATGCCGGCAATACCTTTGTGCTGGTCTATAATCTCTACGACACGCAGGATCTCTACCACCGCTTCCCGGCGGCGGAGGGCACCGCCTATCTGGTGGGCGGCTTCACCGCCAGCTACCTGCGCTGGGGCAGCGTGGTGCTGATCCCGATCCGGCTCGGCGTCGGCTGGCGGTTGGGGGTCAATGCCGGCTATATGAAATTCACCGAGAAGCGGAAATGGGTGCCGTTCTGACCCAATTTATCACCGGCGCGGAACAAGGCGGCGCGCGCTGAGCTGTTAAAGCCATGCTGCTCACGGACTCCGACCTGTTCCTGCCGATACTGGGCGCCATCGTCGCGGGGGGGCTGATAGGCGCGGAGCGCGAATATCGCGCCAGCCCTGCCGGCTTTCGCACCCACATACTGGTTGGCCTGTCCTGCGCCCTGCTGATGCTTGCGGCTGTGCATCAGATACGCTGGCTCAGCGATACACCAGCCGAGATCATCCGGATCGACCCGGTGCGGATGGCGCATGGTATCCTGACCGGCATAGGCTTTCTGTGCGGGGGCGTGATCTTCCGGGAAGGCTTCAACGTACGCGGTCTGACGACCGCGGCATCGCTGTGGACTACTGCCTCGCTCGGGGTCCTGTTCGGGGTCGGCTTTTTCACTCTCGCCATAGGCGGAACGATTGCGACAATCCTGGTGCTGGCGGCGGTCAGTGCATCTGAGCGGATGCTGCCGCAGCGACGCTACGCCGAAATCGGCGTCCGTATCCGCAGATCGGCTGCGACCGCCCAGCAGGATTTCCGCACCGCACTGACGGAAGCCGGGCTGACGGTCATTTCGGTCACGCAGCGCCTGGAGGGCGACAGCCTGGAGTTCCGCGCAACCGTTCATGGCGACAGCGAACATCGGATGGAAGCGTTGACGACCACATGGCGGCAGGATGCCGATATCCTGGGCTACGATTATCTGCCGCATGACGCCTGAGGCCGCAAGCATCACAACCCCAGTGCCAGTTGCCCGCCCGCATTCTCCCCTGCGCCGTCGCATTCCAGATTATGCACCCCCAGGCCCAGCAGCCGCGCGCCCATGCGCAGGGGCAGTTGCGCGCGCAGCAGGGTTCGCCCGGTCTCCGCCAGCAGCGTTGCCGACCGCACCGGCTCGGCGAAGCTCTTCGACCGGGTGATGATGCGGAAATCGGCGAACTTGACCTTCAGCACCACGGTTCGCCCCAGGGCGTTCGCCTTTTCGATGCGCCCCCACAGATTGTCTGCGATCCGGTCCAGCTCGGCGACCAGCGCCTCCTCCTCGATGAGATCGTCGAAGAAGGTGTCCTCCACGCTCACCGATTTGCGGTCCTGCCGCTCGTGCACTGGCCTGTCGTCCTCACCGCGGGATGCGCGAAAATAATAGGATGCGGCGGACCCGAAATGTGCCTGCAGGAAAGCGAGATCCCGCGCGCGCAGGTCTGCACCGGTCTCGATTCCCAGCGCGGCCATACGCTGCGCCGTCACTGGGCCGATGCCATGGATGCGCCGCACCGGCATGGCCGCGATGAAGGCCGCGCCCTCCGCCGGGCGGACGACGCAGATGCCGTCGGGCTTGTTCTGATCCGACGCCAGCTTTGCGATCAGCTTGTTGTAGGACACGCCGGCGGACGCGGTAAGGCCCGTCTCCTCGCGGATCAGGCGGCGGATCTCCTGCGCGACCTGCGTCGCGGACGCGATGCCCGGCTTGTTCACGGTCACGTCCAGATAGGCCTCGTCCAGCGAAAGCGGCTGGACGATGTCGGTGAAGCGCGCGAAAATCTCCCGCACCTGGCCCGACACCGCGCGATAGGCGTCGAAACGGGGCCGCACGAAGATCAGGTCGGGGCAGAGCCGCCGCGCCCGCGCGCCCGGCATGGCGGAACGAACGCCGAAGGCCCGCGCTTCATAGCTGCAGGTAGCCACCACCCCGCGCGGGCCGCCGCCGCCGACCGCGATCGGCAGTCCGCGTAATTCGGGCGCGTCGCGCTGTTCGACCGACGCGTAGAAAGCGTCCATATCGACATGGATGATCTTTCGGAGGGGGACGCCGTCCATGGCGCTTCATGCCACAGCGGAGAACGAAATGGCAACATTCGGCGCGCGAGGGCCCCGCTAGTCCTTGCCCTTTAGCGCCTTAAGCGCCGCGAACGGCCCGGCATCCTCTTCGGACAGCACACCGCGTTCCTTCAGCCACTGGTCGGCGCCGGGCGCGCGGGGCCACGGGTCCATCGCAAGCGCCATGGTCTGCGCCACGGCCTCGCCCATGTCGACGATCAGCCCGTCATAGCCGATCGTGTCCAGTTCCTCGGCATCGATTTCCAGCTCGTCGGCCGCCGCCATGGCGCCTTCCTCGACGAAGCGCAACGCGAAGGGCGCGTCGATCGTCTCGGCCAGCGGCTCTGCGGTCGCGACGCAGGACTGGGCCAGCACGGCGCGCACCCGGCCGCGCGCTGTCACGCCCCCATCCTCGACGATCAGGTCGTAATCGGCCTCCAGCCGGTCCAGGGCCGCCAGGGCGAACCGCCGCGCCAGCGCCACGCGCTCGCCCTCTTCGGCGGCGATCGACTGGCCCAACGTGGTCGGGCCTATCCGGTCGCGGCGTACCGGCCTTGAAAATTCGGGTGGCGGCAGGCTCATGCCAGCCGGCCCGCGACGAGATCGACGAGCGACAGCGCGCCTACCCGCGCCCATAATGCCTGCAGCGCAGACTCGGCGTGAGCGAGTGCGGGAGCCGGTGGCGTCGCGCCGCGATAGAGGTTGCGCGTCAGCGCCTCGGCCAGCGACGCGCCGCCGGTCAGCGCCTCCCGATAGGCCGTCAGCCGGCCGCCCAGCGCGCTCATCATCTTGCCCACATGCTTGCCGACCACCACGTCGCCAATGCCCTGCTGGCGCAGCTGACCGTCCATGTCATTAATGAACAATTCGGTCAGCCAGGCGGCATCCTGCGCCGCGCCGAGCTGTTCCAGCCGGATCAGCGCCTGCGCCAGCACGGCGACGACCATGTCGAACCGGCCATCCACGCTATCCGCAACGGCGCCCTCGACATACCAGTGCGGGGAGCGGGCTTCGTTCACGACCGCAGCATAGAGCGCGGCCATCCGCATCCTAGGCTCGACCGGAGCGAACAGGCGGCGGAGCAGGGAAGGGGTCGTGCTGGGCATGGATCGGCTTCTTCATCGCGAATGGGGCAGGGCGCGTCAGCCCTTGCCGGGGCCCGCGCATTTCCATATTGATCGGCAGGCCGCGCGATGCAATGGCGGCGTCTTGTTACCGGCCGTCCCTCGTTCGGCCAACTGGGGTTTGTCCCCGCCAGGAGAAGTTCATGCCCAAAGTCCCCCGTCACTCCCGCCGCGCGCGGTTCGTGCTTGCGGCCGGGCTCGGTGTGATGCTGCTTGGCGCCACGGGCTGCGCCCGCATCCGCACGCATCAGGGCTATGCCGTCGACAAGTTGCTGGTCGATTCGATACAGCCGGGCATCGACAACCGCGCGTCGGTGGAGGGCACGCTGGGCCGCCCGAGCTTCGCCGCGCAGTTCGGCGCGTCCGACTGGTATTATGTGTCGCGCGACATGCGTTCGCTCGCCTTTTCCAATCCCAAGCCGACGGCGCAGACCATCCTGCATGTGAAATTCGACGCCGCCGGCAATGTTGCCGCGGTCGACCGGATCGGGCTGGACCAGATCGCCAAAATCTCGCCCATGGGCGACAAGACGCCGACGCTCGGCCGTCACCGCAGCCTGTTCGACGAGATTTTCGGCAATATCGGTGCGGTCGGCGCGGGCGGCATGGGCGGTGGCGGCGGCGCCGGTTCGGGTGGGCCCAACGGCAGCTGATCGCGCTTGAGCGACGCATCCTCGTCCAAGCTGCTGGGCGCGGTCCTCGCCGGGGGGCGATCCACCCGGTTCGGCAGTGACAAGGCGGCGGCGCTGCTTGGCGGATCGACCCTCCTGGATCATGCGGTCGCGGGCCTTGCCCCGCATGTGCACATGGTCGCGATCTGCGGCCGCATCGTTCCCGGCAAGCTCAGCCTCGCCGACCGGCCCCGGCCCGATATGGGCCCGCTGGGCGGGATTGCCGGCGCACTCCGTCATGCCGCTCACCACGGCTTCGACGGCGTACTGACCACCGGCTGCGACATGCCAGTCTTTCCCACTGCGCTGGCTCGGGCCCTGATCGGCGATCGCCCCGCCACACTCATCGACCAGCCGCTCGCCGGCTTCTGGCCGGCACGGCTGGCGGACGCGCTTGACGCCTGGCTGGCGGGCGATGGCGACCGCTCGATCCGCGGGTGGGGCAGGCATGTGGGCGCGATGGCGGTAGAGATGCCCGGACCGGCGCTGCCCAACGTCAATCGCGTCGAAGACCTGGCGGAGTTGGCCCGGTTGCGCAACGATGGCACCGCCTAGCGGCGCCACAGCGTCGGCGGATCAGGCGCGACGCCAGATCAGCGCCGATTTCTCGAGGCCCGAGGCGCCCGGTTCGACGCTAAGTTCCAGCAGGTTGTCGGCGGGGAACCGGACATGGCGTTCCTGCAACGTGCCGATCATCGTCGGATCGAGACAGAGTTCGAAATGATGACGGGCAACTGCGCGCGCCTCGTCCACCTCGAACGGGCCGGCATAGGCCATGTAGCTGCGGGCCAGGATACCGGCGGCCGGATCGCCCAGCCGGTAGAGCGGGCACCGATCCGCGTCAGGCGTGCGGTCGGCGCGCGAGAGGCTGACGCTGACATGGCCGTCGGGGGAATAGACGATATACCCCTGGGCCGCGCGCCCGAAAGGAGAAAAGGGCCGTCCTTCGTCGGTCCAGGCCTCATATTTTTCCAGCTTCCAGGCGCCCAGCAGGCGGTCGCGTATCATCGGCATCTCTCCTTTTACCATATTCTCGCGGGCTGAACCGGTCGCGCTCAGGCGAGCCAGGGGCGTTCGCCGAAATAGGCGGCCTCGCGCGCTTCGATCGCAGGCAGTTTGTCGAGTGTGACCGCGATCTCGTCCAGCCCGCGCAGCAGCATGTCGCGCTGATAGGCGCCGACCTCGAATGGCAATATCGACCCGTCCGGCGCAAGAACGGCTTGCGTCTCCAGATTGACGGTGAAGGGGGCGCCCGGCATCGCCTCCGCCAGATCCAGCAGCCGCTCGACCGTCGCGGTGGGGAGCCTGACCGGCAGGAAACCGTTCTTGAAGCAATTGTTGAAGAATATGTCCCCGAAGGACGGCGCGATGACGCAGCCTATGCCGATCCCCATCAACGCCCAAACCGCCATTTCCCGCGACGATCCGCACCCGAAATTGTCGCGGGCGATCAGGGTGCCGGCCCGGTCGTAAGGCGGCTGGTTCAGGATGAAGTCGGGCCGGGGCGACAGATCGTCGTTCCAGCGATGGGCGGCGAAGGCATTGGCGCTCATGGCGGCGCGGTTCCGCGTGGGCACCATATGATCGGCCATGGCGAGAGTCGCGGCGGGGCGCCGCACCGTCCGGCCTGCGGCGCGCAGTCCTTCGAATGCCGGGCGGCTGGTCCCTTCGTAGATGAGCTGCCGATCGACCAGCAGCAGGCATGTGCCATCGTCCAGCCGTTCCACCACATGGGCGTCCCATATCTTCTCGTAAAGGGTCTTCGGTCGCGCCATATCCGGCACCTTGCTGGCAAGTTGTATGGATATACGGATAGGTTAGGCCGCGATCCGCCCGGATGCAATCATCCCCTTGCCCATGGGCCTGAGGCCGTTGCTCCGCCGCGCCGACTAGCGGATCGCGCGCTCTGCCAGCCCCCACAGGAGATTGCCGGCGGGCGACGCATTGGCTTTCGCGCGCACCAGCAGGCAGGCCATGGACGAGCCGAGACCGGCAACCGGATAATGATCGACATCGGCCGGGCAGTCGTCGGCATCATCCCACCATTTGACGCAGGCGACCGCCGCCCCGGTCTGGCGCGCGAAATCGGCGACCCCGGTCAGGGTCGGTTCGGGCAGGCGGACAATTCGCGCGACGCGGTGGCCCAGAAAGGCGATGATGTCGTCATAGAGCTGAGCGGCGATTTCGCGGCGGAAGATGGCGAGGGTCAGCTCGCCCAGCCTGCTCTCCTCAATCCGACCGTCGCGCAGCTGGGGCGCGTCGCGTCGCAGGATCAGGCCCGTTGCGGGGCGGCTCAGCGTCAGCGCCTCGAACCCGGAATCCAGCGGCCGGTCGGCATCCTTGAGCAGGAAGGCGATATCATAGTCGCCGTCGCCGAGCGCGGCCAGCGCATCCGGCGATCGGCCGATCGTGTCGACCTCTACCATGATGGATGGATATTCGGCCATGAAGCCCTGCAGCAGCTTGCGTCGCAGCGGCGGATAATATTCGGCCGCCGCTATCTTGAGATGCGTGCGGAAATTGAAGCGGGCCTCCTCCGCTATCCCACGAAGCACCTCCACTTCGCGCAGGATCTGTCGGGACTGTTCCAGCAGCAGGGCACCGCGCGTACTAAGCTGCACGTTGCGGGACGACCGATCGAACAGGCGGAACCCCAGCCGCTGTTCCAGGTTGCGGATGCGCAGCGACAATTGCGGCTGGGTGATCTGAAGCCGGATGGCGGTGCGCGTGAAGGACAGATCGTCTGCCAGCTCCACGAAGGTCCGCAGCGCGCGAAGGTCGAACTCCAATATTCTCTCCCGCCACTTGTCCAGCGGGATGCTACACGTCGGGCGTCCATATGTAAATCATATGGATGTCCCCAAACTCGACATTGATGTGATCGGGCGCGGCGCGTTAGGATGTGATCACATCATGTAGCGCGGCAGCAAAGACAGGCGCCTGATGGAGGGGATGCACGTTGAAGACCTGGCAATGCTTCTATTGCGGCTTCGTATATGACGAGGCGGCGGGATGGCCCGAAGAGGGCATCCCGCCGGGCACGGCCTGGGCCGATGTGCCCGACGACTGGACCTGTCCGGAATGCGGCATCACCAAGGACGGTTTCTACATGCAGGACATCACCGATTGAGCGCGGTGCCGGAGTGCAGGCTTCGGCCATGATGGCGCGACCTGGAGAGGATGCGGGCTATGGCATTATATTCCGATACGATGATCCCCTTTCGCAAGACCGACACCGTGCCGGACAATGTGCCAGCGGAGCGCATCTTCAACTGGGACGTGTTCGTCCACGGCTCCTCGGACGGCGACTATGCCGCATCGCGGTTGGAACTGCGCGGGCCGGACATTCCCGAGATGTTCTGGACCCCTTTCAACGGTGGCCACTGGGTTGCGACGCGCGCCGACAATATCGACGTCGTCGTCAACAATTCAGCGCTGTTCGGCTATGAATTCACGCGCGTGCCCAAGGAGATGAACGGCAAGCCGCCCTTCCTGCCGCTCCAGGTCGACCCGCCGCACCACACCAAATATCGCAACCTGCTGATGTCGGCCTTCTCGCCCAATGCGCTCAAGCGGCTGGCCAGCAAGGCGCGCGAACTGACGATCGATCTGATCGAGGGGTTCGTCGCGGACGGGCACTGCGACTTCGTGCATCAATATGCGCGGGTCATGCCGATCGGCGTGTTCATGTCGATCGTCGACTATCCGATGTCGGACCGGCTGCGGCTGATCGGCATCGTCGAGAAGATGCTGCGTGGCAAATCGGCGGAGGAGCGGTTCGAGGGCTATGGGCTGGCGACAGCCTATCTGCGCGAGCGCATCGCCGAGCGGGAGGCCAATCCGCGCGACGACCTGATCAGCCAGCTGGTGCAGGCGGAGAAGGATGGCGTCCTCGTGCGGCAGGAGGTCGAGAGCATGATGACCTTGCTGCTGACCGCCGGGATCGACACGGTGGCGTCGATGTTCAGCAATTTCGCGCGCTTCCTGGCGCTCAACCCCGGCCATCGCCAGCAGCTGATCGATGACCCGTCGCTGATTCCCGGCGCGGTCGAGGAACTGCTGCGCCGCTTCGCGATCGTCACGATCACGCGGCTTGCCATGACCGATGTCGAAATGGGCGGCGTCACTGTGAAGGCGGGTGATCTGGTGGTCTGCCCCGCGCCGCTGCGCAACCTGGACGAGGACCGGATTGCCGATCCGCTAACGGTCGATTTCCGACGCAAGCCTTCGCCCAACGCGACCTTCGGCGGCGCCGATCACCGCTGCATGGGATCGATGCTGGCGCGCACCGAATTGCGTATTTTCCTGGAGGAATGGCTGAAGCGCATCCCCGATTTCGCGATCGCGCCGGGTGCGGAAGTCGTTGCCACCGCCGACATCACGTCGATCATCCCCAGCCTGCCGCTGGTCTGGCCCAGCCCGTCGGCTGCCGGCCGGGCCGCTTAATGGAATATCAGCGGATGGTGGCGATGGCGGTCATATGGTCGTGACCGGCAGCCGAGCGCACGCGCAGGGATAGCGCAATCCCTTCGCGCCGCCCGAGCAGCGTCAGCGGCGCATCCGCGAAAGCCGGAGCCATCGCGCGGAAGGAAAAGGTGGCAAGGGCATCGCGCCCCAGCTCCCGATCGGCAAGGTCCAGCAACAGGCTGGCCATCAGCGGGCCGTGCACGACCAGGCCGGGATAGCCCTCCTCGCGCTGCGCATAGGGCAGGTCGTAATGGATGCGGTGGCTGTTGAAGGTCAGCGCCGAATAGCGGAACAGCAGCGGTGCGCCGGGGGTGATCTCCCGCCGCCAGTCCCAATGCTCGGGCGCGGCGGGCGGCGGGGGAGGGGGCTGCGGTGCGCCGGGCGCCGGTGCCGCGCGATAGACGATCGTCTGCCGTTCCGACACCGCCAGCACACCGTCCGCGCTGGTCTCGTGCCCGACCGTGACGAACAGCAAGTTGCCTGACGCCCCTGACTTTTCCTTGCTGTCCAGCACGGAGGATGTCCGCTCGATACCCGCGCCCACCGCGATGGGGGCATGAAAGGTCATATCGCTCGACGCCCACATGCGGCGCGGCAGGGGACTTTGCGGCAGGAAGCCGCCGCCGCCTGCCGGATGCCCGTCCGCGCCCAGTCCGGCGGTCGCCGCATCGGGCGTGCACAGGCACCAGTGGATGCCCTGCGGCGCGGTATCGGCCGAAGCGCGATCGAAGGTTGCGGCATAGCGCGCCGCCAGCGCCGCCGTCAGACGGTCGGTACGCGTCTCGCCAGCCATCAGTTCCTCGCCGCCAGCAGCCCGCGCGCAATGACATGCGCCTGGATTTCCGCCGCGCCCTCGAAGATGTTGAGGATGCGCGCGTCGCACAGCACGCGGCTGATCTCCGATTCCAGCGCATAGCCGTTGCCGCCATGGATTTGCAGCGCATTGTCGGCATTGGTCCAGGCGACCCGCGCCGCGAGCAACTTGGCCATGCCCGCTTCGATATCGCATCGGCGGCCCTTGTCCTTCTCGCGCGCGGCGAAATAGGCGAGTTCGCGCGCGGCAATCGTCTCCACCACCATCATCGCCAGCTTGTCGTGCACGCGCGGAAAATCGGCAAGCGCGCGGCCGAACTGCCGCCGCTCGACGGCATAGGACAGGCCCAGCTCGAAGGCGCGCCAGGCTACGCCGACCGCGCGCGCCGCGGTCTGGATGCGGGCGCCCTCGAACGTCTTCATCAACTGCCGGAAACCCTGGCCTTCCTCGCCGCCCAGCAGCGCGTCGGCGGGCGTGGCGAAGCCGTCGAACATCAGCTCATATTCGCGCATCCCGCGATAGCCGAGCACGCCGATCTCGCCGCCTGACATGCCCGGCGCCGGGAAGGGATCGCCCTCGGTCCCGCGTGGCTTGGGGGCCAGGAACATGCTGAGTCCGCCATTGCCCGGCCCGCCGGTGCGCGCGAGCAGGGTCATGAGGTCGCTCCGCGCGGCATGGGTGATCCAAGTCTTGGCCCCGCTGATCCGCCAGCCATCGGGATCGCGCACCGCGCGCGTCGCGAGGTTGGCGAGGTCGGAGCCATTGGCCGGCTCGGTGAAGACGGCGGTGGGCAGCACCTCCCCGCTGGCGATGCCGGGCAGCCATTGCGCCTTCTGTTCGGCCGTCCCGGCAAGGCCGATCAGTTCGCCCGCAATTTCCGACCGCGTGCCGAGCGATCCCGCGCCGATCCAGCCGCGCGACAGCTCCTCGGTCACGACGCACATTTCCAGCTTGCCGAGGCCAAGGCCGCCAAATTCGGGTGCGATGCAGACGCCGAACGTGCCGAGCGCCGCCAGTTCCGCGATCAGAGCATCGGGAATCAGCATGTCGGACAGGTGCCAGCCATGGGCAAAGGGCGTGATCTTTTCCGCCGTGAAGCGGCGATACTGGTCGCGGATCGCATCGATCGTCTCGTCGCCCAGGGATTTGGCGATCGCGCCATGGCCGCGCACATGGGCCACCAGCGCGACGCGTACCTCGGGCGCCGATCCCGTTTCGATCAGCGAGGCGAGCGCCTGATCGGCCGCCAGCGCCGCTCCTGCGTCGGTGATCCCCAATTGCGCCGGTCGCACCAGTTCATTGGCGCTGATCGGCAGGCCGCCCAGCAACTGCGCGCCATATTCGCCAAAACCGATGGCCAGCACATGCGCTTCGGCTTCGCCATATTCACCGCGTCCCGCCGCCGCATCAGCCCAGGCCAGCAACCCGTCGAGCGCCGCTACGGTCGTCGCGATCCAGGCGAGGCCATGGCCCGCGCGCTGCTGCGCGTCCAGCAGGGCGGGATCGGCCGATCCGCCCGGCGCGACGCGCGCACGCACTGCGTCCCGCGCCGCATCGGCAAAACGTCGCAGCGCCGGCATCGCGGAGCGGGCGCGGTCCAGCGTATCGCTCATGCCTGCGCCACCAGTCCGGCGTCGTGCAGCCGCCCGATCTCGCCCGACCCAAGCCCCAGCACATCGGCCAGCACGGCGTCGCTATGCTCGCCCAGCATCGGCGCGCGCACGGGAGACAGGCGCGGTTCCTGCGGGATCGTCGCCATCGCGCCGGGGACGGGGTAGGACAGGCCGCTTACCTGCTCGATCGTGCTGAACATGGGGTTGTCGCGGACGAGCGCGGGGTCGTTGACCGCCTGCCGCATCGTCTGATAGCCGCCCCAGCAGCAGCCGAGCCGGTCGAATGTCGCGGCCAATTCACCGGAGTGCCGCTTCGCAACGGCATCTTCGACCAGCGGAAACAGCGCGTCGCGATGCTCGAACCGCACGCCTTCGTCCTTCTGAAACGATATCCCCCGCGCCGCTTCGATCGCGGCGACCGGCTCCGCCAGCCCCAGCGCCTCGACCAGGCCGCTCCACTGGCGCGGCGTGATCGCCATGATCATCAGCCGCTCGCCATCCGCCGTCACGAAATCGCGGCCGAACGCGCCATAGACGCTATTGCCGTAGCGCGCGCGATTGTCCCCCGTGGTCAGCACTTCGGCCAGCTGCCCCAGATTGGCGATCGTCGCGATGCCTACATCGGCGAGCGGTATCCGCACTTCCTGCCCCCGCCCGGTCGCCTGCCGGTGCTGGAGCGCGGCGAGCAGCGCGAACGCGGCATAGGCACCGGTCAGCAGGTCCCAGGCGGGCAGCACATGATTGACCGGCTGATCGCCCAGGCTCTCCGGCCCGGTGATCTGCGGGATGCCGAGCGCACTATTGACGGTATAATCGAGCGCCGGCCCGCCATTGGCGAGGCCCATGATCCGCACCGTGATAAGGTCCGCCCGCCGCGTGCTCAGCCTCTCATGTGCCAGGAACCCCTCGACCGGGAAATTGGTGACGAAGAGGCCCGCTTCCTCCCCCGGCGCGGTGGCGAGCGCCGCGAGCAACTCGCGCCCCTCGGGCCGTCCCAGGTCGAGCGCGACCGACTTCTTGCCCTTGTTCAGCCCCTCCCAATAGAGGCTCGCGCCATTGTCCGCCTTGGGCCAGCGGCGATAGTCGGGACCACCGCCCAACTGGTCGACGCGGATCACCTCCGCCCCCATCTGCGCCAGATAGAGACCGGCGCTGGGGGAAGCGACGAAGGACGACGCCTCCACCACGCGCGTACCGCCGAGCAGATTATACATTCAGGCGCCCGCCTCGAAATCGCGGATCATCTGCTTGGCGATGACCAGTTGTTGTATCTGGGTCGTGCCTTCGTAGATGCGGTAGATGCGCGCGTCGCGGAACAGCCGTTCGGCCTCATATTCCGACAGATAGCCCGCACCGCCGTGGATCTGCACGACCCGGTCGACCACGCGCCCGCACATCTCGGACGAGAACATCTTGAAGGCCGAACATTCGAGCGAACTGCGCCCCTTTTCGGCGCGCGCGCAAGCGTCCAGCATCATGCATTCGGCCGCGTAGATTTCCGCGCGGCTGTCCGCCAGCATCGCCTGAATGAGCTGGAACTGCGCGATCGGCTCGCCGAATGCCTTGCGCTCCATCGCATAGCGAAGGCCGGTTTCCAGCGCCCGTTCGGCCAGCCCCAGCGCCGCCGCGCCGACCGAAAGCCGCCCCGAATCCAGCGCCTGCATCGCCGCCAGGAAACCCTTGCCTTCTTCCCCGCCCAGCAGCGCGGAGGCAGGCACGCGCACATCCTCCAGAATGATGTCGGCGATCAGCGCGCCCGACTGGCCCATCTTCTTGTCCGGGCTGCCGATCGAGACGCCGGGCGCGTCCATGTCGATCAGGAAGGCGCTGATATGCGCGTTCTTGGGCAGCGGCTCCGCATGGGTCCGCGCCATGATGAGGCCGATCTTCGCGAAGGGGGCGTTGGTGATGTAGCGTTTGGTGCCGTTCAGCACATAGTCGTCGCCGTCGCGCACCGCGCGCGTTTTCAGACCCGCCGCGTCCGATCCGCTGTCCGGTTCGGTGAGGCCGAAGCAGGCGACCTCGCCATTGGCGGACCGCACCAGCCACTCGGCCTGCTGCTCAGGCGTGCCGCCTTTTTTTAGCGCGGTGGTGAACATGCCGGTGTTGATCGACATGGCGGCGCGATAGGCTGGCGCGGGCTTTCCCAGTTCGCGCACGGTGCGGATATACTGGCTGGTGCTGAGGTTCGCGCCGCCGAACTCTTCGGGCGTGGTCAGCGCGAACAGGCCCATCTCGCGCATCTCGGCCAATATGTCGTCGGGTACGCGATTGGCCGCGATCACCTCCGGCTCGGCCGGGATCAATCGGTCGCGGACATAGCGGCGCAACTGGTCGAGGAACGCCTCGAACGTCTCTTCGTCCATGCCCGGTGCGCTGGTCTCAAGCATCGGCCATCCCCACGATCGCAATGGCCGATACATTCTGGCTCGGCATCCCGCCCAGATTGTGGCTGAGCGCCAGGCTCGGCGGCGTCTGGCGCTGGCGCGGCCCGGCGCGGCCCAGCAGCTGGAGATAATTTTCGTAGATCATCCGCAGCCCCGACGCGCCGATCGGGTGGCCGAAACATTTAAGGCCGCCATCGATCTGGCAGGGAATGGTGCCGTCCGCGTCGAAGAAGCCGTCCAGCACGTCGCGCCAGCCATGGCCTTCCTTCGATATGAACAGATCCTCCATCGTCACCAGTTCGGTCACGGAAAAACAGTCATGCACTTCCATCAGGCTGATCTGCTCGCGCGGATTGGTGACGCCCGCCTCGTCATAGGCCTTGGCCGCCGCGACGCGGGTGGTGTGGAAGAAGCTGCCGTTCCAGCCGCCGCCCTGCTGGAGTTCCCAGCCATTGGACGCGGCGATCTGGAGCGCCTTCACTGTCACGAGATCCTTCTTGCCCAGCGACCGGGCGATCTCCGGTGTCGTCACGATGGCGCAGGCCGCGCCGTCCGACACGCCGCAACAGTCGAACAGGCCCAGCGGTTCGGCGATCATCGGCGCGTTCAGCACCGTGTCCATGTCGATCGCCTTTTGCAGATGCGCCTTGGGGTTCTTCGCGCCATTGGCGTGGCTCTTGACCGACACATGGGCCATCGCGCGCTTGAGGTCGTCCTTCGACACGCCATGGACGTTGCGATAGGCGGAGGCGAGCTGCGCGAAATTGCCCGGCGCCGACCCGGTGATCCCGATCATGTCGTGCGTCGTGCCGCGCGTGCGGACCGGCAGGCCGCCATAGCCGGTGTCCTTGAGCTTTTCCACGCCCAGTGCCAGCGCGATGTCGGCGGCGCCGCTCGCCACCGCATAGACCGCTCCGCGAAAACTCTCGGTCCCGCTCGCGCAATAATTTTCGACCTTGGTGACGCCGACATTGTTGAGCCGCAGCGCAGTCGCCAGCGGAATGCCCGACGGGCCGATATTGACCGCGTCGAACGCGACGCCGAGCCAGGCCGCATCGATCTGCGACGTGTCGATGCCGGCGTCGGCGATCGCTTCCTGATAGGCTTCCACCATCAGGCTGTCGGCATCCATGTCCCACCGCTCGCCGAATTTCGCGCACCCCATGCCCAGGATCGCGACCTTGTCCTTGATGCCCTTGGCCATCGTCTTTCTCCTGCTAGGGCCGGTCAGGCGGCCGGGACCGCTTTCCAGAAATATTTGGTGAAATCGCGCATCTCGTCGACCGCCTTGATGCGGAACATCATCGTCATCTCCCGCCCGACCTCGACATCGTCGGGGTCGAGATCGGTGAACTCCACCATCATCCGGCCGCCGCCGTCGAAATCGATCATGCCGTAGCAATTGGGCGGGTTGGGCGAATAGGTGAGGCTGTCGGCGGTATAGGTGACGATCTTCGCCCTGATGTCGGCCAGCGGATAATCCTCCTGCGTGCCGATGGCATGATCGTTGGGATTGACGCCGATATCGCTCCTGGGAAACTGCACGGTGCCGGTCTTGGTGCAGCGCCCGCCGACCAGCCCCAGCACAGTCTTGCGGTTGCGCCAGAGCGTCGTCCCCGGCTGCTTCTGGTCCGCCTCCGCGCGCATCCCGCGATCGAGGTCGATCAGCCCGCGATGGAAGAGGAAGCGCAGATAATTGTCGGTCTTCGCGCCGCGCGCGAGCGATCCCTTCACCCCGCGCCGGGCGGGCAGGGTCGCGATGGCAGCGGTGGTCTCGAACAGCAGCACGTCCACGCCCTGGCCGAAGCCGACGAGCAATATCTTCTCGCCCGGCGCGGCACTTTCCAGCGCCGCCGCCAGCAGCAGCGTGGCATGGGCGACTCCGGCCTCTCCGACCGTGCCGCCCAGTGTATCGGCGACCGCTTCGAGCTTCACGCCCGCGCGCTTGGCCAGCCCCTCGGCCACGCCGCGCGCGGTGAGCGGCACGATGAAGCGGTCGATTTCGCTGCCCGCGACGCCCAGCCTGGCAAGCGCGCCCTTGATCGCGCCGCCGATCAGGCCGGTATAGCCCTCGTCCCTGATCCAGCGGCTTTCCCAGGTGTAATCGAAGTCCACGCCGGTACTGCGGACATGGTCAACGAAATCGATCGTGGTCGAATGGCAGCCCAGATAGCGCGCGATCACGTCGCCCTTGCCGACCAAAACCCCCGCCGCCGCGTCGCCATAATTCAGCTCGCCCTCGGACGCGGGGCGCGCCTTGCGCATCTCGCTCGCCAGCGCCAGATGCGGCCGCGCCGCGCCCGAAGCGGCGTCCAGCGCCTGGATCAGCTGCGATGTCGCCGCACGCTGGCTGCCGGTCACGTCGATCGCGGCGGTCGCATCGTCCAGCACCAGCGCCTCCTTGACGACGCCAGCGTTCAGCCGGTCGGCGAAGGGCAGGGTGGTGGACGCCAGCGACACCGTGCCGATCGCAGCCCGGTCGATCCCGGTCAGCGTATCGCGCGCCGCCTCGACCGCCATGGTGATCGTGTCCTCGTCCCAGTTGGCGGCCGCCCGCTCGCCCTTGGCCAGCCCCTTGAGGCCCCCTGCGAACCAGCTGTTGGCGGCGTAGACGGCCGATCGTTGCAGCCGATAGCGCGGCACATAGGCGCCATAGCTTAGAATGCCGACATCAGCGCTCATTGGAACTCCACATAGCCATTGTTGAGGACGACGAGATCGCGCTCCGCCACCTTGCAGCGGAAGGCGGCGCTTCCACCATCCGGGCCATCGCCCTCCCGCCAGATTTCGGTGACGATGGTCTCGCCGGGAAAGACAGGCGCGGAGAAGCGGGCGTCGATCCGCCTGATCCGCTCGGGCTCATTGTCGCCCAGCGCCGCCAGCAGCGCGCGACCGGCGATGCCGAAGGTGCACAGGCCGTGCAGGATCGGGCGGGGAAAGCCCGCCGCCTGCGCCACGGCGGGATCGACATGCAGCGGGTTCATGTCGCCCGACAGCCGGTAGATCAGCGCCTGGTTCTCCGCCGTCGTCAGGGCATGGACGATGTCTGGCGCGCGATCGGGAATGGGGTGGGGTGCGGGCTGGCCTTCGGACGATCCGCCAAAGCCGCCGTCGCCGCGAAGGAAGGTCGCGTTGCGCACCGTGGCTACATGGGTTCCGTCCTCGGCGTGAATTTCGCGCGTCTGGTAGACGACCGCACCCTTCGCCGCGCCCTTGTCGATGATCGGCCCGAACGTGCTGGACCCGGTCAGTTCGCCGGATGTCGGCAGCGGTGCGTGGCAGGTGATGCTGGTTTCGCCATGCAATATCTTCTTCCAGTCCACGCCCAGCTTCGGATCGCGCCAGATGAAGCCGGGATAGGCCATGATGACAGCCATGCCGGGCAGGGCCTTCAACCCTTCCTCGTAGACGAAGGGCAGTTCGGTCGCGCCCACGCCCAGCGCATAGAGCATCACCTTGTTGGGCGTGATGCGCTGCCGCGTCTCGATCGGCGGGTGCGACAGGAAGAGGTCGGGATCGAGCGGCATCAGACCGGATCGTAGGGCCAGATGTCGGCCGAGCGGGCGAGCGGCGTCATCGCGCTTTCCATGGCGGGCAGCAGGTCGTCCACGATCGTATCGGGCGTCCAGCCTTCGCTGCGATGGAGCGACTTCACCGGGCGCGGCTTGGAGAACACGAAAATCTCGTTCTTGCGCACGCCGAAGGTCTGCCCGGTCACCTTGCCGGCCGCGTCGGTCAGCAGCGCGGCGACCATCGGCGCGATCTTGTCCGCCGACATTTCCTTCATCCGCTCGACCCGCTCCTGCTCGGCCGGGGTGGTGGCGGGGATCGTCGCGATCAGGCGGCTCCAGGCGAAGGGCGCGATGCAGTTGGAGGTGACGCCGAAACGCTCCATGTCGAGCGCCAGGCTGTTGGACAGCCCCCATATGCCCATCTTCGCCGCCGAATAATTGGCCTGGCCGAAATTGCCGATCAGGCCCGAGGTCGATGTGAAATGCACGAAGCGGCCGAAGCCCTGATCCTTGAAATAGGGCGCCGCCGCCTTCGACGTGTTGAAGCAGCCGTTAAGGTGCACGTCGATCACCTGTTGCCAGTCGAGCGCGCTCATCCGGTGGAAGATGCGGTCGCGCAGGATGCCGGCATTGTTGACCAGGCCATGGATGGCGCCAAAATTCTTGACCGCATCCTCGATGATCGAGACCGCGCCTTGCGGGTCAGCAACACTGGCGCCGTTGACGACCGCCTTGCCGCCTTCGCTACGGATGATCGACACGACTTCCTCGGCCGGACCCGCGTCGGTGCCTTCGCCATCCGCGCTCGCGCCCAGATCGTTGACCACGACCGACGCCCCCTGCCGCGCGCACAGCAGGGCAATCTCCCGCCCGATGCCGCGCCCGGCGCCGGTGACGGCGATCACCTTGCCTTCCAATGTTGCCGAACCCGTCATGCCATCCTCTCGATTCTTCCGATTGTCGTCCGCCCTAGCGCAGTGCGCGCACTTGTTCAACTATGAGAATGGACATTCACGAGTGTGAATGGCATGGAGCGCATATGAACGTTCCCGCTGCCATCCCGCCGCTGACGCGGCCCCCGGTCGGATCGATTGTCCAGGCCGCCGCCGCGCTGCGTTTTCTGGGCGCCAATCGCGACGGCGCCGGGGTCACGGCCATTGCCCGCGCGATCGGCATCGGTCCCAGCAGCTGCTTCAATGTGCTGCGGACGCTGGTGCTGGAGGACTTGGTCGCCTTCGATCCCGTCACAAAAACCTATACGCTCGGCCTCGGCACGATTGACCTCGCTCGCCAGGCCTTGCGCCGCGACGCCGTGGTGCAGGCGGCGGAAGGCCCGATGGCGCTCCTTGCCGAAACCCATGACGCGGCCATTGGCCTGTGGCGCCTGGCCCCCAGCGACCGGCTGGTGCTGGTCGCGCTGGCGGAGAGCGAGGCGGCGACGCGCATCCATATGGTCGTCGGGCAACGCCAGCCCGCCGCCGCCGGTGCCGCCGGGCGGGCGGTGGTCGCCGCGCGCGGGTTGGACGATGCCGCGGTCCGGGCGGTGTTCGCGGGAACGCGCTGGCAGAACGCGCCAACCGTTTCGGACTATCTGGCGCAGGTCAGGGACGCCGAAACGCGCGGCTTCGCCATCGATATCGACCAGATCAATCGCGGCATCGCGACCATTGCCGCCCCCATCCTCGACGATCGGGGCGAGGCGCGCTTCGTCCTGTCGGCGTCGATGTTCGCGGGGCGCGACGCGGCGGCGCTCGACCGCATCGGACAAAGCGTGCGGGACAGCGCGCAGGCGCTGGGCCAGACGATCAGCCGGGCTTAGAGGAGAGGACATGAGTGACGGCGACATGCTGATCGAGGCGGCCGACCGGTTGTTCGGTGACCTGATCGACGACAGCGCCATGCGCCGTGCGCGCGGCGGCGGATGGCTGGGCGAGGCATGGGATGCGATCGCCGGCATGGGGCTGCCCCTCGCACTGGTGGAAGAAACGGCGGGCGGTTTCGGCATTGCGGTGGAGGATGCGCTGGCGCTCGTGCGGCTGGCCGGCCGCCATGCCCTGCCGCTGCCGCTCGGCGAAACGATGCTGGCCAACCGGGCACTGGGCGCGGCTGGTCTGCCCCTGGCGGACGGCGCTGCGGCACTGATCGACGGGAGCGGGCTGACCATCGCTGGCGGACGGATCGCCGGGACCGCCGAACGTGTGCCCTGGGCGCGCGATATCGCGACGCTGGTGGTCGTTGCTGACGGGCGCACCTTCCGCATCGGCGCAGGCTGCGCCGTCGCGGAAAAGGGCACCAACCTCGCGCAGATGCCGCGCGACACGCTTTCGATCAATGCTGCCTGCGATATTGCCGGTGCGACAAGCGGCCTTCCGCCGCTCCTCGCGGGCGCCGCGATCCGCAGCATCCAGATCGCCGGCGCGCTGGAGCGCGTGCTCGACCTCACCGTCAGCTTCGTGTCGGAGCGCGTGCAGTTCGGTCGCTCCCTCTCCAAATTCCAGGCGGTGCAGCATGATCTTGCGCGGCTGGGGGGGGAGGTCGCGGCGGCGGGCGCGGCGGCCGACATGGCGGTCGAGGCGCTGGCCGGCGATCCCGCCCGCGCCACGCTGCCGATCGC
>JBEVME010000107.1:0-4539 GCA_040508785.1 Sphingobium sp.
GGTGGGCGGCGGCGCGCCCGGGCGGTCGATGCGCAGCACGTCGCCCCCCATGTCGGACAGCATCATGCCACAGAAGGGCGCCGGACCGATCCCCGCGAATTCGATGACGCGCACGCCGGCAAGGGGCCCGCCCGCCATCTCAGGCGCGCCCCAGGATGAGGCCGCTGGTCGGTACGCCCGAGCCCGATGTAGCGATGATATTTTCGACCTTCGCGACCTGGTTGACCGCGGTGCCGCGCACCTGCCGCACCGCTTCGGCGATGCCGTTGAAGCCATGGATATAGGCCTCGCCGATCTGTCCGCCATTCATGTTGAGCGGCAGGCGGCCGTCGAGCGCGAGCGTGCCGCCCTTGATGAAATCCTTTGCCTCCCCCCGTTCGCAGAAGCCGAAGGCTTCCAGCGAGGGCAGCACGCTCGGGATGAAATGATCGTAGATGATCGCCGCGTCGATATCGTCGGGCGAAAGGTCGCTCATTGCGTAGAGTTGTCGGGCCACCATGGCGGTTTCCTGCCACGGAACGATGTCGTCGCGGTAGAAATTATTGAGGTACATGGTGAGGTTGGGCAGCGCCTGCGCCGCGCCGCGGATCAGCACTGGCGGCTGGCGCAGCGACCGCGCGTGATCGGCGGCCGTCACGACCAGCGCCACTGCGCCGTCGCTTTCCTGGCAGCAGTCGAGCAGGCGCAGTGGCTCGGCGATCATCCGCGCGGACAGATAATCGTCCATCGTGATCGGTTTGCCATAGAAGAAGGCGGCCGGGTTGGTCGCCGCATAACCGCGCTGCATCACGGTGACGGTGCCGAAATCCTCCGGGCTCGCGCCCGTTTCATGCATGTAGCGGCGCATACACATCGCCATCATCGCCGCGGCGGTCTGCATTCCGTGTATCGCCTGATAGGCGAAGACTGCGTTCTGCGCTGTCGGTACCGTCATGCTCATCGGCTGGCCATAGCGATATTCGGACCGCTCGTTCATCGCGCGGTAGCAGACGACCACCTTCGCGACACCAGTAGCTACCGCCTGCATCGCCAGCGCCACCGCGCCCGCGCCGCCGCCGCCGCCGCCCGGGATATTGCAGAACCAGCTCAGCGCCTCGCCGCCGATCGCCCGTTGCAGCTCGCCGACAGAATTATTGTCGATGTCGAGCGTCACCATGCCATCGACATCGGCGGGGGTCAGGCCCGCATCGTGGAGCGCCGCCATCACCGCCTGCGCCGCCAGCGTCATTTCGGTGCGGCCCGAATTTTTGGAGAATTCGGTCGCGCCGATCCCCGCGATCGCGGTCCTGTCGCGCAGCGCGCTCATGGCACTGCCCGGAAACGCAGCGAGGCGAAATCGCCGCGCCGCAGGAACTCCGCCTCCACCCGTGCGCCGATCTTCACATCCTCAGGCTCGGTGCTGTCCATCGCGCCCAGGAAGCGCACGCCCTCGTCCAGCTCGATGAGCGCGACGGGATGGGGCACCGGGAAGTCGGGCAGGGGTGGGTGATGATGCACGGTATAGCTGTGGATCGTGCCCGTGCCTCGCATAGGCGTCCCCGTCCAGCCGACGGAGCGGCAGGCCGGGCACATCGGCATCGGCGGATTGCGCAGCGTGCCGCAATCGTCGCACCGCTGGATCAGCAGGCGCGCCTCCTCCAGGCCCTCATAGAAGAAATCATAGTCCCGGTTGGAACAGGCCGCCTTGTGCCGCTGCGAGGCGATGGTCGCCATAGCTGTTGTCCCCCCTGTCAGTCGCGATAGTCGGCGGGCACGTCGAAGCGGAAGATGCGCGCGGCGTTGAGGCCCAGCAGCTTCGCCCGCGTCTCCTCCGTCACCAGGTCGCCGAAAGTGCGCTCGACCGCCTGCGCCGAATGGGGCCACGACCCTTCATGATGCGGATAGTCGTTCGCCCACATGAGATTGTCCTGGAGCCCATGGCTCTCGCACAGCTCCACCGCCGCCCGGTCCTCGCCGAAGGAGGCGAAGCAGTGGGCGCGATAATAGTCGCTCGGCAGCGCCTTGAGCTTCGGGCGCACCCACATGTGATGCTTCAGGTAGGATTCGTCCATCGACTGGAGCATCCAGGGCACCCAGCCGGCATTGGCCTCGATCGTGCCGGCGCGCAGCATCGGGAACCGCTCGAACACACCCGACGAGCAGAGATTGACCATCGGCTCGATCGTGGGGGCGAGCGAATGCACGACATAGTTTATGATCGCGCCGCCATTGCCGCGCGCCAGCCGCGGGTCCATGCCGGTCGAGACATGGAAGGTGGCCGTCATGTCATGATCCTGGATCGCGGCCCACAGCGGGTCGAAATGCGCCAGGTTGTAGTTCACATGATCGACATTGCCCGGCCCCCAGATCGGCTTGCAGGGCAGGGTAAGCACCCGGTAGCCTAGTTTCGCGCAGCGTTCCACCTCCGCTATGGTCGCATCGAGATCGGCGGGGGCGAGCGCGGCGGCAGGGTTGCAGGTGTTGAGGTGATCGCCGCACACCTCCATCGCCCAGTCGTTCCACACGCGGATCTGCGCATAGACGAAGTCGATGTCCGGGTCCGACCACATCAGGAAGGCCGGGCCGCCGGGGAAGATCACTTCGGCGTCGACCCCGTCGAGCCGCTGGTCGCGGATGCGGTCGAGCGCCTCGGCATCGCCCACCTCCACCTCATGCCGGTTATCGCCGCCGGCCTTCGAGCGGACCAGATCCTCGCCCTCCAGATCCCATTCGGGGATGCGCGTCGGGCGTGCGCCCTCCTGGATCATATATTTAACGCCGTCGCGCACCTCCACGCGGGGCAGCTTGTGGTGCCACTTTTTGTCGAGCCGTTCGACATAGAGTCTGGGCGAAGTATTGAGATGGGTGTCGCAGGACACCATGAAATATTTGCGCTTGGCGCCGGGGCCGGGTCGCGCGGTGCGCGCCCAGCCCTGCGGCTCGCGACTGTTGAGCCGCCATTCATTCTCCGGGTTCACCGCGATCGGCGAAACGCTGGCCATCCTCTCTCTCCCGCGATGTATCATCGTCGCGGCCCATTAAGATAGATTATCCTATCTTAGTCAAGCGGAGATTCGGAAGGCGGGCTTGAATCGCGCACCGCCAGTGCCGCGCGCAGCGGATCGGGATTAAAATAGTCGCGCCAGGCGCTGATCCGCCCATTCCCGCGTCAGCGGATTAGTTCAATCCAGCGTTCAGATTTCACGTTCGACGCTCTAGGCGACGCGGTGCGCTGAGCAAATCGCCTGTCAAGATGCGGGCGCTCGACAAGCGCGTCCCGTCGCCTACTATGGCGCAATGAGCAGTGCCCGTTCCCGATCGCGCAACGCCCAGGCGTCTCGCGCGCGCATCCTGGAATGTGCGACCGACCTTTTCCTGCAACGCGGCTATGAAGGGACGTCGATCCTGGAGGTGGCCGCGCAGGCGGGCTATACCAGCGGCGCGGTCTACCGCCATTTCCCCAGCAAATCCTTGCTGATGGTCGCGGTCGTCCGCCACGCCCTCGCCCATCTGCCGCCGGTGCTGAGCGCCGATACAGAGCGCCAGCCGCTGCGTTCAATCGTCGCCTTGATGATGACCTTCGCGCGCGCCGACATGCGCGACGTCCGCGCCCTCACCATCGCGCTCAACACCGCGCCGGACGATTCGACGATCCGCGATATGCAGGAGGATTTCGGCGTCAGCCGCGCCGAGCAGATCGGCCGGCTGATCGCGGCGGGCGAGGGCGACAGCGCGGTGGCGACCGTCGATCAGAAAGCGCGGCTGGTCATGCTGATCTTGCTGGGCCTGTGCCATATCGACGGCGTCGCGCCCGAGCTGTGCGACAGCGCCGCGATGGAGACGATGTTGCACGGCGTGGTGACGGGGCTGTTCGGCGCGGGCAGGGCGCCGGCCGCTCAATAGGGCTTGTCGGTCGGGTAGGATTCCGCCAGCACGTCGCGAAAAATCTGCACGGTCGTCATCGCGCCCGCCTCTACCGGGGTCCATTTCGTCACCATCTCGGCGCAGCGCTTAGCGAAGACGTCCCGCGATCTCGGGCGCCAAGTCGCGCAAACAGCGACGCACGGCCAAGCAGATGCACGCCGACCTCGTGGTACTGGGCTATGACGGATCGTACGGACGTGTCGCCGCCTTCGTCAGGGCGTGGAAGGCCGAGCGGCAGCGCGAGGCGCAGACGAGCGGGCGCGGTACCTTCGTGCCGCTGGTGTTCGCCGCAGGCGAGGCTTTCCAGTTCGACTGGAGCGAGGACTGGGCCATGTTGGGTGGCCGGCATACCAAGCTGCAGGTGGCGCATACCAAGCTCTCGCACAGTAGCGCCTTCGCGGTCCGGGCCTATCCGCTCCAGACCCACGAGATGCTGTTCGACGCGCTGGCCCAGGCGTTCCAATGTCTTGCACCGCCTGCTCGACGGCAAGGCTCCTCCGGCTCTCCCTATCGATGCGCCCCAGGCGTTGCGCCTGGCACAGGAGCCACTCGCAATGTCGGGCGATATGATGCCCTTCGCGATGGAGGCTGCGCCATGCGTCATGATCCCGCCAGCGCCGCCGTGGTGGTCATGCT
>JBEVME010000127.1:0-57465 GCA_040508785.1 Sphingobium sp.
GGAATCGGGACTGCTGGGGTCCGCCTATTATGGCAGCAATCCCATATTCCCCCTGGCCAGGACGGTAGGCGGGATCAACATCGACGCGATCAGCATGGCGGGGCCGGCGCGCAATGTCGTGGTGATCGGCAAGGGCAAGTCGGGCCTCGACGCCTATCTGGAGCGCGCGCTGACGGCTCAGGGCCGTATCGCCAGTGAAGAGCCCACGCCGGAAAAGGGCTTCTATTACCGTTCCGATCATTTCAGCTTCGCCAAACATGGCTTGCCGATGCTCTATTTCGATCCAGGGCAGGATCTGGTGCAGGGAGGTACGACGGCGGGCGCTGCTGCGGCCAGGGATTATGAGGCCAATCGCTATCACGGTCCCAAGGACGAATTTAATCCGGATTGGGACTGGACCGGGGCGGGACAGGACCTGACGCTCTATTATGAGGTCGGTCGCGCCTTGGCGCAGACGAGCGAGTGGCCGAACTGGACGGAAGGCGATGAATTTCGGGCCATTCGGGACCGGAGCCGGCCGCAGCCCTGAGGCGGCTCCCTTCGCGGCCCTTCATCGTACTTGCGCTGTCCAATTGCTGACGCACTCGCTAGAGCCGCGGTAGCTTCGCAATGTCGGGGTGAAACAATGGACCGCATTGATACGCCATTGCGTCGCACTCACTTGCACAGACACGCCGCAACACGGAGAAATTTTTGCCATGACCGCGCTCATGCCCGCAGAGTGGGCGCCCCATGACTGGGTGTGGATCGGCTTCCCCACAAATCCTGCCGAATGGCCCGGAGCATTCGACGCTGCCCGTCGCCAGATCGCTGGCTTCGCCGATGCCGTCCATGCCGAGGGACGGGGCGAGGAGGTCCGGCTGGTCGTGGCGAGCGAGGCGGACGCCGACGTGGCGCGGACGCTGGTCACGCCAGGCGTCACGATCGCCATCCACGCTCTGGGGGACGTATGGTTGCGGGATACCGCGCCCATCGGCGTACTGAATTCGGGCCTGCCCGCGCTGGTCGATTTCGGCTTCAACGGGTGGGGCGGCAAATATCAGATGCCTGGCGACGAAGATATCGGCGCGCGACTTGCCGCGACGACCGCCCTTCCGACGCTCACCCAGCCCTGGATATTCGAAGGCGGCGCGGTCGATACCGACGGCACCGGCCGCTTCGTCACGACCGAACAATGCCTGCTGAACCGCAATCGCAACCCGCACCTCGACAGAGGCAAGATCGAGACCCTGCTGGCCGGCAGCCTGGGCCTGTCCGACATGCTGTGGCTGGGCGACGGGCTGCTCAACGATCATACCGACGGGCATGTCGACAATCTCGCCCGCTTCGTGGCGCCCGGCATATTGATGCTGCCCGAGCCCGACGGCGCGGATGACCCGAACGCCGCGATCTACGTGGACGCGTGGTCGCGGGCGAAGGCTCACGGCCTTGATATCGCTCCCATCCCCTCCCCCGGCCGGATCGAAGTGAACGGCGAGGCTGTTCCTGCCAGCTACATGAACTTCTATATCGGCAATGCCGCCATTGTCGTGCCCATCTATGGTCGTCCCAACGACCAGGCAGCGCTCGACGCGCTGCGCCCTTTCTTCCCGGGGCGGGACATTGTCGGGCTGCGCAGCGATGCCATATTGTCGGGCGGAGGCAGCTTTCATTGTTGCAGCCAGCAGATGCCCAGCCTGTAGGACGCGGACATGCTCTTTGCCTTGCTGATCCTCTTGCAGCAGTCTGGCGCTGCCGCCGACTATGTGGAAAGCGCGACGGCGGTCAGCATCTTCGTCGGCGCCGATGGTCAGGCCAGGGATTGCACGGTCACGCAATCGAGCGGGGCGCCCGAACTGGACGCGAAGGTCTGCCCACTCATATTGAAGCACGGTCGGTTCACGGCAAAGATAGACGCGCACGGTACACCGATCGAATCCAGCATTACCACCCGGATAAAATGGCGCTTGCCCAGGGAAGCCGCAAAACCATGACCAAAGTGACCGTCGCCGCGCTTCAACTCAGCTTTTCGGACGATCGCGCGGACAATATCGCCCGGGTCGCGGACCATGTTGCGAAGGCGGCCGTGCGGGGAGCCAAGATCATCCTCCCGCCCGAACTTTTCGAGGGTCCCTATTTCTGTCGCGTGGAAGACGAGGCGCTGTTCGCCAGCGCATTGCCGCTCGATGAGCATCCGGCCGTGCAGGAGATGCGCAAGGTCGCAAAATCGCTTGGCGTCTACATTCCCACCAGCTTCTTCGAGCGCGACGGCCAGCATCATTACAACTCGCTGGCGATGATCGACGACCAGGGCGAGATTATGGGCCTCTATCGCAAGAGCCACATTCCCGACGGGCCGGGTTATGAGGAGAAATATTACTTCCGGCCCGGCAATAGCGGCTTCAAGGTCTGGCCGACGAAATACGGCACGATCGGCGTCGGCATCTGCTGGGACCAATGGTATCCCGAAGCCGCCCGCGTCATGGCGCTTATGGGCGCGGAAATGCTCTTTTATCCGACGGCGATCGGGTCAGAGCCCTATGATGCCGATCTTGACACGAGCCGGATGTGGCGCCGGGCGATGGTCGGCCATGCGGTCAGCAACTGTATGCCCGTAATAGCGGCCAATCGGATCGGCACCGAAGGCGACGGGGAGGACGGCCAGACCTTCTATGGCCACAGCTTCATCACCGACGAATGGGGTGACTTCGTGGCCGAAGCCGATGCGCGTGATCGCGGCGCGCTGGTCGCGACGCTCGACCTGGAAGGCGCGCGCAGGCACCGGGCCGGCATGGGTTTCTTCCGCGACCGCCGGCCGGACCTTTACGGCCGCATCGCTCAGGACATCTGATCGCCCGTCCGATCGCGCAGGGCCACTGCCCTGGCGAACACGGCCTCGAACATCTCGCTCGTCAGCCGGCCGGTATTCTGATTGTAGCGCGAGCAGTGATAGCTGTCGATCAGCACCCGACCGTCGGGCATACGGTGTTCGGCAAGATGCGCGAAGCGCGCTTTTGGCAGCTTCCCACCCAGCACCTTGACCGCCGACTGGTGCGCGATCTGGCCCAGCGCGACGAAAATGCGCGCATTGGGCAGTGCGGCGACCCCCTGTGCGAGGAACGGCCGGCAGCGGTGGACCTCGTCGGGATTCGGCTTGTTCTGGGGCGGCAGGCATTTGACCGAATTGAGGATGATCGCGTCGCGCAGGATCAGCGCATCGTCCGGCCTGCCTTCGTAAAGACCTTCGCTCAGCCCGAATTTCGCCAGCGTCGCGAAGAGAAGGTCGCCGGCGAAATCCCCGGTAAAGGGTCGTCCAGTGCGGTTCGCGCCGTGCTTGCCGGGGGCGAGCCCGATGATGCCGATGCGGGCATCGGGGTCGCCGAAGACGGGCACCGGCGCATTCCACCAGCCCGGATGCTCGACTCGCAGCGCCGTTCGCAGATCGACGAGTCGCGGACATAGCGGGCAATCATGTGGCGGCTCACCGGCGGGCAAGGGGCTTTGCAGGGTCATGGGCACCCGATAGGCATGGCGGCGTGACCGATACAAGCGCCCTACACCATTATCTCCTGGCACTCGGCTCCAACCGTGCGAGGTCCGCCCGCCTGACGCCCCGGGCGCTGATCGCTGCGGCGATCGCCGCGATCGGGTGCGAGGGGCGGGTCATGGCGGCTTCGCCGATCCTGTCGAACCCGCCAATGGGACCGTCCCACCGCCGCTACGCCAACAGCGCCTTGCTGCTGGCTACCGATTTCTCTCCCTCCGAACTGCTCGAGCGCATCCACGCGATCGAGCGGCGGTTCGGGCGGCGCCGGGCGCGCCGATGGGGGGAACGACGGCTCGACATCGACATCATCCTGTGGTCGGGCGGCAAAGTCCGCAGCCGGACGCTGACGATACCGCATGTCGCCTTCCGGTCCCGCAGCTTCGTGCTCGGGCCGGCATCGGCCATCGCGCCAGACTGGCGTGATCCGGAGACGGGGCTCAGGCTGCGCCATCTCCATGCACGCCTGCAACGCGCACGCCCGGTTGACCCCACCCGCCGCCGCCACTAGGGGGCATTGCACCACAATGCGGGTCCATAGCTCAGTCGGTAGAGCAACTGACTTTTAATCAGTAGGTCGCTGGTTCGAACCCAGCTGGACTCACCATTGCGGACTCCCGATCGACCAGGAGCAGACTTCTTGGTCCGATGGAGTATTCACCTTCCGGCAATCGGAAAATGCGCTGCTCGCTCAGGCCGTTGACGCAGATCGCAACGCCGGACGCGCTGAACCGGAACGTCAGGCATCGCCTCGCCGGGTCTTCCCATTGCGCTACGGTCATCGGCATACCCGCTTCGTCCAGCCATTCGACATCGTCGTTCGACATGAGGCCGGTGGCGCGCAGATCGGCACAGCGCGCGCGCAACGAGGACCAGGCCATCGCATGGGCCTCGACCTCGCGGTCTCGTCCATTCCAATCCAGCCAGGTCACGTCATTGTCCTGTGCATAGGCATTGTTGTTGCCGTGCTGGGTGCGGCCGAATTCGTCGCCCGCCGTCAGCATGATCGTTCCGCGCGAACAGAAGAGCGTCGCCAGCAGCGCCTTGACGTCGCGCCGTCGCGCTTCGTTTACGGCGGGGTGGTCGCTCGGGCCCTCGGCGCCGTTGTTCCAGCTGAAATTCTCGCTATGTCCGTCGCGGTTCTGCTCGCCATTGGCCTCATTGTGCCGGTCGGCATATGCCACCATGTCCGCCAGGGCGAAGCCGTCATGCGCGGCCAGGAAATTGACGGTGCGGGTCGCTTCGCCCTGCCCGAAAATATCCGCCGAACCGGCCAACCGCGTCGCTACGACACCCAGCATGCCGCCATCGCCCCGCCAGAAGCGACGCACGTCATCGCGGTAACGGTCATTCCATTCCAGCCAGTCGGGGCCGAACTGCCCCAGTTGATAGCCGCCGGGGCCTATGTCCCAGGGTTCGGCGATCATGACCCGGTCGGCCAGGACGGGATCTTCCCGCAATTCCCGGAGCAAGGGTGCCTGTGGATCGAAGCCGTGAGGCAAGCGTCCGAGCGCAGGCGCGAGATCGAAGCGGAAGCCGTCCACGCCCGCCTGCTCAACAAAACGGCGCAGCGCGTGGCGGATCATGCAGCGCACGACCGGCGCATTGCAGTCGATACTGTTCCCGGTGCCCGTATCGTTGATGAGCCGTCCGTCGGGCTCGCGCCGAAAGTAGGTCCGTCCGTCCAGTCCGCGCAGCGACAGCGTGGGGCCTAACATGTCGCTCTCACCGTCATGATTGAAGACCATGTCGATCAGGACCGCGATGCCCGCTTCGTGCAGCGCCGCCACAGTGCCGCGGAACTCAGCCCAACCGCCGGGCGCTAGCCTGGGGTCGAGCGCGAACCAGCTGACCGGATTATAGCCCCAGCCGTTGCTCAGGCCGAGCGGCGGCAGGTGCCGCTCGTCGATCCACGCGTTGATCGGCATCAGCTGGACGGCATCGACACGCAGCGCGCGCAGATGGTCGATTACCACCGGCTCAGCCAGGGCCGCAATCGTGCCTCTGACGGGCGGAGGCACGTCGGGATGGCGCATGGTGAAGGCGCGTACGGGCAGCTCGTAGATCAGGCCGCCGGCCCGGAAGGAAGGAGGGCGAGCCGCGAGCGCCGGTGGATCGCGCACCAGAACCCCTTTGGGCATGAGGGACGCCGTGTCGATCCCCTCCCTCCTGGAGGCGGCCAGCCTGGAATCATAGACAAAGGGCCGGTCGATCG
This sequence comes from Sphingobium sp., assembly GCA_040508785.1. Classification (GTDB taxonomy): domain Bacteria; phylum Pseudomonadota; class Alphaproteobacteria; order Sphingomonadales; family Sphingomonadaceae; genus Sphingobium. The sequence continues at coordinate 5,739 of JBEVME010000127.1, forward strand.
CGGTCGCCCAGGGGTCCAGCAGCAGCTTCGCCGGATCGAACCACAGGCCGGAAGCGGGATCATGAGCGCCGTCCGCACGCAGGCCATAGCGCGTCCCGGCGCCAAGGCCCTCGATCCGGACATGCCAGAGGCCATCGACATCGCGGGCCATCGCGAGCCGTTCTTCCCGATCCCCATCGTCGAACAGGCACAGCCACAAGGCATCGGCATCGGGCGCATGTACGCGAAAGTCGGCGCCCTCATCGTCCAGCACGGGTCCCGGCTTCATCGTGCGGCAGCGACCAGAGAGCGGAAGAGATCGGCGTAGCGCGCTGCGCTGCGCTCCCAGCTGAAGTCGGCCGCCATCCCTGCCTGCTGGGTGGCGTGCCAGGCGTCCTGGCGCGCGTGCAGCGCGATCGTCCGGTCGATGCCCTCGATAAGGGCCTCGGCCTCTCCCGGCTGGAACTGGATGCCGGTCGCGACGCCGGCCGCAAGCGCGGCTTCATTGGCGTCGATCACCGTATCGGCCAGTCCGCCGACACGCGCGACCACCGGCACGCAGCCATAGCGAAGGCCATACAACTGGGTCAGGCCACAAGGTTCGAAACGCGATGGGATCAGTATCGCGTCGCCGCCAGCCTGCATCAGGTGCGAAAGCGCTTCATCATAGCCGATCCGTACCCCGACGCGTCCGGGATGGCGGGACGCGGCGAGCAGAAATGTCGCCTCGAGCGCGGAATCGCCCGATCCCAGCAGCGCGAGGCGCCCGCCAGCGGTGACAAGATGGTCGATCGCCGCGCCGAGAAGGTCCATGCCCTTCTGCCAGGTCAGGCGGCTGACGACGATGAAGATGGGACCGTCGCCCTGGTCGAGCGCGAACCGTTCCTCCAGGCGGCCACGGCTTTTCGCCCGCAACGCGATCGATCGAGCATCATATCCAGCCGGAAGGGAGGGATCGCTGGCGGGGTTCCAAATCGCCGGGTCGATGCCGTTCAATATGCCATGCAACTGGCCCGCCCTGGCATCGATCAGCCCTTCCATCCCCATGCCCTGCGCGGGGGACCTGATCTCGCGCGCATAGCCGGGGCTGACGGTGGTGATCGCATCGGCAAAGAGCAGTCCGGCCTTGAGAAAGCCGACGCCGCCATAATATTCGACGCCGTCTATTCCCCAGGCTTCCGCCGGCAACCCGAGTGCTGGAAAAATCTCCGACGGGAAACGCCCTTGGAACGCCAGGTTATGGATCGTGACGACAGTGGGCAGCGCAGGCATGGCGCCAAAGCGCATATAGGCGGGCGCCATCGCGGCCTGCCAGTCATGCGCATGGACCAGATCCGGTTGCCAGCGCGGGATTGCCCCCGCCGCGATCTCTGCCGCCGCGCGGCCCAATGCGGCAAAGCGGCGCCAATTGTCTGGCCAGTCTATGCCCCCGGCGTCTCCGTAGGGACCGCCCGGACGCGCGAACAGCGCGGGCGCGTCGAGCAGGAACAGCTCTAGCGCGCCGGCGGTAGCCGAAAGGATGGTTGCCGGGGTGCCCAGCAGCGCGTCAAGGCTGCGGACCCGCCGGATATTGGCCAGGCCCGCAAGAACGTCCGGGTATGCCGGCACCAATGTCCGGACGCTCACCCCTTGCGCCGCCAGCGCGCCAGGCAGCGCGCCTACGACGTCGGCCAGTCCGCCGGTCTTGACCAGGGGATAGATTTCGGACGCAACCGACAGCACCCGCATCCCCGGCGCCTGCTTCAAAGGCTCTTGCCTCCGACCATGTCGATCATCGCCTGGGTCACGAGGCACACGCCATTTTCCGATTGGCGAAAATATTTCCGGTCGAAGTCGGGCTGTTCGCCGATGATGAGACCGGGCGGAATGGTGACGCCGGAATCGACGACGCAGCGATGCAGCCGTGCGCCGCGGCCGATCACGCAATTGGGCATGATGATGCTTTCGGTGACGGAGGAAAAACTGTTCGTGCGCACGTCCGAAAAAAGCAGGCTGCGGTGCAGCGACGATCCGGATACGATGCATCCCCCGGCGACGAGGGACGAGGTTGCCGATCCGCGCCGACCGTCTTCATTGTGGACGAACTTTGCGGGCGGCGTGACTTCCGAATAGGTCCAGAGCGGCCAGCTGCGGTCGTAGAGGTCGAGCGAGGGCACGACGTCGGTCAGGTCGATATTGGCCTGCCAATAGGCATCGATCGTACCGACGTCGCGCCAATAGGGCACGAGTTCGCTCTCCGCGCGTACGCAACTGCTGGAAAAGCGATGCGCCACGGCTTTTCCGTGTTTCACGATATGCGGAATCAGATCGCCGCCGAAATCACGGTTGCTGCCCGCCGTCCGGGCATCGCGCTTCAGCTCCTCAATCAGGAACCTGGTCCGGAATACATAAATACCCATGGAGGCGAGCGCCATGTCCGGCTGACCGGGAATGCCCGGCGGGTCCTTTGGCTTTTCCACGAAGGCGGTGATAACGTCATGCTCGTCCACATGCATGACGCCAAAGCCGCTCGCTTCCTTTCGCGGCACCTCCAGGCAGCCGACCGTCACGTCGGCTTCGCAGTCGACATGCTGCTGAAGCATCAGCTCATAGTCCATCTTGTAGACGTGGTCGCCCGCCAGGATGACCATATACTCCGGCGCATAGCTCTCGATGATGTCGATATTCTGGAACACTGCGTCGGCAGTGCCTTCATACCACTGGCTTTCCGACACGCGCTGGCTGGCGGGAAGGATGTCGAAACTCTCGTTGCGTTCGGTGCGAAAGAAGTTCCAGCCGCGCTGCAGGTGCCGGATCAGCGAATGCGCTTTATATTGTGTGGCGACGCCGATGCGGCGGATGCCGCTGTTGAGCGCGTTTGAGAGCGCGAAATCGATGATCCGCGCCTTTCCGCCGAAATGCACGGCGGGCTTTGCGCGACGGTCGGTCAGTTCGGCCAGCCTGCTTCCGCGTCCGCCGGCCAGCACATAGGCCATGGCATCGCGCGCGAGCGGCTGATGTCTTGCATTCATGCGGCCCTCTCCTCCTGCGCCGCGAGCGGCATCTCTTTCAATAGTCCAGTTCCAGCATCAATGTTCCCAGCGGCGGCAGATTGATCGTCGCCCAGCCCTCATCGTCGGCATGTACCACGCCCAGGTTGCCCGCGCCGCCGCCGCCATATTCGGCGGCATCGCTGTTCAACACCTCCCGCCACCGCCCGCCCGAGGGCAGCTTGATGCGATAGCCGGGTCGCGGGACCGGGGTGAAGTGGCTGATGATGACGATAGGCGGCGAGCCGGGTGCGCAGCGCTGCCAGGCGAAGATGGAATCCGTGGCGGCATCCACCACGACCCATTGAAATCCTTCCGCCTCGCAATCGCGCGCATGGAGCGACCGGCGCGAGCGGTAGAGCCGGTTGAGATCGCTGACGAGCAATTGTACGCCCCGGTGCGCTTCATGTTCGAGAAGATGCCAGTCGAGCGCGCGTTCCTCGCTCCATTCGGTGCGCTGGGCGAACTCCTGACCCATGAACAGCAGCTTCTTGCCCGGATAGCCCCACATAAAGGCGTAGAAGGCACGAAGATTCGCGAATTTCTGTCCGTCGTCGCCGGGCATTTTGTGCAGCAGGGAGGATTTGCCGTGCACCACCTCGTCATGGCTGAGCGGCAGGACGAAATTTTCGGAAAAGGCATAGAGCAGGCCGAAGGTGATATCCGCATGATGATGGTGGCGGTGCACCGGATCGCGGGCCAGATAGCGCAGCGTGTCATTCATGAAGCCCATGCTCCATTTGAAGCCGAAGCCCAGCCCTCCGCTATGGACCGGCCGGGACACACCGGGCCAGCTGGTCGATTCCTCGGCGATCGTCATGACGCCCTGGTGCGTACCGTAGACCGCGCGGTTCATCTGTCGCAGGAAGGCGACCGCCTCCATGTTCTCCCGTCCACCATCGGGATTGGGCACCCACTCGCCCGGCTCGCGCGAATAGTCGAGATAGAGCATCGATGCGACCGCATCGACCCGAAGCCCGTCAACATGATATTGCTCGGCCCAGAACAGCGCATTATTTGTCAGAAACTCGGCGACCTCGGTCCGCCCGAAATTATATATGGCGGTCTGCCAGTCGGGATGGAAACCCTTGCGCGGGTCCTCATGCTCGTAAAGCGCGGTCCCGTCGAACCGTGCCAGCCCGTTGTCGTCGACAGGGAAGTGGGCGGGGACCCAATCCAGGATGACGCCGATGCCGGCGCGATGTGCCCCGTCGACGAAGCGTGCGAAGCCGGCGGGATCGCCAAAGCGCGCGCTCGGGGAATAAAGTCCGATAGTCTGATAGCCCCAGCTCGGATCATAAGGATATTCACTGATCGGCATGAGCTCGATATGCGTGAAGCCCATGCCGACCACATAGGGGATCAGCCGGTTGGCCAGCGCGTCCCAGTCCAGGAAATCGCCATCCTCCTTGCGCTGCCATGATCCTGCATGAACTTCGTAGATGCTGATTGCCTCCCGTCGGGGGTCGACCTCGCTCCAATAGGCGCGATGGGCGTCGTCGCCCCATTTGTGGCGCGGCAAGCCAGACACGACCGAAGCCGTTGCCGGGCGCAGCTCGGTACGAAAGGCAAAGGGATCGGACTTGAGTGGCAGCAATTCGCCCTTCGGTCCCAATATCTCGAACTTGTAGCGTGTACCCTCCCCCACTTCGGGCACGAACAATTCCCACAGCCCGCTGTCGATGCGATGGCGCATAACGCAGCGGCGGCCGTCCCAATTGTTGAATTCGCCGACCACCGACACCCGGCAGGCGTTGGGCGCCCAGACCGCAAAATGCGTACCCGCAATACCTTGATGCTCGATCAGATGGGCGCCCAGCCGTTCGAACAAGCGCCGGTGCGATCCCTCGGCAAATAGATGATCATCCATCGCCCCCAGCACCGGGTCGAAGCTATAGGGATCGAGCAGCCAATAGTCGCCACCGTCGGGATAACGGGCATGGTAACGCAACGGTTGGCGCGCCTCTATCGCGACCGGCCCCAGGAAAAGCCCTTGGACGTCAATCCGCAGCAGTTCTCCTGCTAACGGGCCATCCAGCCGATAAGCCGTCACCGCCTCGGCGCCCGGCAGCAGCACGCAGGCCGTGAACCCTGCCCCGCTGCCATGTACGCCCAGTGTCGCATGGGGATTGTTGTCGCGGCCCTCCACCAGCCGGGCGATCCGGTTCGCCGTCAGCACCGCTTCAGGACCGCTGCGTCGGCATCAGGGCATCTTCCAGATATCCGCGGCATATTCGCGGATCGTGCGATCGGACGAAAACCAGCCCATACGCGCGACATTGTGGATCGCCATCTTTGCCCATTTCCGCTGATCCAGCCAAAGAGCATCGACGCGGCGCTGTGCGGCAGAGTAAACGTCGAAATCGGCCGCCACCATGAACCAGTCATGGTCGTATATGCCCTGTATGAGGCCCCTGTAGCGGTCTGGATCATCCGGCGAGAACACCCCGCTCGCGATTGCGTTCAGCGCCTGCTTGAGTTCCCGGCTGCGGCCGATGACCTCGCCCGGATCATATCCCGCCGCCCTCTGCTCATTCACCTCAAGCGCGGTCAAGCCGAAGATGATGATATTCTCCTCGCCTACATGATCCCGCATTTCGACATTGGCGCCATCCAGCGTGCCGATCGTCAGCGCGCCGTTGACTGCGAACTTCATGTTGCCCGTGCCCGAAGCCTCCATACCGGCGGTCGATATCTGCTCGGACAGGTCCGCTGCCGGGATCATGACCTCGGCCATCGACACATTGTAGTTGGGCACGAACTGTACCTTCAAAAGGCCCTGTACCGACGGATCGTGATTGACCGTGCGTGCGACGTCGCCCGCCAGCTTTATGATGAGCTTCGCATTATGATAGCTCGAGGCAGCCTTGCCGCCGAACAGCTTGACCCTCGGCACCCACTCGCGTTCGGGATGCGACCTGATCTGGTCGTACAGCGACACCGCCTCGACAATGTTGAGCAGCTGCCGCTTATACTCATGGATCCGCTTGATCTGGATGTCGAACAGCGCTGCCGGATCGATCCGGGCGTTGAAGCGCTGGCGCAGCAGATTGGACAATGCCAGCTTGTTGGCCTTTTTCACCGCCAGGAATTTGTCCTGGAATGCGCTGTCGTCGGCAAAGCGATCGAGATCCGACAGCGCTTCGGGATCGTCCATGAAGCGGTCGCCTATCGCATCGCGGATCAGCTCGAACAGGCCGTGATTACATTGCATCAGCCAGCGGCGGAAAGTCACCCCATTGGTCTTGTTGTTGATCCTGTTCGGATAGAGTCTGTGCAGATCGGCGAACACCGTCTGCTTCATGAGGCCGGTGTGCAGCGCCGACACGCCGTTGACGCTGTGCGATCCCGCGAAAGCCAGGTTGCCCATTCGCACCCGTCGCTCGCCGACTTCGTCGATGAGAGATATCGTGCCGATCGCGCCGTCCTCAAAGCTCCCCTTCCGCCGAGCTTCCGCCAGCAGCCGGCTGTTCACCGCGTAGACGATCTGCATATGCCGGGGCAGAAGCCGCTCGAACAGGGGCACGGGCCAGCTTTCCAGTGCCTCGGGTAACAGCGTATGGTTGGTGTAACTGAAGGTCCGTCGCGTGATGTCCCAGCCTTTGTCGAAATCCAGGCCATGGTCGTCGAGGAGGATGCGCATCAGCTCCACGACCGCCACGGCCGGATGCGTATCGTTCAGCTGGATCGCCGCCTTGTCCGCCAGGGTCCGTATGTCCCCGAAATACTGGACGTGCCGCCGTACGATGTCCTGTAGCGAAGCAGAGGAGAAGAAATATTCCTGCTTCAGGCGCAACTCCTGGCCGGCAGGTGAACTGTCCGCCGGATAGAGTACGCGGGTCAGCGATTCCGCCCTGTTGCTTTCGGACAGCGCGCCCAGATGATCGCCGGCGTTGAACTTGTCGAGGAGGATGGGGTCGATCGGCTGGGCCTGCCACAACCGCAGCGTGTTCACCCGCTTGCCGCGCCAGCCGGCGATCGGCGTGTCATATGCGGTGGCGATCACGCGCTCGGTCGGCTTCCAGCGCATTTGATAGGGGCCTGCATCTTCGCTGGCCACCGGCTCGACCAACCCGCCGAAGCCGACCTCATAGCTCGCCTCGCGACGCTCGAATTCCCAGGGATTGCCGTGCGCCAGCCATGTTTCGGGCAGCTCTACCTGCCACCCGTCTGAAATCTCCTGCCGGAACATGCCGTTCACATAGCGGATGCCATAGCCATAGGCTGGCACGTCCACCGTCGCCATGCTCTCCATGAAGCAGGCGGCCAGTCGGCCAAGGCCGCCATTTCCCAGCGCCGCATCGGGCTCCAGTGCAGCGATCAGGTCCAGTTCCACACCCAGCGAGTCCAACGCTGCCTGCAGATCGTCCAACATTTCCATATTCGACGCGGCGTCGCGCATCAGCCGGCCGATCAGAAACTCCAGGCTCAGATAATAGACCCGGCGCCCCTGCTCCTCATAGGTTTTTTCGGTCGAGGTGATCCAGGCGTCGATCACGCGGTCGCGGATGGAAAGGATGACCGCGTGCAGCCAGTCGTGCGGCTGCGCGGCGGCGGCGTTCTTACCGATCCGGTAGGTCAGGCGTTCGACGATTTCATGGGCCAGCGTCTGCGGATCGAACTGCCGGGGGGCCGGCTTTGGAAGCGTTGCCTGGCCCTTGCTGCTCATGGACGATGCCTCCTGCCCGATTCAGCCTGGATAGTGACACAGGCTTGTTCGACTGGCCACCGGCATTTTTGCAGCGCAGCATATCGCCGCCCTTGCTTCAGACGGGCGGGGCCAGGGACCGCAGGATCGACCGGTTCACCCCTGCGCGCAATTGTTCCCGGACAGGATAGATGTTCGACGGCACCATTTGGGTCATGAAGATGCCGATCAGCCGCTCGATCGGATCGACGAAGAAGAAGGTCGAGAATATCCCGCCCCAATAATATTGGCTGGTGGCAAGGTCCATCGCGAATCCGAGTCCGAAACCCGTAACCGTGGCGGTCGCTTCCCCGAAATCACCGACGGCCAGGGCGGCAATGTCGGCGCCTCCCGGCAGCTGGTTGGCGTGCATCGCCGCGACGGTCGCTGGCTGGAGGACCCGCACCCCGTCCAGTTCGCCGCCGCGCAGCAACATGCGGGTGAAGCGGTGATAGTCGGCGGTCGTCGAGATCAGCCCGCCGCCACCCGACAGAAAGCGCCCCTTGCGTCTGAAACCGCTCCGCACACCCAGGTCGGCGACATGCAGCGTACCGTCGCCCCGCAGCCGCCAGGCGTCGGGCATCCGCTCGACACGATCGTCGGGCAGCTCGAACCATGTGTCGGGCATGGCAAGTGGGTCGCAGATCCAGGCGCGGAACAGGCTCTGCAGGTCCATGCCGGCGAGCCGTTCGACGATCACCCCCAGCACGTCGGTCGACAGGGAATAATTCCATGCCGTGCCGGGCGAGAACTCCAGCGGCAGCGCAGCAAGCGCGGCGATGAATTCGTTCGAACTGCGTGCCTGCTGGAACTCGTCCAGGCCGAGCTTGCGATAGCGCGCGTCGATCGGCGTGCGATGCTGCAGGCCATAGGTGAGCCCCGACATGTGCGTCAGCAGATCGATCATGCGCATCGGTCGAGCGGGCTTGCTCCGGTTGCGCTGGCCCACCTTCAGATGCGCAAATTCCGGCAGGACAAGGCTGACCGGATCGTCCAGGGCGACAAGGCCGCGCTCTACCAGCATCATGAACGCCACCGACGTCAGCGGCTTGGTCATCGAGGCGATCCGGAACAGCGAGTCCTCGCGCAATGCTGCCCCGCTTTCCCGAGCGCGACCGCGGGTGACATGGACCAGCACCTCTTCCTCGCGGGAAATCAGCAGCTGCATATGGGGCAAGCGGCCCGTGGCCAGATAATTGCGGTCCAGCCCGTCCACCAGAGCGCGCAAGGCGTCCGGGTCCATGCCGTGCGCCCGCGCGGCGTCGATCGCCACGCCGCCTTCGCTGATTTCGGCTGATCCGGTCACATGTTCGGACTAGGCTATCCGCATCCTCGCGTAAACAATCCGCCGCGACTCTTCGCGATGGCGATTGCCACTCAAGGGCCGCACCATTATGGCACCCGCCTACCGAGCCACCGGACTTCTTATCAGGCATGAGCAACGGGCTATCCGCCATATTTCTGCAGAATCGCGTCGCCCTGCTGCGCTTTCTGCGCGCGCGGGGCGCTGCCGAGGATGCCGAAGATCTGATCCAGGACTTGTGGATGAAGCTGGAGTCGAAGGATCTCGGCCCCATCAGCGATCCGCTGCCCTATCTCTACCGCATGGCCAACAACCTGATGCTCGACCGATATCGATCGACGACCAGGCGGGCGCAACGGGAGCAGAACTGGTCCGACAGCGGCGCCGGCGTAATGGCCGATCCGGGCGATGTCACGCCGGTCGACGAGAAGATGATCCTGGCCGAACGACTAGACCGGGCGCGGAGCGTCCTGCGCGAACTCGGGCCGCGGGTCGAGCTTGTCTTTCGTCGGTTCAGGCTCGACGGGGTTGGCCAGCGCGCCATCGCGGAGGAACTGGGCGTGAGCCTGACCACGGTGGAGAAGGACCTGCAAAAGGCCTATCGTGCGCTGCTCGCGCTCAAGCAGAAACTGGATACGGAATGAGCGGCGCGGTGGCGTCCTGTCTCGTACGGGGCAAAAAGTGAACAGGGTTGCTGGCATGGTTGACGATCAGGCGCTCGACTGGGTGATCCGGACGCGCGATCCGGAATTCGCCGATTGGGAAGGCCTTACCGCTTGGCTGGAGGCTGCGCCCGACAACGCGGCAGCATATGACATGCTGATGGCCGCCGATGCGGATCTGCCCGCGCTACTGCCGTCCGACCCCGTCATCGTCCCTACGCCGGCGAATGATCGCGCCGACCGTCCGGGGCGACCCGGCTGGCGGTCGCTCCGCTGGTTTGGCGGCGGAGCGATCGCAGCGGCGCTCGTGGGGGCCATCGCGCTTGGCGTCACCGCGCGCAGCGACATCTATTCGGTGACGACCCGTCCCGGCGAGACCCGCACCATCGCGCTGGATGACGGCACACGCGTGGACCTGAACGGCGGCACGACGATGCGGTTCGATCGTAACGACGCGCGTTTTGCCGCGCTGGACAAGGGCGAGGCCGCCTTCACCGTCCGTCATGATGCGGACAATCCGTTCCGCGTGACCGTGGGCGAAACCGTGTTCGAGGATGCCGGCACGGTGTTCAACATCGTCCATACCGGCGATGCGACGCGCATCGGCGTGTCGGAAGGCCTCGTCATATACAATCCGGAGGCAGAGGCGATTTCACTCCCGGCCGGTCGCGCACTTTCCGAGGATGGATCGGGCCTGCGGGTGACGGAAGTGTCGCATGATGCCGTCGCCAGCTGGCGCGGCGGGCGCCTGGTCTATGCCGGCGCGCCGGTTGCCCAGATCAGCCAGGATATCAGCCGGTCGATCGGCGTCGAAATCCGCACGACCCCAGGCGCCGCATCGACGCGCTTCACCGGCACGATCATGTTGACGCGCGACCCGGCGCGCTTCTTCGCTAGCGCAGCCCCCCTCATGGGCCTCTCCGCCGTTCGTCAGGGCAGCGGATGGCTGCTGAAGGAAGCGGATGGCCCGTCCGGCTGACTCCTTGATCGTCGCTGCGCAGCTGCTTGTTGGCGCCATGGCCGGCGGAGTCCCCGCCATGGCAGCGGAAAGACAGGAGATCAGCATCGCCCCCGGCAGGCTGGGCGAGGCGATCGTGGCGCTCGGCCGCCAGACCGGCACGAACATCGGCATGTCTGACCAGTCGCTCGCCGGCATTTCCACCCCGGCCCTGCGCGGCCGGATGAGCGTAGAGAGCGCGCTCGATCGCCTGCTCAAGGGCAGCGACGCCAGCGCCCGGCAGGTAGATGGGCGTAGCTGGCGCATCGTCCGTACCCGCGCGGCGCCGCGCCCGCCATCCCGCCCCACCATCGCGCAAGCCCCGCTGCCCGAGCGCGAGCAGGCCGAGGAAATCGTTGTCACCGCGTCCAAGCGCGACGTGCCGCTATTCCGATACGCCGGAATGGTCGAATCGGTAGGTGGCAGCGCCTTTTCCAGCGGTGAGGCGGCGACCGGTACGGCCGCGCTTCTTTCCCGCTTCAGCAGCATCAGTTCGACCAATGCGGGGACCGGCCGCAGCAAGCTGTTCATCCGCGCCATCGCCGATTCCGGCGTTGCCGGGCCGACGCAGGCGACTACGGGCCAGTATCTGGGCGACATGCGGCTGAACTATGCCGCGCCGGACCCTGACCTGCGCCTGTTCGACGTGGCGGGCGTGGAGGTGCTGGAGGGGCCACAGGGCACGCTCTATGGCGCGGGATCGCTGGGTGGCATCATCCGCATCCTGCCCAACGCCCCCAATCTGGGCGAGACGAGCATGGCAGGATCGATCGGCGCGTCCGCCACCTGGCACGGTGATACCGGCGCCGACGTGGCGGCGGTGGCGAACCTCCCGATCATCTCGGAAAAGCTCGCGCTGCGCATCGTCGGCTATGGCGTGCAGGAGGGCGGCTACATAGACGACGTCACGCGCGGCAAGGATGATGTGAATCGCGTCCGCACCTGGGGCGGGCGCGCCGCGCTCCGCTTCGCGCCGGACGATGCCTGGACCATCGATCTCAACGGCGTCTACCAGCGGATCGAGGCGCGCGACGCGCAATATGCCGATCGCGGCAAGGATCTGGCGCGCGCCTCCAGTGTCGAACAACCCTATACATCCGACTATCTGCTCGCAAACCTGCGGATCGAACGACAGTGGGACGATCTGCGCCTGGTGTCTTCGACCGGCTACGTCCGGCAGATTTTGTCGGAGAGCTACGATGCGACACAGCGAAACGATCCGCCCGCTCTCTTTCGCCAGCGCAACCATGTCGACATCTTCTCGACGGAAAACCGGCTCGTGCGTGATCTCGACAACGGCCTGGGGTGGATCATGGGCTTCTCCTATCTGGAAAGCACGTCGGCCATCCGCCGGTCGCTGACCTCCTATGGCACCATGGCGTCGGTGCCCCAGATCATTCCCGGCGTGCCGTTGCAGGGCCGTGGCCTGGCCGCGCGGACTACCGGCGTCAAGAACCGGATCAAGGAAGCGACCTTGTTCGGAGAAGCCTCGTTCGAGCCCTTCACCGGCCTTGTGGCGACGCTCGGCGGACGGATCACCAACAGCCGCCTGTCGGGCGAGGCGCTCGATCCCGTGGAGGTGCTCCCGGCCTTCGAACTGGCCAGTGCGGAGGCAACCGCCAAAACCAGCGAGACAATCTTTCTGCCCTCCTTCTCGCTGCTCAGCGATGCCGTTCCCGGCACCACCGTCTATGCCCGTTTCCAGCAGGGGTTCAGGCCGGGGGGCCTGTCGGTCGATGACCAGCGCATCCAGCGCTTCCGCCGCGACCGGGTGTCCACATTGGAGGTCGGCTTCCGGTCGGGCCGTCCGGGTCAGGATCCGTTCGCGCTGTCCGCCAATGCCGCCTTTACCGATTGGAAGGATATCCAGGCCGACGTCACCGACCGGATCGGACTGCCGGCCAGCGCCAATATCGGTGACGGTCGCATCTACACGGTCGAGGGGCGTATCGTCGTGCGACCGCTGCCGCGGCTGACGCTGGACGCGAGCGCCATTTACAATGACAGTCGCCTGACGCGGCCCAACGCTTATGTCCAGCGCCTCGCCGCCGCCGACACGTCGCTCACCTTGCCCAACGTGGCCAATCTCGGCGGACGCCTGGCATTCGATTACCGGACCGCTTTGGGTGGGGATGCCCTGCCCTTCCACCTCAGCGCGTCGGCGCGCTATGTCGGCAAGTCACGCCTGGGCGTCGGGCCCTGGCTTGGCCGGATGCAGGGCGATTATGTCGACACTTCGGCCGCCGCCACGGTCTCGCTGGGGACGATCGCGCTGTCAATCAGCGTCATCAATCTGCTCGACAGCGATGGCAATCGCTCCGCGTTGGGAACGCCCTTCGACCTCATGAGCGACGTCTACACACCCCAGCGGCCCCGCACCGTAAGACTGGGGCTCGACTTCGCCTTCTGAACGCAGGCTGCACGGAACCGACCGGGCGGCGTCGTCTCTGGCCATGCGCGCGCGTGAAAAGGCGCGGCGATCAGAGGAGACAATATGCGACATCTGTTGGCCCACACGGCCATTTCAACCGTCTTGGTGGCGCTGACGACCGGCCAGGTGGCGGCCGAAACCACCATCGCGACCGCCACGACCACCGCCGTAAAAACATCGACCGCCGCCAGCGGCTCCGCCGACGACGTCACCGTGTCTTCCGCCGGGTCGATCACACTGACCACAGGCACGGCGATCACGCAGGACAGCAACAACAAGGCGTCGAATGCCGGAGCGCTGAAGGTCACCGGCGCCAACGGCGCGGCCGGCATCGCGGCCGCGGCCGGCACCAGCGGGGATATCGTCAATAGCGGCACGATCACGCTGGACGAGGATTTTGCCGCGACCGACGGCGACAGCGATGGCGACGTGGACGGCGCGTTCGCGCAGGGGTCCGGCCGCAACGGCATCCTGGTTGGTGCGGGTGCCGCCCATGTCGGCGCGATCGACAATAGCGGCACCATAGCGGTGGAGGGCAATCAATCGGCCGGCATCCGGCTCGACGCGGCACTCGCAGGCAACCTGTCCACCAGCGGCACGATCTCGGTACTGGGAGACGGCAGCTATGGCGTGAAGACCGGCGACGTGACCGGCAATATCACGTTGCGGGGCACGACCTCGGTGGTCGGCGCGGGCAGCGTCGGGGCGGCGGTGCTGGGCGATGTCGATGGCGCCCTCAAGATTCAGGGGACGATTCTCACCACCGGCTATCGTACGACCGCCCGACCCTCGGACGTCACCAAGCTCGATGCTGACGATCTGCTCCAAGGCGGATCGGCGCTGGTCGTCTCAGGCAATGTGAGCGGCGGCATCATCTTCGACAAGCCGCCGACGCTCAGCGACACGGATACGGATGTGGACGACGACGGCCTGACCGACAGCAGCGAAGGGACGGCCGCGATCACTGCTTACGGCGCCGCGCCGGCGGTGCTCATCGGCAGCGCGACGCAGGATGTCGTCATCGGCGCGGTCGCGTCCGACACGTCGGGCTATGGGTTGATCGTCAAAGGGGCGATCGGCGGCCACGGCATTTACGACGGCATCGCTGGCAATGGCATGGTCATTGGCGGCCTGGGAGGTGATGTCTCGGTCGCCAAGGGCATAACGGTGGAGGGCTCCATCGCTGCGGTGTCCTACGACAGCAGCGCGACCGGCCTCCGCCTCGGGGCGGGCGCCACAGCACCAGCGATCGTGATCGCGGGCAGCGTAGGTGCCACTGGATCGGCGCTGGACGGCACGATCGCGCGGGCCTTGGTGATCGACGCCGGAGCGAGCGTCAACAGCTTGGACGTCAGCGGTACCCTGAGCGCGACCGCCACGAGCGCGGACAAAGGCGCTGCAATCGCGCTGCTCGATTCGGCGGGGACGCTGTCCAGCATCACGAACAGCGGTCGGATCACCGCCATCGGCGGCAAGAGCGGATCGAACGTAGCGATGGACCTCAGCGCAAACACGGGCGGCGTGACGCTGACGCAGACGCTTGCTTCCCCGACCGCGGCGGCACCGACCATAGCGGGCGCGATCCGGCTGGGCTCGGGCAATGACGTCGTGACGCTGTCGGCAGGATCGGTGACCGGCGACCTGTCACTGGGCGCCGGGAATGACAGCGTCGCGCTGTCGGGTAGCGCCACTTATGCAGGTGCGATGAGCTTCGGCGGAGGCATGGCGGCGCTCAACCTCGCGGGCACTTCGGCAGTCACCGGCAGTATCGACTTCGGCGGGGGCAGCGGCAGCTTCGGCCTGTCGGACTCGGCCAGCTACAGCGGCCAGTTGATAAACGCAGGCGCCACGGCCGTGACGGTGAACGGCGGCATACTCAATGCCACCAATGGCGGTGTGGTCCCGCTAGCCTCTCTCGCTGTCGCGCAAGGCGCCTCCATCGGTGTCACCATCGATGCCGATGCCGATACGCACACGCTCTACAGCGTCGCGGGCGCAGCGAACTTTGCCACCGGTTCGCTGGTAAAGGCGACCCTGACCAGCGTAGGCGGCTCAGCCGGGAATTATGTCATACTCCATGCCGGGACGCTTACGGGTGCGCCGACATTATCGACCAGCCTGCAATTACCCTATATATTCAAGGGTAGTGTCGCAGGCGACAGCGCCACTGGAAACGTAACCCTGACGATCGCTGCGAAAACCACGGCTGAACTTGGGCTGAGCGGATCGGTCTCGCGCGCCTATGGCGCGATCTTCGACGCGCTGGACAATGATGCGGCAGTCGCCGACGCCTTTCTCGCCGTCGCGGACGGGCAGGCGCTGACCGCCAATCTTCGGCAGATGCTGCCCGACCACGCCGGCGGCACGTTTGAAGCCGTGACGTCCGGATCGCGCGCCACCGCGCGCATCCTGTCCGATCCCGGCGGCATCGTTCGCACCGGCGACGGACGACTGGGATTTTGGCTGCAGCAGGTCGCGTTCGGCAGCGCGAAAAGCATCGGCGACACGGCCTCCTATGACGTCAATGGATGGGGGACGAGCGGGGGCATCGAATATCTGACCCGGCTGGGCGCCTTCGGCGCATCCCTCGCCTATATTCACGGCAGCGATTCCACGCAGGAAACTCAGAACGCGGTCGATTCTGACCAGTTCGAGCTGGCAACCCACTGGCGCGGCCAGTTCGGCCCGGTACAGGCCTTCGCTCGCTTGTCTGGCGCGCGCATCGACTTTCGCGGCACACGTCGCTTCACGAGCGCGGCCATCACGCGCAGTGCGGAGGGCAACTGGTCGGGCACGTTGTGGTCCGGCACCGCGGGCATATCCTATGTCGCCCGCTTCGGCCGTGTCAGCCTCCGCCCTGCCGCCGGCGTCGACTATTATCGGCTGACTGAGAGAAGCTATTCCGAAACCGGCGGCGGGGACGCGTTTAACCTGATCGTCGGCGGTCGGCGCAGCGACGAGCTGGCGGCCAGCGGCACGATGACGGCCGGATATGACTTCGGCAGTCTCGATCCGACCGAGGGCTGGCTCCGGGTCGAGCTGGAAGGCGGACGCCGCCAGATCGTCGGCGGCTCGATCGGCGATACGGTCGCGCATTTCGCGGGGGGCAGCAGCTTCACGCTGGTGCCCGAACAGCGCACCAACGGCTGGACCGGCCGTGCCCGGCTGGTCGGCGGCAATGAGGGCTTCCGCCTGGGGGGGGAATTCAGCGCCGAAGAACAACAAAATCATCTCGCCATAGCTTTCCGGGCTACGGTAAACTTCATTCTGTGACGTCTAAGGATTGAATTGGCGGGCCACACCCCACAGACCCTCCCGGTCCGCCGATGACGTCGCGGCTCACATGTTCCTCCCCCGGAACGCCGCGACACAAACAGGAGGGGCGCTACCAATCCCCCGGTGGCGCCCCTTTTTGTCGGGACTGAATTTCGACTGCGTTACATCGCGGAGGCGAGTGCGCCCATCGTTTCCACCGCCAGCTGGCGTCCCACATCAGATGGCGTCGCGGCCGGTTGAACCGCGCGGACGAAGCCGTTTGGACCCGCGACGAGCGGCATCGGGCGGGCCGGTGGTTCGCCGTCGGAACTGAGCCGTGCCAGCACCTTGCCACTGCGGACGTTGCGGGCGATGATGCGGTAGGCGATGCCGCGCTCCTTGCGGCTGTCCGCCATTTGCACGACCTCCAGCACGATATCGGCCTTGTTGAGGATCGCGGAGGTTTCCAGCCCCTGCACATTTGCTTCCTGGCCCGCGCCTTGGGCAAGGCCGGTCGTGCGCATGATCGATGTGCGGTCGACAAGCCGCGCGCCGCTCTGGCTCAGCGTGCCCTGGAACGCCTGCTCTATGTCGAAATCGATCGTCTCGGCATAGTTGCTCGCGCGCTGGGAGGTGCCGACGCGGTCGACGCCTGACCGGATTTCCGTGCTGCTGGCCGACATGGCCGCACCCTGGCTGGCACCGGCAGCGATGCCGAAGCCGCCGACCGCGACGGACTGGCTGGCAGCAACGCCGACCGCCGCGCTGTCGATCCGGGTATAATGTTCATATTTGCTGGCGACCTCGTCGGTGAACTCGCGGTTCCAGAACACGACGATCCGTGGGCTCTTGGCCCGCGCATAGGCATAGCCGAAGCGCGACATCGCGCCGAGCGCGGGATCGGCCGGCGGCGGCGGCGGGGCCAGCGTTTCCGGCTCTCCGGCCCGCATATTGTTGCCGGGACCCGACATGGGCGGTTGCCCGTCGCGATATTGCGCCATCGCCGGAGTCGCGACAAGCATCGCCCCGAGCCCCGCGATCATCAACGCTGCCTTGCCCTGCACCATGTTCAACCCCTTGCCCGAACCCTTGTCTCGCGATCGGCTATCCCGCGCCGCCTATTGCGGCGAACGGACCTCGATCAGATAATTGGCGACGTTGGTCGTACCGATCGACCGTTCCTGATAGACCCCGGTGGACAGCGGCGAGAGGAAAACCGGCTTCCAAACCGATGCCTTTTCAGCAGGTGCCTGCGTCGCATCCAGGAAGGAGGAACGGACCTGGATCGACAGCGGCTTCTTGGAGCAATTCACAAGTCGGGCGGAAATTTCCACCGTCTCCATCTCGGTACGACGGGCGTAGAGGCCCTCGACGATGACATTCTTCCAAACGCCGCGATCGGTCATCAGCACCGCGTCGAGCGCGATCGGCGTCATCGATCGCGGGACGTTGGCGACCAAGGCCGGCCCGCCCACGGGCGCGGCAGACCGGGCACGGCCGATCTTGCATTTCAGCGTCCGATTTTCCTGCGCCTTCGCCGGCTCTGCACCATGCGGCAGCATCGCCACGCCAGCCACCAGGGTGGCCATGAACAGCATTTTCTTCATTGCCCTATCTCCCTATCAGCGCGCCGCGCTGGCCTGCGCGCCCAGCACATATTCCTGCCCGGTCAGGGCCGTGCGGAAGGCGCGGTCCTTCTGGGCGACACCGGCCTTGCGCGACACCGCGCGGGCGACGCCCACATCCTCGCCGGGTACGGCATCGGATGGCAGGACGATCGGGCGCGATCGCGACCAGGCGATGTTGCAAGCGGCATTGCCGCCCTTCATGACCGGCCCGCCACTGATCGTCAGCGGCTCGGTGCCCTTGCGATAGCTCATGTCGAAGCCGAAATTCGGCCCGGTCTTGCCCGTGCCCACCATGATGAGGTCCGGCAGCCCGTCCCAGGCGCGGATGTCGGCATTGGTCTTCATCGTCGAGGAGAACAGCTTCATGCCAAGGCCGATCAGCTGCATCGTGCTGTCGCCGCTCATCTCGCCTACCTTGCCGACCACGTCGCCAGCGGTGTCGGTGCCGCCTTTCCAGTTGGCCTTGCCGTTCATGACGCCGTCAATCGCGCGGCCGCCGCGGGTCGTCGCCTGGTAATAGACGCTGCTCGCCTGCATCAGGTTGACCGAATAAGGCGACGGCGCGGCGATTGCCTTCGCGCCCTTTTTCAACGGTGCGGCTGCGGCGGTGGGGAATGCCACGGCGGCCACCGCAGCACTTTCGGGATAGGCCGGCCCGGCCTGGAAGACCAGCTTTTGAGACTGTGCGCCGTCGCGCGCCTTGACCGGACCGTTGCCCAGCTCGGACACGATCAGCAGCGTATCGCCGGGCGCGGGAGCGTTGAGGCCCGGTTGCGCCTTGGCGGCGATACCGAACGATTCCGATGCCGAGCTGGCCTGACCTTCGCAATGATAGGTCCAGCCGATCATATAGTTCATGACCGCGAAATCGCTCTGGAACGTCTCGGCGTCGGACAGCGTGTCTTGGAATTCGGCCTGTTTGAAGACGGCGCGGGCATTGCCGTAATCGCCCTTCCGCAGATAGAGCAGGCCGCGATAATAATAGGCCATGGAGCGCTCATAAGGCTCGCCCTTATAGTCCTTGTTCGCTTCATTGTGGAACAGCGAGCGGGCGGCATCTGCCTGAGGGTTCTTGGCATAGATGGTCTCGATCCGGTCCAGCGCCTTGTCGAAGGCCCATTCCGCGCGATCGAATTCGCCAACGTTGATCGCAGCGAGCCCCAGGCGCTGGAAATTCAGCACCGCGTTGCGCTCCCCACCCGCGATCAGCAGCTTGTAATAGGGCTTCAGAGCCTCGGGCTTGTCGGCCAGATAGCCGTCGATCTCCTCGGGGTAGGGACCCATGCCGAACTGCTTGATCAGATTCTTCTGCCGCGCCTGTTCGGCCTTCGCCGCGCGCGCGATTTCCTTGGGGTCCTGCGCCGGAACGACTGCCGTCGCTGCGGTCGAGGCCTGCGGCGCTGCCGGCGCGTCGCCCTGCGCCGTGGCGCCTGTCGCAATCAGTGCGATCGCGGAAATAGATACGGCTAGATTGATGATACGCATGGCATACGCCTCCCCATTGGCGTTGATAGGATGGTCTGCTGCGGGCGCCCCACCCGCGCAGACATAGACTGGCAATTCAGCGATAGACGACGTCGTCACCCGATGCGCGCAGCGTCACGAACGGCTCGCTGGTCCACATCAGGTCGCCGGTTTCCATATCCATCAACTCGAAGATGACCTGCATACGGCGCTGCGTGATGCCGGTCCGGCTGTCGCGCGAATCGAGCGAGGTGATCTTGCCGACCAGCTGGAAATCCAGCCCTGAAATGCCTTGCGTCATACCGCGCGTGCCGACATTGGCGACGCCGGTGCGCTTGAGTTCGCGCTCGCGCATGACGGCTGCGATCTGCTCGCGATTGACGAAGCGCAGCTTGCCATTGGCGCCCCGGTTCAGCGCGGCGCGCAGCGATCCGGTGATCATGTCCCGGTCAATCCGCTGGCTGCTGTTATTGTAGAACAGTTCGCTGTCCATGCAGATGCGCGGAGGCTGCGGCGAGCTCACGAAGTCCGGTCGCGACATCAGGTCGCGCAGCACCATGTCCGCCATCGCATCGATATCGCGCGATTCAAATCCCGTGCCGGAAATGGCGCCCCGGCTTGTCGGGTCCAGGTCCATCGCCTGCGTACCGCGCTTGTTCTTGTCGGCGGCACTCGCGTCTGCGGTCAGCCCAAGCATAACGGCGCTCGACACCAGCGCTACAGTCAATTTCTTCATCGATTCCCCCCCAAGGGCCGTTCGACCACATGCCCCGACAGAGGGCACCCCAACTCACCTTTGCGCTCCGACTCAATATGGTCAAGCACGCGAGTAAAGCATCGCAGCGGTGGTTCGCACAAAGCTTCGTCACGCTGCATCCCCCAAATGGGGTATGGCGGACCACGGGCCAGAATTTTAGGCAGTCTTTTTCGTTACTTGAGCGGAACATATTTGTTGGCTGATTTGCGCCGATCCGCGAAGATCATCTCGACCTAACAGCAAATGTAACCGGGTTGATCCGCGCCATTCGCGCCGTCAGGGACAAATTCCTGGACCGAGGCACGCTTAGCGACAGCTTGGAGCGAGTCGTACGCTTCCAGGCGCGGCTCGATCAGCCCAGGGCTTTGCGGACCAGTTCGTTCACGACCTGGGGATTGGCCTTGCCCTGCATCGCCTTCATTGTCTGGCCCACGAAAAAGCCGAACAGCGCTTCCTTGCCCGCCTTATACTGTTCGACCTTGTCGCTATTGTCCGCCAGTATCTTCGCCACGACGGCCTCGATCGCGCCGCTGTCGCTGGTCTGCTTCAGACCCTTTTCCTCGACGATCCGCGCGGCGCCGCTGCCGGTCTCCAGCATGATCTCGAACACCTGCTTGGCAAGGCTGCCGGACAGTGTGCCGTCGGCCACCAGCGCCAGCAGTTCGGCCGCCTGCGCGGGACTGACCGGGCTGTCGGCCAGATCCTTGCCGATGCGGTTCAAAGCGCCATACAGGTCGGACAGCAGCCAGTTCGCAGCCGCCTTGGCGACCTCGCCTTCGCTCTTCTTCTGCGCGGCCGCGCTTGCCGCGATCAGCGTCTCGAACCAGCGCGCCGTATCGGCGTCGGCTGTCAAGGTCGCGGCATTATAGGGGCTGAGGCCAAGCGCCGTCTCGTATCGTTTGCGCTTGGCATCGGGCAGTTCGGGCAGCGAGGCGCGACATTCCTCCAGGAACGCGTCGTCCAGCTCCAGCGGCAGCAGGTCGGGATCGGGGAAGTAGCGATAGTCGTGCGCATCCTCCTTGGACCGCATCGATCGCGTCTCGCCCCTGTCCGGATCGTAGAGCCGCGTTTCCTGAACGATCTTGCCGCCGGCCTCCAGCACATCGACCTGCCGGCTCGCCTCATGCTCGACCACGGCCATGACGAAGCGCACCGAATTGACGTTCTTGGTCTCGGTTCGTGTCCCGAACGGCTCGCCGGGCCTGCGCACCGAGACATTAACGTCCGCGCGCATCGATCCCTGGTCCATATTGCCGTCGCACGATCCCACATAGCGCAGGATCGTCCGCAGCTTGGCAAGATAGGCCCCGGCCTCCGCCGGCGAGCGCATCTCGGGCTTCGATACGATCTCCATCAGCGCCACGCCCGACCGGTTGAGGTCGACATAGGATCGCGTGGGATGCTGGTCGTGCATTAACTTGCCCGCATCCTGCTCGACATGAATGCGCTCGATGCCGATCGTCTTGGTCGATCCTTCCGGATTCTTTTCGTCCAGCACGATGTCGATCTGCCCCTCGCCGACGATCGGGTGGTAGAGCTGACTGATCTGATAGCCCTGGGGGAGATCCGCGTAGAAATAATTCTTCCGGTCGAAGCGCGACCATTTGTTGATCTGCGCGTCGATCGCCATGCCGGTGCGCACCGCCTGGCGGATGCATTCGCGGTTTGGCACGGGCAACATCCCCGGCATCGCGGCATCAACGAGGCTTACCTGCGTATTGGGCTCGGCGCCGAACGCGGTAGCCGCGCCGGAAAAGAGCTTGGCGTTGGACGTGACCTGCGCATGGACTTCAAGGCCGATTACGACCTCCCATTCGCCGGTTGCGCCCTGGATGCGATAGTCTGCTGTCGTCGTCATGGCCTGCCATCTAGGCAATTCAAGCCCGTGGGGCAACGGTCCCCGTCGCCGGCTCCGGCGCTTTCTGCCAGCCCTTCACCCAGCGCCGGGACCTGACGCGCCCCGGCTCCTCGATCAGCCGGTAGGATAGCGCAGCGAGCAGGATGACCAAAGCCAGCACGCCCAGCGCCACCAGGCTTTGCGTCAGGTCCGATCCCACCAGCACCTTGCCCGGCTTGCCGTTGGGCAGGTGACTCGACACCAGCTCGACGTCCAGCATCCGTCCGCCCAGCTTCAGTAGATCGGTCGTTCGCGTGATGACGAACAGATGGACCATATAGATGGAATAGGACCAGCGCCCCAGCGCCTGGGCCGGCCCGGCGCGCAGCAGCCGGCTGATGACGCCGCCTTCCCGTGCGAACACGAGGATCGCGCAGGCAAACAGCGGCGGGAGCGCAAACTCGATCGGGCCGGGGACTATGCCGACCACCGCGAACAGGCAGGCGGCAACCGCGCACAGCTCGATCAATCCGGCAAAGCGGCCGGGCCGCACGTCACTCGCCCGATGCAGCTCGAATGCCAGCATGCCGATGCCAAAGCCGTAGAGGCAGCGCACCAGGCTCCAGCTGGAAGTCCAGTCGAGCCAACTGGTGCCGGCTGACGCCATGATGACGGGCGCGACCAGTACGGCCGCCCCGACCACAGCGAGGAACCGCATTCCGATCAGCGACAGGCCGATGGCCACGATCAGATAGGTCCAGATTTCGGCCGCTATGCTCCAGCTTGGCCCGTTCCAGGTCGTCGCATCCTGCAAGCCGAATATTTGCACCAATGCCAGATTCTGCCACAGGGCTGGCAGAGACTGGCTGCCGGTGAAGGCGGCGCGGCCTGTGAACGTGTCCAGATGAAGGAGCAGGCTGGCAAGTTCGACCGCCACATAGGCGCCGATCAGGGCTAGGTGCACGGGATAGACCCTCCCCAGCCGCAACGCCATGAACATGACGGGCGAGAAGCCCTCCGCCAGTCGCCGTCCATAGCTCGCCATGATCACGAAGCCGCTCAGCACGAAGAAGAAGTCGACGAACAGCCAGGCGTTGCGAAAGAAAGCCAGCGACGCGATCCCGCCCGTCACCTGCAGATGGAACAGCACCACCAAGCAGGCGCACAGCCCGCGCAGGCTGTCGAGCGCAACATATCTTCGCTGTTCCGTCTCTGCCACGCGCCAGCCCCTTTGCCGGAATCCTAATGGCGAGCCGTGAACAAATTGCTTAGCGCTGTTTCGTACGTTTGCGATTGCGATGATGCACATAGTTGATGACCGTCAGCACCGCATTGCTGCCGAGCAGGCCCAGAACCCAGCAGACGCTCAATATCCGCAACACCGCCACTTCGAACCCCAGATGCGCGCCAGCATGATGTGCGAACAGGGCCGCGACGAGCGACGCGACCAGGAACAGCGCGCCCAAAATGAATTCGCCGCGCAGGATCACGGCGTTGCCGACGCACAGGCCCAGAATGAACAGCGCAATCAGAACGAAGAACTTCGCCAGCAGCACATGATCGAACGGGCCATTATCCACTTCGGCCAATGAATTGCCGACATAGGCGCTGAGGATGGCGCCGAACGCCACGTTCAGCGCCGCCTGCGCTTCCCTCAATACTTCGACATTCCGTTCGCGGAAGCCGCCGGGCGTGCGTGGTCTTACCACCAGTTGTCCGGCCGCGCGACGAAGCCGGCCCGCTCCTCGATGGCGAGGCCCGCATTCAGCACGCCCTGCTCGTCCAGCGCGCGCCCGATGATCTGCAGCCCCAATGGCAAGCCCTGCGAGTCCAGCCCGCCCGGCACCGACATCGCGGGCAACCCAGCAAGGCTCGCCGGCACGGTGAAGACGTCGTTCAGATACATGGCGAGCGGATCGGCCTGCTTCTCCCCCAATGCGAAGGAAGCGCTGGGTGCGGTCGGGGTCAGCAACAGGTCGCACTGTTCGAACGCGAGGTCGAAGTCGCGGGCGATCAGTGCCCGCACCTTCTGCGCCTGTGTATAATAGGCGTCGTAGAAGCCCGCCGACAGCACATAGGTGCCGATCATGATGCGGCGCTTCACCTCCGGCCCGAAGCCGGCGGCGCGGGTCGCGGCATACATGTCCTGCAAGCCCGCCCCATCGGGCAGGTCGCGCTGTCCGTAGCGCACACCGTCATAGCGGGCGAGGTTGGACGAAGCCTCGGCCGGCGCGATGATATAGTAGGTCGGCAGCGCATATTTGGTGTGCGGCAGCGACACCTCGACGATCTTTGCGCCCGCATCTTTCAGCCATGCGATGCCCGTGTCCCAGAGCGACGCGATTTCGGCGTTGAGACCGTCGGGCCGATATTCCCTGGGAATGCCGATGGTCTTGCCTTTGAGATCGCCCGACAGCCCGGCTTCCCACTGCGGCACTGCCAGGTCGAGACTGGTCGCATCCTTCGGGTCGAAGCCGGCCATATTCTCCAGCATGATCGCATTGTCGCGCACCGTCCGCGCCATCGGCCCGGCCTGATCCAGCGATGAGGCGAATGCCACGATACCCCAGCGTGAGCAGCGCCCATAGGTAGGCTTGATTCCGGAAATGCCGGTGAAGGCAGCGGGCTGGCGGATCGAGCCGCCGGTATCGGTGCCGGTCGCGGCCGGGCACAACCGCGCCGAAATCGCAGAGGACGATCCGCCCGACGATCCGCCCGGCGCCAGCGCGGCATTGCCCCCGTCATTGCGCTTCCAGGGCGAGATCACATTGCCGAAATAGCTGGTCTCGTTCGATGACCCCATGGCGAACTGGTCGAGGTTGAGCTTTCCCAGCATCCCCGCCCCCGCGGCCCACAGCCTGCCCGAAACCGTACTCTCGTACGTCGGCACGAAGCCTTCCAGCATATGGCTCGCCGCCGTCGTCTGTACGCCCTCGGTACAGAACAGGTCCTTCATGCCGATCGGCACACCCGACAGCGGCTTGAGATCGCCCGAAGCCCGCGCCGCATCGGCGGCATCCGCCGCTTCCAGCGCCTTTTCCGGCGTTTCGACGATGAAGGCATTCAAAGCCTTGGCCGCCGCGATATTTGCGTTGAAGGCGCTCGCCACCTCCCGCGCTGAAAAATCGCCGGCGCGAAACCCGTCGCGGATGTCGGCAACAGTGAGGTTCGTAAGGTCGGTCATATTATTTCCGTTCGGGCTGAGCTTGTCCAAGCCCTGCACTTTCTTCGAAGAAAAATACGGCCCTTCGGCAAGCGCAGGGCGAACGGGAGGGAGAGACGGCGCCTATTCGATCACCTTGGGTACGGCGAAAAATCCGTGCTCCGCCTGCGGCGCATTGGCCAGCACCCGCTCGCGGACATTGCCGTCTGTCACCACGTCTTCACGCAGCCGCAGATGGTTGGGGATGACGGCCGTCATCGGTTCCACGCCGGTCACGTCCACCTCACCCAGTTGCTCCACCCAGCCGAGGATGTTGTTGAGTTCGGGCACCATCGCCTCGGCCTCCGCCTCGCTCACCGAAATGCGCGAGAGGCTGGCGATCTTCTTTACGGTTTGCAGGTCTATCGACATGGCGCAGCCGCTAGCACCGGGGCTCGCGCGCATCAACCCTTCGCCCGCGCGGCAGGCGGGCCTGCCGCCATCTTGCGCGCGCCGGTCGCTTGCGCCAGACAGGCGGCACGATGGCGGGCGTTCCCGCAACGCAATGGAGAGCCGCCCTTGGCCCGCAAGTTCCTCTATGCAATCGCCGGCCTCGTCTTCCTCGTGCTGGTGGCGCTGCTGGTCTATCGCATCTGGGGTATGCAGCTGATCCGCCTGGTGATGGTGCCGCGCGAAGCCTATGCCGAAATCGCCCCGCTGCCTGCCAATGCCTATGACGATCCCGCGATGTGGATCGCCCGGCCGGACATGAAGGCAGGCAATCCATCGCTGTGGGTGCCCGCGGGGGTAAAGGATGTGCCGGTGGCCAGGAAGGCGGCGGTCTTCTTCATCCACCCCACATCCTACATCACCACTCTGGGCGACGCGCATTGGAATGTGCGGCTCGACGACGAGGAAGCGGCCGCAACCGCGCGCCGCTTCGTTCAAGGCCAGGCCAGCGCCTTCAACGCGGCCGGCGATATCTGGGCGCCACGCTATCGCCAGGCCAATTACGGCGCCTTCCTTACGGACAAGCCGGCCGGACGGCTCGCGCTGGATGCCGCCTACCGCGACGTAGCCCAGGCCTTCGCTGCGTTTATCAAGGCCAATCCGGACGGCCCCTTGATCCTCGCGGCGCATAGCCAGGGTTCGCGTCAGCTGCTCAAGCTCCTGCGCGAACAGGTGGCGGGCCGCCCTGTCGCTGCCCGCATTGCCGCAGTCTATGCGGTCGGCTGGCCGATCTCGGTGGAAGCCGACCTGCCCGCGCTCGGCTTGCCCGCCTGCGCGCGGCGGGAGCAGGCGCATTGCATCGTCAGCTGGCAAAGCTATGCGGAGCCGGCCGATCCGTCCGCCATCATCGATATTTTCGGGCAGGAGGACGGCTATACCGGTCGGCCGCGCAAGGGCACGCACATGCTGTGCACCAATCCGATCACGGGCGCCTTCAATGGTGCCGCGCCGGCCAGCGCCAATCGCGGTACGCTGGACAGTCGCGACGACGGCAAGCCGCCGCATCTCGTCACAGGGATCGTACCGGCCCATTGCGACACCAGCGGCGTTCTGATGATCGGGGAGCCTGTAGATATGGGTCCCTACACGCTGCCCGGCAATAATTACCACGTCTACGATTACAGCCTGTTCTGGGCGAATGTACGCAATGATGCGCGCATCCGGCTGGGCATCTTCCTGGGCGCATGACAATCGCTCTCCTGACGACCGACCGCATCGCCTTCCGCGATGCGCTGCCGCATGGCGGACGCCTGATCGGAATGGATGTCGGCACGAAGACGATCGGCATTGCGCTGTGCGACGATGGCTGGTCGATAGCCAGCCCCGCTCACACGGTCAGGCGCGGCAAGTTCACCCAGGACAAGATCGCCCTCGCCGCCTTCATCGCGCAGCAGGCGGTGAAGGGCATCGTCATCGGTCTCCCTCTCAATCTCGACGGGAGTGGTTCCCCGCGGTCCCAGGCCTCTCAAGCCTTCGCCCGCAACCTTGCAGACCTCGGCCTTCCCATCCTGCTGTGGGACGAACGCTGGTCCACCCAGGCTGTCACCCGCACCCTGCTCGAAGCTGACGCCAGCCGCGCGCGGCGCGAGGTGCTCGTGGACAAGCTGGCGGCCAGTTACATATTGCAGGGAGCGATCGACGGGTTGATGGGCGGGCTGTAGCCCCTCGTCGGCAACGACGCCCCTGCCCTGGCTGGGCGCCTGCCTTCTGTGCGATCTGCCAAAAACGGCCCCTGTCGCCGACCCGTTGGTTCATCAGCGGATTCGCGGCGATCATTTTGCAGATCACGCACACAGAACCGTCCGGGTTTCAGGCCGCCGCGATCACGTCCGCGATGCGCCCGCTGGCCAACCCGTCGCCGAAGGGATTGTGCGCCTTCGCCATCGCCTGATAGGCGGCCTCGTCATCGAGCAGCGCGAACACCTGCGCGACGATTTTCGCCCGGTCGGTGCCAACCAGCCTGGCAGTACCCGCGCTGACACCTTCGGGCCGCTCGGTTGTCTCGCGCATCACCAAGACTGGCTTGCCGAGCGATGGCGCTTCCTCCTGCACCCCGCCGCTGTCGGTGAGCACCAGCGTGCACATGTCCAGCAGCCGCACGAAATGCGGATAGTCGAGCGGCTCGATCATCGCGACATTGGTCAGGTCGCCCAGCACCGCATCCATCACCGGCCGCACGTTGGGATTGGGATGCACCGGAAAGATGACGGCCACATCCGGTCGCGCGGCAATGTCTGCGATGGAGCGCGCGATCGCCTCCATGCCGCCGCCGAAATTCTCCCGTCTGTGGCTGGTGACGGCAACGATCCGCCTGCCCGCGAACTGCTTTGCCAGATCGTCGAGACCGCACGCCAGCGCCGGTTCGGCATGGACGCGGTTCACAGTCGCCAGCAGAGCGTCGATTACCGTGTTGCCGGTGATGTGGATGCTGGCGGGATCACGATTTTCCGCCAGCAAGGCGTCGGCCGCTGCTCGCGTCGGGGCGAAATTCATGTCGGCGATGCAGGCGACCACGCGCCGGTTGACCTCCTCGGGCCAGGGATGATGGATGTCGCCGCTGCGCAGTCCCGCCTCGACATGAGCCACCGGGATCTTGCGATAATAGGCGGCAAGGCTCGCGACCATCGTGGTGAGGGTGTCTCCATGCACGATCACCCGATCGGGCCTTTCCGCGTCGAACGCTTCGCCCAGCGCGATGATCAGCTTCGCGGTCAGCCCGTCCAGAGTCTGGTTGGGGGTCATGACGTCGAGGTCGACGTCCGGCACGATCCCGGCGATCTCCAGCACCTGGTCGAGCAACCCGCGGTGCTGAGCTGTCACGATGACGCGGGTTTCCACATCGGGACGTGCGCGCAGCGCATGGATCACCGGAAACAGCTTGATCGCTTCCGGTCGGGTCCCGAATACCAGCGCCACTTTCATGCCTTTACTTCATCCTTTGCCCGTCCGTCGATCGCCATCGCAGAAAATGGTATACAGGCGCTGAAGCATCCGGCGGCTTTCAAGCAACCATGCACGGATTTGCAACCCTCTCGCGCTATGATAGGGGCCACGCCACCTTCCTCACCTGGCAATTGCGGGCATATTCCATGAAAATCACGATGATCGGCACGGGTTATGTGGGCTTGGTTTCGGGCGCCTGCTTTGCCGACTTCGGTCATGACGTCATTTGCGTCGACAAGGATGCGGCAAAGATCGCTGCGATCGAATCGGGGCGGATGCCGATCTTCGAACCCGGACTCGATCAACTCGTCGGCGGGAACGCCGCGGCCGGCCGGCTGACCTTCACCACCGACCTGGAGGCCGGCGTGCGCGGCGCCGACGCCATTTTCATCGCGGTTGGTACGCCATCGCGGCGTGGCGACGGGCACGCGGATCTGAGCTATGTGTACGCCGCGGCGGAGGAGATCGCCAGGGCCATTGACGGGCCGACCGTCATCGTCACCAAATCCACCGTGCCCGTCGGCACCGGTGACGAGGTCGAGCGGATCGTGCGGGAGGCCCGGCCGGATATGGATATCCAGGTGGTTTCCAATCCGGAGTTCCTTCGCGAAGGTGCGGCGATAGGCGATTTCAAACGGCCGGACCGCGTCGTCGTCGGCACCACCGGCAATGCGCGCGCGATAGCGGTCATGCGTCAGATCTACCGCCCGCTCAATCTCAACCAGGCACCGGTCATGTTCACGGGACGGCGTACGGCCGAGCTCATCAAATATGCCGCCAATGCCTTCCTCGCTACCAAGATCACCTTCATCAACGAAATGGCGGATTTGTGCGAAGCGGTCGGCGCCGAGGTCCAGGACGTGTCGCGTGGCATCGGCCTCGACAATCGGATCGGCTCCAAGTTCCTCCACGCCGGGCCTGGCTATGGCGGCTCCTGCTTTCCCAAGGACACGCTGGCGCTGGTCAAGACCGGGCAGGATTATGACACGCCGATCCGCATCGTGGAGACGGTGGTGCAGGTCAACGATCTGCGCAAGCGCGCCATGGGCCGCCGCATCGTCAAGGCTTTGGGCAGCGAACCGCGCGGCAAGTCGGTCGCCTTGCTTGGGCTCACCTTCAAGCCCAACACCGATGACATGCGCGATGCGCCCAGTCTGGCGATCGTCCAGGCTATCCAGGATGCAGGCGCGAAGGTCGTCGCCTATGATCCGGAAGGGATGGAGGTCGCCGCCCCGCTGATGCCCGGCGTCGTCATGGCGAGGGACGCCTATGAGGCGGCGAAGGGCGCCGACGTTCTGGTGCTGGTGACCGAATGGGATATTTTCCGCGCTCTCGACTTGCGCCGCCTCGCCACGTCCATGGCGAGCCCCCTGCTCGTCGATCTGCGCAACATCTACCCCGTCACAGAAGCGGAAGAGGCTGGTTTCACGCTGACCCGCATCGGCGGCGCGGGCAGTGCCGAATAGGGCGCGAAACCTGCCTCGCCTCGGCCACTGGCTGCTCGCCGCGCTGATGCTGGCCGTGCTCTGCCAGATTGTCCCGCTGATCGCAGCCTTCGCCTGATATCAGGCCTTCAGCCGCCAGCCCCGGCGCAGCAGCAGA
Source organism: Sphingobium sp. (assembly GCA_040508785.1). GTDB lineage: Bacteria > Pseudomonadota > Alphaproteobacteria > Sphingomonadales > Sphingomonadaceae > Sphingobium. The sequence continues at coordinate 35,965 of JBEVME010000127.1, forward strand.
TAGCAGAGCAGCGCCAGCGTCAGGTTCAGCCCGGCCAGCACGGCGCTGCCAACGACGATATCGCCATCCGAGGCGGCGACGAATCCGTATCGGAAGCCGGAAATTGCATAGAAGAAGGGGTTGGCATGGCTGATCGCGCGGAAGAGCGGCGACAGTCGGTCAATGGCATAGAAGGTGCCGGACAGCAGCGTCATCGGTCCGATCACGAAATTCGAAATGGCGGCGGCATGATCGAACTTTTCCGCCCAGATCGATGTTAGCACCCCGACAAGCGCGGTCAGGGCAGCCCCCATCATGCCGAACCACAGGATCGCCCACAGGTGCACCGGCGTCACATGCACGCCTGGCCACAAAGCCATCGCTGCCCACAAGGCGAAGCCGACGCACCAGGCGCGCGTAATCGCGGCTCCCACCAGCGCGAGCAGCAGTTCGCCGCTCGACAACGGCGGCATCAGATAATCGATCAGCGTCCCCTGCATCTTGCCGGCCAGCAGCGAAAAGCTGCTGTTGGCGAAGCTGTTGTTCATCATGCCCATCATCATCAGGCCGGGCGCGATGAAATCGGCAAAGGGGACACCCAGCACCTGCCTGTTCGCGCCACCCAGCGCCAGCGAGAAGATGACGAGGAACATCAGCGTCGTTACCGCCGGCGCCCAGATCGTCTGCAGCTGCACCTTCATGAACCGCCGGACTTCCTTGGCATAGAGCGCGCGGAGGCCGGCCCAGTTGATGCTGCGGATCACCGGCACGCCCGGTTCCGGAAAGGCGGGCATCGGATGGCTGATTTCAGGCTGGCCGCTGCCAATTAGGGACTGGTCGTTCATGAACGGATCGACTATCGGCTGGGCCGCTATGCGGCAAGCATGTTCTCAGGCGGATTGGAAACGCGTGGGCGACGCACCATATGGGGCTGCTGCCCGTCACGAAGCGAGATTTCGAGGAGTCACCATTGTCCTGGACCGATGAGCGTATCGATCAGCTGAAGTCGCTGTGGGAGAAGGGCCTGACCGCCAGCCAGATCGCCGACGAGCTTGGCGGCGTGAGCCGCAATGCCGTGATCGGCAAGGCGCACCGCCTCGGGCTGCAGTCGCGTCCTTCGCCGGTCAAGGCCAATGAAGCACCCCGCAAGCCTGTGCCGATGCGCAAGCCCGTGCCTACTGTCACGCCGGAGCCGCCGCGCCCGGCGCCGCCCGTCGCAGCCGAACCCGTGCGCGCGCCTGCCCCAGCCCCTGCGCCTTTCCCTTCCGCTGTTGCGCCGGCGGAGCCGGAAGTGCCCCGTCCCCAGCCGCGCGTCGTTTCGGTCGGCCCGGGCGGTTTTCTGCGTCAGGGTCCCGGTGACCAGCAGGCGCCCATCCCGCCTGCGCCCCCCCGCCGCCTCGTCCCTGCGAAGCCGAGCGCTGACATTGCAGGGAAGACGAGCCTGCTCGACCTGACCGAACGGATCTGCAAATGGCCGATGGGCCATCCGGGCGAGCCGGACTTCCATTTCTGCGGCGAACAGGTGAACCCCGGCTTCCCCTATTGCGTCGAGCATTGCGGCCGCGCCTATCAGGCGCAGTTGCCGCGCGGCACCCGCCGCCCGCCCCCGCCCCTGCCCTTCGGCGGCCCGCGAGTTCGCTGAAAGATCGAAAGGCCGCCCCGCAACGGGCGGCCTTTTTCATAGCCTTGCCTCCTCCCTACTATGGCGCCATGTTCGCACCGATGGACCCCCAGGTGATCAATGTGGGATCGGCCGAGGCGGCAGGCGTCACGCTGCCTGCCCGTCCCGAGGCACTGCGGCTGAACCCGGCGGAGACCGCCGTGGTCGTCATCGACATGCAGAACGCTTACGCCTCCCCGGGCGGCTATGTCGATCTGGCCGGCTTCGACATTGGAGGAGCCGCCGGCACAATCGATAACATTGCCAAGGTGCTGGACACAGCGCGCGGCGCGGATGTGTCCGTCATCTTCCTGCAGAACGGCTGGGACGCCGACTATGTGGAGGCCGGGACGGCGGGAAAGTCCCCGAATTTCCACAAGTCCAACGCTCTCAAGACCATGCGTGCCCGGCCTGAACTCCATGGCAAGCTCCTGGCCCGCGGCGGCTGGGATTACGCCCTGGTCGATGCGCTCGCACCGCAGCCCGGCGATATCTGCCTGCACAAGACCCGCTATTCCGCCTTCTTCAACTCGCAGCTGGACAGCATATTGCGGGCACGCGGCATCCGGACGATCGTGTTCGTCGGCATCGCCACCAATGTCTGCGTCGAATCAACGCTGCGCGACGGCTTCCACCTCGAATATTTCGGTGTGATGCTGGAGGATGCGACCCATCATCTCGGCCCGCCCGCGATGCAGGACGCGACCGTCTACAATGTCGAGCGCTTCTTCGGCTGGGTCAGCACGGTCGCGGATTTCTGCGGCAGCTTCGGTCAGACACAGAAGGATTAGCCATGCCGTTCGAACCCATCAATCCGCCCCAGTTTCCAACGCCGATCGCGCCCTATTCGGCGGGGGCCAAGGCCGGCAACACTGTCTATGTCTCGGGTGTGCTCGCGCTGGGCGAAGGAGGAACCGTGCTCCACGTCGGCGACGCGGCCGCGCAGACCCGCCACGTCCTGGACGTCATCCGGATAACGCTGGAGGCGGCTGGCGCCAGCCTTGACGACGTGGCGATGAACCACATCTTCCTCAAGGATTTGGCCGATTATGCCGCTTTCAACGCGGTCTATGCGGAGTATTTTCCAGGGGCCAAGCCTGCGCGCTACTGCATCCGATGCGATCTGGTGAAGTCCGATTGCCTGGTCGAAATCGCCAGCGTGGCGCATAAGGGCTGATGCCGGAGGTTGCCGGGCTCTACTGGGAAAGTCATGGCCCGGATGACGGCCAGCCGGTCATCCTGTCGCCTGGCCTGGGCGGGTCCGGCAATTACTGGTTGCCCAATGTGCCAGCCCTGACGGAGGCGGGCTATCGCGTCATTCTCTATGATCATCGCGGCACGGGGCGCAGCGACCGCGCGCTGCCGGATATCGTCACGGTCGATCAGTTCGCTGACGATATCCTGACGCTGATGGACGGCATCGGCCTGTCGCGCGCGCATGTCATAGGTCATGCGGCGGGTGGCGTCGCCGGGCTGGCGCTGGCGATGAAGGCGCCGGAGAGGATGAACAAGCTGGTCGCCGTCAATGGCTGGGCCAAGGCCGACCCCCATTTTCTGCGCTGCTTCGAGGCGCGGCTGGCCCTGCTGCGCCATGCCGGGGTGGAGGCATTCCTGCGCGCGCAGCCGATCTTCCTCTATCCCGCGGACTGGATCTGCACATATACGACCGAACTGGACGCCGAGCTCCCACATCAATTGGCCGACTTTCCTGGCATGGTGACAATGGAAAAGCGTATCGCCGCCCTCGCCAATTTCGCCTTCATGAAAAAATTGGGCGGCATGCCTGTCAAGACTCTGGTTCTGGCTACCGGCGACGACATGTTGGTTCCATCACGAGCGGGAAAAGAGCTCGCCGAACAACTGGGCGGCGTGGATCATGAGGTGATGGCATGGGGCGGCCATGCGTGCAACGTCACCGATCCCGCGACTTTCAACCGCATCGTCCTCGCGTTCCTCAGGAGCTAGAACCCATGCAAGTCGGCGTCTTCGTGCCTATCAACAACAATGGCTGGCTGATCAGCGAGAGCGCGCCGCAGTACAAGCCCAGCTTCGATCTCAACAAGACGATCGCTCAGAGCGCGGAGAGGCACGGCCTCGATTTCCTCCTGTCGATGATCAAGCTGCGCGGCTTCGGGGGCAAGACGGAGTTCTGGGAATATGGGCTGGAAAGCTTCACGCTGATGGCTGGCCTCGCGGCGGTGACGGAAAAGATCAAGATATTCGCCACCTGCCCCACCCTCATCATACCGCCGGCCTTCGCCGCGCGCATGTGCAACACCATCGACAGCATCAGCCACGGCCGCTTCGGCCTCAATCTCATCACCGGCTGGCAGCCGCCCGAATATACGCAGATGGGCCTGTGGCCCGGCGAGGAGCATTTCCGCAATCGTTACAGGATGCTCGACGAATATGCCGGCATCCTGCGCGAACTGTGGGACACGGGCTCGTCCGACTTCAAGGGCGACTATTACAGCATGGAGGACTGTCGCGTCTGGCCAAAGCCGCAAGGCGACATGAAGATCATCTGCGCTGGATCGTCCGACGCCGGCCTCGCCTTCTCGGCAAAATGGGCCGACTATGCCTTCTGCCTTGGCGTTGGCGTCAACACGCCAACCGCGTTCGCCTCCAACAACTCCCGCCTTGCGATTGCGCTGGAAAGGACCGGCAGGCAGGTGTCGGTATTCGTTCTCGTCATGATCATCGCCGCCGAAACCGACGAAGAGGCGATGGCCAAATGGAAAAGCTATAATGACGGGGTCGATCTGGACGCGATCGCCTGGCTGGCCGATCAGGGCGCGAAGGACACAGTGAACACCGACACCAACGTCCGCCAGCTTGCGGCGCCCGAAGGGGCTGTCAATATCAACATGGGGACGCTGGTCGGCAGCTATGCCAGCATAGCGCGGATGCTCGACGAAATGGCGACCGTGCCAAACACGGGCGGCGTGCTGCTCACTTTCGATGATTTCATCCAGGGCGTCGAGGATTTCGGTACCAAAATCCAGCCGCTGATGCAGTGCCGTAAACAGGGGTGAAGGCCGCTGCCCTCACCCCGTTCTAGCATCGTCAGAAGCGGAAGCTGGCGGTCACCATAGCGCTCTGGGTGTCGAACTTGTCACCACGGCGAATGGTGGTGCTGCCTGTCGTGGAGCTATTATTGAATGCCGTGACCAGCGACGGATTGGTCGCGTTGGGCCCTGCCACGACCCGATAGTCTTTGACGTTGTAGCGGGTCCATTTGTACAACACACCGATCGAGAAATTGTCGGCGACCTTGGCCTCCACGCCGCCGCCTGCGGTCCAGCCCCAGGCATCCTCCTTACTCTTGTTGGGAGTGAAGCTGTTGATCGCGTTCCCATCTTGGGCAAAGCTGTTCTTCACTTTGGCATAGGCCAAGCCGCCCGTGATATAGGGCATGATGCCACTTTTCGTCGTGTAGCCGAGGCGAGCGCGCAAATTGCCGTTCCAGTCAATACGCCGGGTCATGATGTAGGATGCGGGCGTGGTGGAATATTCGCTGACGCTGTCGCTGATATAGGCTTTGCCGGCCTCGGCTACGACACCGGCCACGACACTGCCGAACTGCATGTCATAGCCGACATGGCCCAGCCAGGTCACCGCATCCTTGTCATCATTGCAACCCGCAAGAGGGTCCTCACTTCGTGCCGCCCCGCCGCACGTTCCGCGGGAGAAGGCGGGCGCGCCGGAAGCCAGCTTGGGCTGATCGCCGAAATTGCCGTCGCTGTTCGTGTCGAACCGCAGATGCTCGTTTCCGTCATTCTTCTGCCATGTATAGCCGATCTGCCCGCCGATATAGGGGCCGGTCCAATCGACGCCGTCGCTTGCCTGGGCGAAGGCCGGGGTCGAAAGAGCGAACGCCATCGCCACGCCAATCGGCGCCAAATATTTGATAGCCATGTGAAAAGTCTCCTCGCCTTGGCGAAGTATCTCCCTCGCCTTGCGCCGGGTTAAACGATGCTAATGCGGATTTGGTTGCGTGAAGCCCATTTGCCCTGCCGGCGACCATTGCGCCCGCCCTCCGCTAGCCTATAGATTCCACTAATGTCCGACGATCTCTTCGCCAACCAGCCTGCATCCTCCCCCGGTTATGACGCTTCGGCCATCGAAGTGCTGGAGGGGCTTGAGCCGGTCCGCCGGCGTCCGGGCATGTATATCGGCGGTACCGACGAGCGTGCCCTGCACCATCTCGCCAGCGAAGTGCTCGACAACAGTATGGACGAGGCCGTCGCGGGCCACGCCACCCGCATCGAGATCATGCTCGAGCCCGGCAACCGTCTGACCATCACCGACAACGGCCGGGGCATCCCGGTCGATCCGCATCCCAAATATCCGGGCAAGTCGGCGCTGGAGGTCATCATGACCACGCTCCACGCGGGCGGGAAATTCACGGACAAGGCCTATGCCACTTCGGGCGGCCTGCACGGTGTCGGCGCGAGCGTCGTCAATGCGCTGTCGACCCTGACAGTGGTGGAAGTCGCGCGCAACAAGGAGCTATTCCGACAGAGCTTCGCCCAGGGCCTGCCCACCACGCCCCTCGAAAAGGTTGGCGCTGCGCCCAATCGGCGCGGCACCTCGACGATGTTCGTGCCGGATACGGAAATTTTCGGCGAGCAGAAGTTCAAGCCCGCCAGGCTGCATCGCCTGGCCCGGTCCAAGGCCTATCTGTTCGCCGGCGTTGAAATCCGCTGGAAATGCGCGCCCGAACTCATCACCGACGATACGCCTGCCGAGGCAGTGTTCCAGTTTCCCGGCGGCCTTGCCGATCATTTGAAGGAGCAGATCGGCGCTCGCGAATGTGCCACCAGCAAATTCTTCTCCGGCGCTCAGGATTTCCCGGGCACGGCGGGCCGGGTGGAATGGGCGATCGCCTGGCCGCTCTGGTCCGACGGCAGCTACAGTTGGTATTGCAACACCATACCCACGCCTGACGGGGGGACGCATGAGGCGGGTCTGCGCGCCGCTCTCGTCAAGGGCATCCGGGCCTTTGCCGAGCTGATCGGTCAGAAGAAGGCCAAGGACATAATCGCCGATGATATCATGACGTCATCGGAGATCATGCTTTCCGTGTTCATCCGCGACCCGCAATTCCAGAGCCAGACCAAGGATCGCCTGACCAGCCCGGATGCGGCGCGGCTCGTCGAAAATGCCGTGCGCGACCATTTCGACCATTTCCTGACTGACCATATGGACCGCGGCAAGGCGCTGCTCGCCTATGTCGTCGACCGCATGGACGAGCGCCTGAAGCGCAAGCAGGAAAAGGAGATCAAGCGCAAGACGGCGACCAGTGGCCGCAAGCTGCGCCTTCCCGGAAAGCTCACGGATTGTTCGAATGACGATCCGGAAGGCTCTGAAATCTTTCTGGTCGAGGGCGATTCGGCGGGTGGGTCGGCCAAGCAGGCGCGCGATCGCAAAACGCAGGCGATCCTGCCCCTTCGCGGGAAGATACTGAACGTCGCATCGGCCAATAATGCGAAAATCCTGGCCAACCAGGAAATCGCCGACATGATCCTGGCCTTCGGCTGTGGCACCCGCAAAGACTGCAACCCGGACAATCTGCGCTACGAACGGGTCGTCATCATGACCGACGCAGACGTTGACGGGGCGCACATTGCGACCCTGCTGATGACCTTTTTCTTCCAGGAAATGCCCGAGCTGGTTCGACGCGGCCATCTCTATCTCGCGCAGCCGCCGCTCTACCGCCTCGTCGCCGGGGGCAAGAGCGCCTATGCCAAGGATGATGCGCATCGCGAGGAACTGATGCAGTCCCGTGAATTCAGGGGCAAGAGGGTGGAGGTCAGCCGCTTCAAGGGACTCGGCGAGATGAACCCGATGCAGTTGCGCGAGACGACCATGGATCCCAAGACCCGCAGCCTGATCCGCATCACCCTCCCCGCTGACGTCGAGGAGCGCGCCGGGGTGCGCGATCTGGTCGATCGGCTGATGGGGAGCAATCCCGCACACCGCTTCGCTTTCATCCAGGAAAACGCCGCGGCTGTGGATGAAGAGGCGATCGACGCGTAAGGGTGTCAGCAGCGCCACGCGCGCAACATCCTGGACTTGTTCCAAGGCTCCATTGCGCCCGCCATGCTGCCACACGGACATAGCCGGGCAAAGCTGTTCGGCAACCTGCTGCCTCAATGAATCAACAGAGCGAGGAGGCTGACGAATGCTGAAACAAGTTCGGCATGGCGGCAAGGGACGACGAACCTTCATCGCCTTCGCCCTTCTTCTGTTGGTTGTGGTGACCCTGCCCGGTCCGACCTTTGCACAACCGACCCCCGCCTACCAGAGCCGTGCCCGACAGCTCCTCACCATCCTCGCAGCTCCGGCGAAGGAAGAGGATTATTTCTCCGACGTCTTTCTGAAGGCCGTCCCCGTGGATCAATGGCGGGCACTGGCCGCCGATCTGCGCCAGCAACATGGTAAGCCGCTGGCCATGGGCGCCGTCACCCAGAACGGCGCGACCGCCGGCCAGGTGGAGATCCGCTATGAACGGGCTACCGTCGGCTTCACCCTGGTCGTCGCGCCCGATCCGCCCAATCGCGTCGTCGGGCTGCGCATCGTCGGTGTCCGACACGCGGACGACAATATTGACAAGCTGATCGCCGATCTTGCCGCCCTGCCCGGCCGTACCGCCTTCGCCGCCGCACGGCTGACTGATGCCGGCGCCCAGCCATTAAGGGCTCTCAACACCGACGTGCAGATGGCGACCGGCTCCGCCTTCAAACTGTATGTACTGGCCGAGGCCGCCCGTGCCATCGCTACGCAAGAACGCCGCTGGTCGGACGTGGTCCCGCTCTCGCACAAGAGCTTCTCGGGCCGCCTCATGGCCTGGCCCGACAACGCCCCGATGACGCTGCACAGCCTGGCGGCGGCGATGATCGCGGAGAGCGACAACAGCGCGGCCGACACGCTGCTGCTGGCTTTGGGGCGCGAACAGGTGGGCGCAATGCTTGGCCGTACCGGCCATGCGGCTGCGGCCAAATCCCTGCCGCTGCTGGGGACCGCCGAGGCCTTTGCGCTCAAGATGCCGATCAATTCCGGCTTGCGCGCTCGCTACGTCGCTGCTTCGGCGCCCGAGCGCCTGGCCTTGCTGAAGGATAACGCCGCTCATCTCGGCCCCGGTGCGATCGACATCGGCAGCGTCGCGGAAAAGCCCACCGCGATCGAAAGCATCGAATGGTTCGCCTCGCCAACGGACGCAATCCTTCTGCTGGACTGGCTCCGGCGAGAAGGTGGCGACGCGCTCCCCATATTAGCGATCAATCCGGGCATCGGGCCTGCCGACGCGAAACGATGGGCCTATCTGGGCTACAAGGGCGGCAGCGAGCCTGGCGTCATCGCCATGAACTTCCTCGCCCGCGCGCATGATGGGCAATGGTATGCGCTCAGCGGGAGCTGGAACGATCCTGCAGCGCGGGTGGACGACGCCAAATTCGCGGCGCTGATGGCGCGAGCGCTCAACTTGCTGTCGGTCCCGGCAAGCGCGCCGGCGCTATAGCTTGACGCCTTTCATGGCCGCTTCGCGATAGCGCAGCCCTGCCGTCTTGCCGCTGGGGGCGGCCATATCGATCTCGGAAAAATCCTCCGCAGTCAGGACCAGGTCCGGAGCCGCTGCGCTGTCGCTCATCGTCTCGATGCGCTTGACGCCGGGGATCGGCACGATGTCATCTCCCTGCGCCAGCAGCCAGGCGAGCGCGACCTGCGCGTTAGAGGCGCCATGGCGCGCGGCAACGCGCCCGATCACGTCGACGATGGCCAGGTTGCGGGGCATGTTCTCTGCCGAATAGCGCGGATCGTTATGCCGCCAGTCATTGGCCGGCAGTTCCTCCAGACTTCGTATGCCGCCGGCCAGAAAGCCACGACCAAGCGGGCTGTAGGGTACGAAGCCCACGCCATTGTCGCGACACGCGGCCAGGATGCCGTCCTCCACGTCGCGCTCCCAGATCGAATATTCGCTCTGCAGGGCCGTGATGGGGTGGACCCTGGCGGCGCGCCGGACCGTGTCGGCAGCGGCTTCGGACAGGCCCAGATGCAGGACTTTGCCCTCCTTCACCAGGTCAGCCATGCCCCCGACGGTTTCCTCGATCGGCACGTTCGGATCGACGCGGTGCTGATAAAACAGATCGATCACCTCGATGCCCAGCCGCTTTAGCGACGCCTCGCAGGCGCGGCGCGCATTGGCCGGGCTGCCGTCGACACCGACCGGTGTGCCGCCCTCCCAGCGCATGGCGAATTTGGTTGCGATGACAAGCCCGTCCCGGCGATCCTTGATCGCCGCGCCGAGCAATTCCTCGTTCCGGAACGGGCCGTACATCTCTGCCGTGTCGAAGAAAGTGATGCCGAGGTCGATGGCTGCGTGGATCGTGCGGGTCGACATGGCGTCGTCAGCTACGCCATAGTTGATGTTGCCCTCGCGGATCATGGGCATGCATCCAACGCCGACGGCCGATACCGTCAGGCCATGGCCCAGGCTACGATAGTGCATGCCCCTTCTCCTCTTATCGGGCTACCGGCCGCTCGACGCGCCTGCCTATGCAGTCAACGCCTCGACCAGCGCCTTGACCTTTTTCTGGCGCCATTGCGGGAGAGGCGCGATCAGCCAGTAGCTGAGCGGGGAAGCGATGGGCTCCCCCACCTGCCGCACTCGCCCTGCAAGGAGGTCTGCCTGCGCCAGCAGCAGCGGCACGGTCGCCCGGCCAAACCCGCTGACCGCCGCCTCGATCGCAAGCCCGGCGTCGGCAACGCGGATGGTCGCCGCCCGATCGCCTTGCGGACAGCCGGGCCAATCCACCCGGCTGTCGGGCGCGCCGGACGCGGCCTCCACGGTGACGAACAGTCCTTCGCCCAGCGTCATGCCTTCATGCTCGCCCTTGCCGTCGGCCAGTCGGACCGCAAGGTCCAGATTGGCTTCGGTGAAATCGAGCGCATCGTCAGCCGCGATCAGTTGAAAACTGATGTCCGGCTGACCCGCGGCATAGGCCGCAAGGCGCGGCTGGAGCCATTTGGCGGTGATATCGCGGGGTGCCGCGATCGTCAGCGACAGGCTGGACTGGCCCGCCTGCATTGCCCGCACCGCCTCTTCGAACTCCAGGAAGCCCTTGCGCAGCGCCTCCAGCCCGCCTTCAGTCTCCGGGGTCAGCTCCAGCCCCTTGGGCGTGCGACGGAACAGGACGACGCCCAGCATGTCCTCCAGCGCCCTGATCTGCTGCCCCACGGCGGCGGGAGTAACCGCGAGCTCGTCCGCCGCGCGGGTGAAGGAGAGGTGGCGCGCCGCCGCATCCAGTACGCGCAGGCCGTTCAGCGGCAAATGGGTCCGCTTCATTCAGCCACTGCCGGAGCGACCAGAGCGAAATGGGGAATTGCAATGTCGAAGGTCTGACCGTCCGCGCCGATCATGTGGTAATGGCCCTTCATCGAGCCGGTCGGCGTGTTGAGCGGGCATCCGGACACATAGTCATAGCTTTTGCCCGGCTGCACCACCGGCTGCTCGCCGACCACACCGTCCCCGTCCACGCGATGCTGCGCGCCGCGGCCATCAGTAATGAGCCAATGCCGGGTGAGGAGCTGGACCGGCTGATCGCCCGCATTCTCGATGCGGATATGATAGGCCCAGAACCAGCGCCCCCGATCCGGCTCGGACTGTTCGGCCAGAAAAGTGACGGCAACATGGACGACGACGTCGCGCGTGGTCGCGTGGAAGGGAAACAGGGCGTTCACGGCGTCAGGAATGCGCTGTTTGGCCCTGCCACGTCAACGGCCTATCGACGCCAGCGCACGATCGAGATCTTCGATCACGTCGTCCGGGTCCTCCAGGCCGACGTTCAGCCGCAACATATCCTCGGTAATCCCTACCTCCAGCCGCGCCGCTTCGGCCATGCCATAATGGGTCGTGGACGCGGGGTGGGTCATCAGCGACCGCGAGTCGCCGATATTGTTGCTGATGTCGACCAGTGCCAGCCCGTTCAGCAGGCCGTGGGCCTCCGCCCTGCCCCCGCCGACATAAAGCGAGAAGATCGGTCCCGCCATCGCCATTTGTTGCATGGCCAGCGCGTGCTGCGGATGGCTGTCCAGGCCGGGATAAAGCACCTTGGCGACGCGCCCTTCCAGGAATTTGGCGACCTTCAGCGCGTTCTCGCTCTGCCTGCGGATGCGCAAGTCCAATGTTTCCAGCCCCTTGAGCACGACCCAGGCGTTGAAAGGCGCAAGCGTCGGCCCCGTGTTGCGGTGAAAGGGCAGCAGCGTGTCGACGATGAATTCTTCCGTTCCGCAGATCGCGCCGGCGAGGACCCGTCCCTGCCCGTCCATCATCTTGGTCGCGCTGTAGGCGACCACATCGGCGCCGAAATCCATCGGACGCTGGAGCGCCGGCGTCGCGAAGGCATTGTCGACAACGCTCGTGATGCCATGTGCCCTGGCGATGCCGCACACGGCCGCCAGATCGACGATGTCCATCGTCGGATTGGCGGGTGTCTCGAAGAAGAAGACCTTCGTATTGGGACGAATCGCGGTCTCCCACGCGCCGACTTCGCTCCCGTCGATCGTCGTCGTCTCGATCCCGAACCTGGGCAGGAGCGTATCGGTCAGCCAGCGGCACGATCCGAACGCCGCCTTCGCGCCGACGACATGATCACCCGCCTGAAGCTGGCACAGCAGCGCGGCCGTCATCGCCGCCATGCCAGTTGCGGTGGCACGGCAGGCTTCGGCGCCTTCCAGCAGTGCGATCCGCTTCTCCAGCATTTCGACGGTCGGATTCTGCAGCCGGGAATAGGTCATGCCCTGCTGTTCGCCGGCGAAGCGCATCGCGGCGTCCTCGGCGCGATCATAGCTGTACCCGCTTGTCAGGAACAGCGCCTCGGACGTTTCGCCCCACTCGCTGCGGGCCGTGCCGCCACGCACGGCCAGCGTAGCGGGACGCCAGTTCTTCGTGATTTCGGGGTCCTGCCCACTCCTGCGCTTCATATCGCTTCCCGCAATTCTGCAACGCGGGGTGTTTCCCCCGCCAATATCCCGGCCATCTGGCTCAAGTCGCCATTACCGCCGGAGAGGATTACCGCAACCTTCTTGCCCCGCATTGTCTCCTTTTCCTGGATGAGGGCGGCCAGGGCGACGGCGCCGGCACCTTCGGCCAGATTATGCGTGTCCTGCCAGTAGATGCGGATCGCCTCCGCCACTTCGTCGTCCGTGACAGCAACGAAGCGATCGGCGCCTGGTCCGAAATAGTCGAGCGCCGCCTGCACCGGCGTACACACCGCGACACCGTCCGCAAACGTATGGGCCGAAGGACTGGCGATCAGCCGCCCCGCTTCGAAAGATCGTTTGGCCGCGTCGACATGGGCAGAAACGACGCCGATCACGCGCGTCTTCAGGCCAAGCGCTTCGCGCGCCGCAATCGTGCCGCAAAGGCCGGATCCACAGCCGACGGGCACATAGACCGTATCGAGATCGGGCACCGCCCCGAACAGCTCCAGCCCGTAGCTGGCTACCCCGCGCACCAGTTCGTCATGATAGGCCGGAACCATGAACAGCCCGTCGCGCTCCGCCAGCATCATGGCGTGCGCCTTGGCGCTGTCGAAGTCATGGCCATGTTCGATCAGCTTGGCGCCAAAGGCGCGCATCGCGGCGTTCTTCTCGCGCGCATTGCCGTGAGGCACCACGATGGTCATGCCGATGCCCCCCGCGCTGGCGGCCCGCGCCTGCGCCTGGCCATGATTGCCCCGCGTCGCCGTGATGATCCCCTTCACGTCGGGATGCGTATGCCGCAGCCAGTTGATATAGGTGATCGCACCCCGCGCCTTGAAAGCACCGGTCGGCGTATGGTTCTCATGCTTGACCCAGACCTCGCATCCGGTCCGCTCCGCCAGCAGCGGCCAGGCATATTGCGGGGTCGGCGGCATCTGCGCATAGACCAGATCGGCGGCGGCGCGCAGCGATGGCAGGGAAAGGTCGGTCACGGGCAGTCCTCGCTCGCCCTCGAGCAAGGGCAGATTGTCAAAGCGCCGCGAGGACCGCATCTCCCATTTCGACCGTGGACATGCCGCCGCCCAGATCGGGACTGCGCGCCCCGCTGGCCAGAGCCTTGCCCACGGCCGCTTCGATACGGTCGGCCTCGGCGCCAAGACCGAGCGAATAGCGCAGCATCATCGCCGCCGACAGGACCGTCGCCAGCGGATTGGCCTTGCCCTGGCCGGCAATGTCGGGTGCCGACCCGTGGATCGGCTCGTACAGGCCCTTGCCGTTCGCATCGAGCGATGCCGACGCCAGCAGGCCGATCGAGCCGACGCACATGCTCGCCTGATCGGACAGGATGTCGCCAAACAGGTTGCCCGTCACGATGACGTCGAACTGGCCTGGATTGCGCACGAGCTGCATGGCGGCATTGTCGACATACATGTGGCTCAGCTGGATGTCGGGATAGTCCTTCGCCACTTCGATGACGACGTCGCGCCACAGCTGGCTGGTCTCCAGCACATTGGCCTTGTCGACCGAACAGAGCTTGCCGCGACGCGCACGCGCCGTTTCGAACGCGGAGCGTGCGATCCGGTTCACCTCGAACTCGTTATAGGACATGATGTCATAGCCCTCGCGCAGGCCGTCGGACGTCGTGCGCATCCCCTTTTCGCCGAAGTAGACGTCTCCGTTCAATTCCCGGACGATCAGCAGGTCGATCGCTTCCGCGATTTCCGGTCGCAGGGTCGATGCGTCGCCCATGCCTGAAAACATCTTGGCGGGGCGCAGGTTGGAAAACAGCGCGAGTTCCTTGCGCAGGCCCAGGATCGCCTGTTCGGGCCGCAGATGGCGTTCGAGCGCGTCGCAATCGGGATCACCGACCGCGCCGAACAGGATGGCATCGGCGCGCCTGGCCAAATCGAGCGTCGCTGGCGGAAGCGGATGACCCGCCGCCTTGTACGCCGCGCCGCCGACCAGACCTTCCTCGTAGATGAGGCCAGGGATCGTCAGGGCGTCGAGTACTCGCTTTGCCTGCGCCACGACCTCGGGGCCGATGCCGTCTCCGGGGAAAAGGGCGATGAGCATGTGGGCCTCCTGAGCAAAAAGTCGCGGACGCCTTATGGTCGCACCCCGGCTTAGGCAACCGCTCTTTTGAGCCTCTCGACAAGGCGTTCGCGGGCCGCGAGAACGTCGGCACGGCGTTCGGTAAGGAGCGAGCGCTCGAGGAAGAAGCCGGTCAGGCGCAGGCCGTCGAGGATTGCCGGCCATTCGCCTCCGCCCCGGCCGAGCAAGAAGGCGGGTAGCGGCAGGAGACGGCTTTCATAGCCTTGCGCGCCGATGCGGCTGACGGCCGCCGAACTGCGCGGGCTGACATAGGCCAGGTCCTCGACCAAGCCGGTTGCGGCGCAGCGCGTGAGGTCCAGGCCGAAACCGAGTTCCGCCAGCAAAAGCAGTTCGTATCGAACCAGCGCCACGGCCCAGCCTCTTGCCGCCGGTGCCGCCTCGATCGCACCCAATACGCCGTCGAGCGCCTGGAACAGTGCGGGATATGGCTGGCTTTCGGGCAGGGCAACGGCAGTGAGCGCACAGGCCCAGTCGATCGCCGCGGCGGGCAGTGGCTCGGCGAGCAGCGGGGCGCGGCTGTGGAAAAGTTCCACGCTGAGGCCGGCCAGTTGCTCCTCGGTCCGGGTGCGGAACTCGGCTTTCACCATGTTGCCGGGCAGCAGCACCGGACGCATCGTCCGCGACCGCCCGCCCCGCACATAGCCGGGAACCAGCCCATGGTCCGGCGTCAGCAGCCTGGCGATCGCGCCATGTTCGCCATGGTGGCGCAGGGCGCAGACGATCGCAGGCGTGGTGAGCGACGGCATGGCCGTGACCTAGAGGCTGACGGGCGGACGGAAAACCGAAAATCGCGCCGTCCCCTGCCCCAAAATGAAGTCTATTTCGTGGCGTATTGGCCCGGCTCTGCCTGGAAGCGCTCCCGCGCGGCCTGCTTGGCGGCGGAGGCGGTCTTGAACACCTCCTCCTGCAGGGTGGCGGTGACGATCGGGTAGCCCTGCGAATTATAGCGGGTGTCGCGGACGGTCAGGCGAAAGCTGCCGTCGTCGTCCTTGCTGATCAGAAAGGGTTTCACGGGTTCTCTGCTCATGTCTGGCCTCCTGCCTGCGACGAAAACTAATGGTTTGAAACGAAAACGCCAGGCGGAGCCGAAACCCCGCCCGGCGCAAATTACCCGGTCAGCCGACCATTTCGGCGACCAGTTCACGCAATTCCCTGCTCGACAAGATCGGGCTGATCCGGCGCCGGGGCGCGATCGAGGCCGAGTTGCGGTCGAACGGAAGGGACAGAACGGAACGGTGAATGGATTGAAGAGTGTTGTTCATGAAATTCCTGGCGGGCCATCCCGCCAACATAAGTGGACAGGCGCACCGTCCCATGACGACTGCGCCGCTGGTTCGATCACTATTTGAGAGCCATGATCCGGGGGAAGCTATCACTTCTACCCGGTATTTCCTGCCTGGCACGATCAAAATCGGCGGCGGCGGAGCCATCACAGATCGTCATAAAACGACGTCAGCGATTTTTATATAGACCAGCCGCGTTAATTTTTCAACCAAAGAGATTCACTGTCATCCGGCCGCCCGATACACGCTCTTGAGGTTCATGAATTCGTGCAGGCCGAAGGGGCCGAGTTCGCGACCATGCCCGGAGCGCTTGATCCCGCCGAACGGGGCTTCCGGCGCGGAAGCGAGCATCTGGTTGATCGCCGTCATGCCAGCCTCAATGTCGCGGATGAAGCGGGCCTCCTCATCCTTGTCGCGAGTCCAGACCGAGGAACCGAGGCCGAAGGGGATGGCGTTGGCGATGCGGATCGCCTCGTCAATGTCCGCCACCTTGAAGACCATCGCGACGGGTCCGAAAATCTCTTCGGCCATCAACGCATGATCGACGGGCACGCCGGTCAGGATTCCGGCGGTAAGGAAAGCGCCGGGGCCAGGCAGCGCTTCACCACCCGTCAGCGTCGCGCCCGCTGCCTTGAACGCATCGAGCTGGCCGATGACGATCTGGCGCTGCCTTTCGGTGGAGAGCGGACCCATGACTGTGTCCGGATCGAACGGATCGCCGGCTTTGACCGCCGCCATGCCGGCGGAAAATTTCTCGAGGAAAATATCGTAGATATCAGCGTGCACGATCATGCGTTTGCCGCAGATGCAGGATTGGCCCGTATTCTGGATGCGGGCGGTCACGGCCTGGGCCACTGCCTTGTCGAGATCGGCCGAGGGCATGACGATGAACGGGTCCGACCCGCCCAGTTCCAGCACGACCTTCTTGAGCGCGCGGCCGGCCTGTTCGCCGACGGAGATGCCGGCCCCTTCGCTGCCGGTCAGGGTCACGGCGGCGACGCGGTCATCGGCAATGAGGGCCGGGATGACGTCATGGTCGATCGGCAGATTTTGGAACAGGCCTTCGGGCGCCCCGGCCTCTTCCATCATGTCGATCATCAGCTTGGCGACGCCCTGGACGTTGCCCGCATGTTTGAGCAGGCCGACATTGCCGGCCAGGATGGTCGGAGCAAGGAAGCGGACGACCTGCCAATAGGGATAATTCCATGGCATAATCGCCAGCACCGGGCCAATGGGGAGCCAGACGATGTCAACCTTGCCGCCTGATGTCTGCACGATGCTGCCACCGTCGAGCATCGCAGGACCGTTCGTCGCATAGTAGCGGAAGCCGGCGATGCATTTTTCGACCTCAGCGATGGCGGATTTGAGCGTCTTGCCCATTTCCATGGTCGCCACGCGGGCGAGCCTTTCCTTGTTCGCTTCATAGATGTCGGCGAGGCGGGCGAGGAGCGCGATGCGGTCCGTCAGGGCGGTGGCGCGCCAGGTGGCGAAGGTGGCGGTCGCGCGGTCGAGCGCTGCTTCGAGTTGCGCTTCACTCAAAAGTGCGTGGCTGGCAATCTCTTCGCCGGTGGCGGGGTTGATGCTTTTCATCATGGTACTGGCCTCAATGTCGTGCTCCGGCGAACGCCGGAGTCCAGGATGTAGGCGCGCCACCCGGCCCTGGGCTCCGGCTTTCGCCGGAGAACGAGTTGGGGTTGAGCGGACCGATTTTCATCCCCTTAGCCCATGGCGCGAGCGAAGTTCACAGTGTCGTGGGGCGATTTGGGTCAATAGTAACGGCGAAGCTACAATAAAATCACGGATGGGTAACGGTGAGGTCACGCCTGGGTCACGGCGGCGCGCCCGTTGGGTAACGGGTGGGTCACAGCGACGCGACGGGGAGGAGACAGGTGCGCGCCGCTTTGGCGGTGGCAAAGCGCCGACTGTGCGGCTGATGGGTTGGGCGGACGCGAGCGGTTGCATTGGGGAGGGTAAACCAGATCAAATCCTACTTTGGAAGGGTGTTGGAAGGCTCTCCATGCACCGCCGCTCTTCTCATCCGACGTCATCCTGAACGGGGTTCAGGATCCATCTTTTCGGATCGGGGTGCGATGGGCAGCCGAGTCACGGGCCTCGGCTACACTGAAACAAGTTCAGCATGACGATGGGTGGATGGCAGTGAACGACCCGAGAGCGGACATTTTTAAAGCCCTCTATCGCTTTTGCGGAAGGGGTCGGAGAGGATCTTTCTTCCTTCATTATCGCGGCCATGTATCCGGTGCGGCGTTGAACCCCCCTCCCTTTCAGGGAGGGGAGAAGAGGGAAAGAACCACCGAAGTAGGCCCCTCACCCTCCCCTCACCCATGGAAATAGTCGAACACCTGCTGCGCCACCGCCTTCGACACGCCGGGCGCTTTCAGCAAATCCTCCAGCGCCGCGCTCTTCACCGCCTTGGCCGTGCCGAAATGCATCAGCAGCGCCTTCTTCCGTGACGGGCCGATGCCCGGCACCTCGTCCAGCGAGCTGACCGTGATCGCCTTGCTGCGCTTGGCGCGGTGGGCGCCGATGGCGAAGCGGTGGACCTCGTCGCGCAGGCGCTGCATGTAGAACAGGACCGGGTGGTTCAGCGGAAGAGTGATCTCGCGGCCGTCGAGCAGGTGAAAAACCTCCCGCCCCTCGCGGCCATGATGGGGTCCCTTGGCGATGCCGATCATGCAGACATCCTCTATGCCCATATCCTCCAGCATCGTGCGGGCGGCGGAGAGTTGCCCCTTGCCACCGTCGATCAGCACCAGGTCGGGCCATTCGCCGCCGTCGCGATCCGGGTCTTCTCTGGCTGCCCTGCCAAACCTGCGCTCGAACATCTCCTTCATCATCGCGAAGTCGTCATTGGTCGCAGCCTGCTTGATGTTGAACTTGCGATAGGCGTTCTTGCGGAAGCCCTCCGGCCCGGCGACGACCATGCCGCCGAGCGCGTGGGCGCCCTGGATATGGCTGTTGTCGTAGATCTCGATGCGGTCGGGGACGCCGTCCAGACCGAAAATCTCGACCATTTCGTTCAGCACCTTCGCCTGAGTCGTGGTCTCCGCGAGCTGGCGCTCCAGCGCCTCGACCGCGTTGCGCTGCGCTTGCTTGATCAGGCGGGTACGGTCGCCGCGCTGGGGGACTTCGATGCGGACCTTGGCTCCGATGCGTTCGGTCAGCGCCTGCGCCATCAGGTCGCATTCGGCCGGCGCGCGGTCGGACAGGATCAGCCTGGGCGGCGGCACTTCCTCGTAGAACTGGGCCATGAAGCTGGCCAATACTTCGTCTTCGGGTACATCGGCGGTGTGGACCGGGAAGAAGCTGCGATGGCCCCAATTCTGACCGCCACGAATGAAGAAGGCCTGGATGCACATCGACCCGCCCTTGGTCGCCAGCGCGAAGATGTCGGCGTCGCCGAGGCCTTCGGCGTTGATCGCCTGGGACCCCTGGATGAAGGTCAGCGCCTTCAGCCGGTCGCGGATGACGGCGGCCTGTTCGAAGTCCATGCTGTCGGACGCGGCCTGCATCGACTGGCCGAGCTTGCGCTGCACCTCCTGCGACTTGCCGCCGAGGAAATCCTGCGCGTCGCGCACCAGTTCCTGATAGCCCGCCTGATCGATGCGATCCACGCAGGGGGCCGAGCAGCGCTTGATTTGATACAACAGGCAGGGGCGCGAACGGTTTGCGAAGAAGCTGTCGGTGCAGGAGCGAAGCAGGAACAGCTTCTGCAGCGCGTTGATGGTGCGGGTGACCGATCCGGCGCTGGCGAAGGGGCCATAATAGCGGCCCCTGGCCTTGCGCGCGCCGCGATGCTTCTGGACGCGGGGAAAGGCGTGATCCTCGCGTAGAAGGATGAAGGGAAAGCTTTTGTCGTCGCGCAGCAGGACGTTGTAGGGCGGGCGATAGCGCTTGATGAGCTGCGCCTCCAGCAGCAGCGCTTCGGCTTCGCTGTTGGTGGTGACAATGGTCATGCTGCGGGTCTGGGCGACCATGCGCTGGAGCCGGCGGGGGAGTCGATCGACCTGGGTGTAGTTGGTGACGCGATTGCGCAGCGCCCGCGCCTTGCCGACATACAACACGTCGCCACGCGCGTCCTGCATCCGGTAGACGCCGGGCCGGGTCGGCAGCGTCTTGAGCGTATTGCGGATCGCCGCGACCCCCGCATCGATGTCCGGCTGGCTGCCCGTGACCGTGTAGGTGGCCTTGTCTTCGTTGAATCGGTCGGGGGATTGCGGGCCGGACATGGCAGGAGAGATAGCGGCACCGGGGCCGAGCGCAATGGCAAGGGCGTGCCAATAAATTTGCGGCGACGCGTTGATCGACGGCCGCTTCGGCTTATCTCGGGCCGGTTGTCCGCCCGGACGACGCGCTGGGCGGGACGTGGTATTTGCGTGCCTGCCATTCAGGCATCGAGAAGGGGTTTTCATGGTCGTCAAAGCCTATGGCGCACTTGCCGCCGACAAGCCGGTCGCACCGATCGACATCGAACGCCGCCCGGTGGGCGGGCATGACGTCCAGATCGCGATCGCCTTTTGCGGCATCTGCCATTCTGACCTGCACCAGGTCCGCGCTGAATGGCAGGGCACGCTCTATCCGTGCGTGCCGGGGCACGAGATTGTCGGCCATGTCACCGCCGTCGGCGATCAGGTCACGGCGTTCAGGACGGGCGACCTGGTCGGCGTGGGTTGCATGGTCGACAGCTGCCAGAACTGCCCATCCTGCGACGAGGGACAGGAGCAATATTGCACGCGCGGCGGCTTCGTCGGCACCTATAACGGGCGGTCCGCCGATGCGCCCGGACATACGCTGGGCGGCTATTCGCAGAGCATCGTCGTGGACGACAAGTTCGTGCTGAAGATCAGCCACCCCGCCGATCAGCTGGCGGCGGTCGCGCCGCTGCTTTGCGCGGGCATCACCACCTATTCGCCGCTGCGCCACTGGAATGTGGGACCGGGGAAGAAGGTCGGCATCGTCGGGATCGGCGGGCTGGGCCATATGGGCGTCAAGCTGGCCCATGCGATGGGCGCCCATGTTGTCGCCTTCACCACATCCGAATCGAAGCGGCAGGACGCGCTGGACCTGGGGGCGGACGAGGTCGTCAATTCGAAGGACGCCGCACAGATGAAGGCGCATCGGGGCACCTTCGACTTCATCCTGAACACGGTTGCGGCCAGCCACAGCCTGGACGCCTATACCATGTTGCTGAAGCGCGACGGGACGCTTTGCCTGGTCGGGGTGCCGGAACATCCGCACCCCTCGCCCAATGTCGGTGCGCTTATTTTCCAGCGCAAGGCGATCGCGGGCTCGCTTATCGGTGGTATTGCGGAAACGCAGGAGATGCTGGATTTCTGCGCGGAGAAGGGCATCGTGTCCGATATCGAGCTGATTTCCGCCCAAGACATCGAAGCCGCCTTTGGCCGGATGCTGAAGAGTGACGTCAAATATCGCTTCGTCATCGACAATGCGACGATGGCGGACTGA